>NZ_CP009435.1:0-304980 GCF_000960995.1 Burkholderia glumae LMG 2196 = ATCC 33617 | reverse complement strand
CGTGACAATCTCTATAAAGCGCGGATCAAGATCCTCGTGAAGGCGCTTTCGCCGGAGAAGTTCGCGCAGCAGGTCGAGGCGGAATGGCAGCACCTGAAGGACGGTCCCTCGACGCTGACGCAGGACGAAGTCGAGCGCGTGTCGCGCTGCTTCGCCCCGCCGGCCTACGAGAAGCTGGCCGACACCGACGCCTCCTACGAACAGCACCTGCTCGAGAACAAGGCGTTCGCACGCTGGGTCGAGCGCAACGTCGCGCCGCACAAGGTGTCGGGTTACGCGGCGGTCACGCTGTCGCTGAAGCCGAACGGCGTGGCGCCGGGCGACGCAACCGACGCGCAGATGGAGGCGGTGGCCGACTGGGCCGATGCCTATTCGTTCGGCGAGCTGCGCGTGTCGCACGAGCAGAACCTGATTCTCGCCAACGTGAAGAAGCGCGACCTGTTCGAGCTGTGGGAAAAGGCCAAGGCGGTCGGCTTCGCGACGCCGAACATCGGCCTGCTGACCGACATCATCGCGTGCCCGGGCGGCGATTTCTGCTCGCTGGCGAACGCCAAGTCGATCCCGATCGCGCAGGCGATCCAGGAGCGTTTCGACGATCTCGACTACGTCTACGACCTCGGCGAGATGTCGCTGAACATCTCGGGCTGCATGAACTCGTGCGGTCACCACCACGTCGGCAACATCGGCATTCTCGGCGTCGACAAGGACGGCTCGGAGTGGTACCAGGTGTCGCTCGGCGGCGAGCAGGGCACGGGGCAGGACGGCCTGAAGCTGGGCCGCGTGATCGGCCCGTCGTTCTCGGCCGAGGAAGTGCCCGACGTGATCACGAAGCTGGTCGATACCTACGTCGAGTCGCGCATCGACGGCGAGCGCTTCATCGACACCTACAACCGCATCGGCATCGCGCCGTTCAAGGAGCGGGTCTACGCGGCGCGCCAGCCGGCCCACGCGTAACCCCAAGAGGAATTCAGCAGATGGCTTCGATTATCAAGAACCGCGCAGTGACCGACGACGCCTGGCAGGTCGTGCGCGCGGGCGAGGACGGCGCGCTGCCCGAGGTGGGCGCGCTGCCGGCCGGCAAGGTGCTGGTGCCGCTCGCCTACTGGCAGGCCGAGCGCGAGGCGTTGAGCGCCGCGAAGACGAAGGACGAACTCGGCGTGTGGCTCGCGCCGGACAGCGAGCCGGCCGAGCTCGTCGCCGACTTCGACAGGCTGACGGTGATCGCGGTGGACTTCCCGCGCTTCGGCGACGGCCGCGGCTACAGCACCGCCCACCTGCTGCGCAAGCGCTACGGCTGGACCGGCGAGCTGCGCGCGATCGGCGACGTGCTGCGCGACCAGCTGAACTACATGTCGCGTTGCGGCTTCGACGCGTTCGCGGTGCGCGCGGACCGCGACCCGCACGACGCGCTGAACGCGTTCAGCGAATTCTCGGAACGCTACCAGGGCGCGGTGGACGACGCGACACCGTTGTTCCGCCGCCGCGCCGCCGCCGGCCGGGTGGGCGCATGAGCGGCGCCCTCAGCCCCGAACTGGCGGCCAAGGTCGAGCGGCTCGACGCGCTGCTCGCCGCGATCGCCGGGCGCCACCCGCGCGTGAAGTTCGCGAGCAGCCTCGCGGCCGAGGACATGCTGCTCAGCCACGCGATTCTCTCGAAGGGCCACGCGATCGGCATCTTTTCGCTGAACACGGGCCGCCTGCACGCGGAAACGCTCGGCATGATCGACCGCGTGCGCGAGCGCTACGGCTACGAGATCGAGCAGTTCCACCCGCAGCCCGACGCGATCGACCAGTACGTGTCCGAGCACGGCCCGAACGCGTTCTACGAGAGCGTCGAGCTGCGCAAGGCGTGCTGCCAGATCCGCAAGGTCGAGCCGCTCAACCGCGCGCTCGCCGAGGCCGACGCCTGGGTCACGGGCCAGCGCCGCGAGCAGTCGGTCACGCGCGCCGAGCTGCACGAGCAGGAGCACGACGAGGCCCGCGGCATCGCCAAGTACAATCCGCTCGCCGACTGGACCGAGGCCGAGGTGTGGGCCTGCCTGAAGGCGTTCGACGTGCCGGTGAACCCGCTGCACGCGCGCGGCTACCCGAGCATCGGCTGCGAGCCCTGCACGCGCGCGATCCGCCCCGGCGAAGACAGCCGCGCGGGCCGCTGGTGGTGGGAGTCGCGCGACACCAAGGAATGCGGCCTGCACATCACGGTCGCGCCGGTGTCGGAACTGCCGGGCCGCGCCAACGCCTGAGGCGCCGCCGTGCGCCTCGCCCACGAACGACAGCAAGCGCGCCGCCCGCCCCGGCGGGCGGCCATCAGCAAACCAGCAAGGACTGACATCATGAGCACGACGCTCGAACCATCCACCTTCGCCCGGCCGGCCGGCACTGCCGGCCGGATGGGCCATCTCGACTGGCTCGAGGCCGAGTCGATCCACATCCTGCGCGAACTCGTGGCCGAGTGCAGCAAGCCCGCGCTGCTGTTTTCGGGCGGCAAGGATTCGGTGGTCGTGCTGCATCTGGCGCTGAAGGCATTCGGCCTGGGCGCGGGCCGCAAGACCGCGCTGCCGTTCCCGCTGGTCCACATCGACACGGGCCACAATTACGACGAGGTGATCGATTTCCGTGATCGCCGCGCCAAGCAGATCGGCGCCGAGCTGGTGGTCGGCCACGTCGAGGAGTCGATCGCGCGCGGCACCGTGGTGCTGCGCCGCGAAACCGATTCGCGCAACGCCGCGCAGGCCGTCACGCTGCTCGAGACGATCGAGCAGCACGGCTACACGGCGATGATCGGCGGGGCGCGCCGCGACGAAGAAAAGGCGCGCGCCAAGGAGCGCATCTTCTCGTTTCGCGACGAGTTCGGCCAATGGGACCCGAAGGCCCAGCGTCCGGAACTCTGGAGCCTCTACAACGCGCGCCTGCACCCGGGCGAGCACCTGCGCGTGTTCCCGATCTCGAACTGGACCGAGCTCGACGTCTGGCAATACATCGCCCGCGAGAATCTCGAGCTGCCCTCGATCTACTACGCCCACCAGCGCGAGATCGTGCGCCGCAACGGCCTGCTGGTGCCCGTCACGCCGCTCACGCCGATGCGCGAGGGCGAGACGAGCGAGCGCGCGCTGGTGCGCTTCCGCACGGTGGGCGACATCAGCTGCACCTGCCCGGTGGAGAGCGATGCCGACGATGTCGAGAAGATCATCGCCGAGACCGCAGTGACCGAGATCACCGAGCGCGGCGCGACGCGGATGGACGATCAGACCTCGGAAGCGGCGATGGAGCAGCGCAAGAAGCAGGGTTATTTCTGAAGCACGCGAGGATACAGACATCATGAGCATCATCGAGAACCACGAAGACCTCGGCGTGTTGCGCTTCATCACGGCGGGCAGCGTCGACGACGGCAAGAGCACGCTGATCGGCCGCCTGCTGTACGACAGCAAGGCGGTGCTGTCCGACCAGCTGTCGGCGCTGTCGCGCGCGAAGAACAAGCGCACCGTGGGTGACGAGCTCGACCTCGCGCTGCTCACCGACGGGCTCGAAGCCGAGCGCGAGCAGGGCATCACCATCGACGTGGCCTACCGCTACTTCGCCACCGCCAAGCGCAAGTTCATCATCGCCGACACGCCGGGCCACGAGCAGTACACGCGCAACATGGTGACGGGCGCCTCGACCGCGCACGCCGCGATCATCCTGATCGACGCCACGCGCGTGACGGTCGAGGGCGGCGTCACGCAGCTGCTGCCGCAGACCAAGCGCCATAGCGCGATCGTGAAGCTGCTCGGCCTGCAGCACGTGATCGTCGCGATCAACAAGATGGATCTGGTCGAGTATTCGGAGGCCACCTTCGACCTGATCCGCGAGGCCTACGTCGCGCTCGCCGATCAGCTGGGCCTGGCCGGCGTGCGCTTCGTGCCGGTGTCGGCGCTCAAGGGCGACAACATCGTCACGCTGTCGGACAGCATGCCGTGGTATTCGGGCGAGCCGCTGCTGGACCTGCTGGAAACGCTGCCGGTGGCGGTCGACGGCGGCGCGGCGCTGCGCTTCCCGGTGCAGTGGGTGGCGCGCCAGGACGGCAGCTCGGCCGACGACTTCCGCGGCTACATGGGCCGCGTGGAGGCCGGCGAGGTGCGGGTGGGCGACGAGATCGCGGTGCTGCCGTCGGGCCGCACGGCGACGGTGGCCGAGATCATCGCGCCGGTGCCGGGCGGCACGGCTGCGGTAGAATCCGCGTTCGCGGGGCAGACGGTGACGATCCGCCTCGGCGAGGATGTGGACGTGTCGCGCGGCGACGTGTTCGTGCCGAACGCGCAGCGCATCGAGCCGGCCAAAAAGCTCGAGGCGGACCTGTGCTGGTTCGACGAGATGCCGCTGTCGCCGCAGCGCAAGTATCTGCTCAAGCAGACCACCAACATGGTGTTTACGAAGATCGGCGCGGTCCGGCAGGTGCTCGACGTGCATACGCTGTCGCAGGCCACCGACCGCCTGGATCTGAAGATGAACGACATCGGCCGGGTCGCGCTGACGCTGCAAAAGCCGATCGTCTGCGATACCTACGACGCGCATCCGGGCACCGGTGCGTTCGTGCTGATCGACGAGGCGACGCATCACACGGTTGCGGCCGGCATGATCCGCGCGTATTCGGCGTGATGCAGCGCCGTGGGCGGCGTGCGCCGCCCACGGCGACCAACCAATGAAGGGTGTATGGGCAAGGTGTATCTGATTGGCGCGGGGCCGGGCGCAGCGGACCTGATCACGGTGCGCGGCGCGCGGCTGCTCGGCCTGGCCGACGTGGTGCTGCACGACGCGCTGGTGGAGCCGGCGATGCTCGAGCATGCGCCGCACGCGCGGCTCGTCCCGGTCGGCAAGCGCTGCGGGCAGCGCTCCTCCGCGCAGCAGTTCATCAACAAGCAGATTGTCGACGCCGCGCGCGAGCATGCCGTGGTGGTGCGCCTGAAGGGCGGCGACCCGATGCTGTTCGGCCGCGCCGACGAGGAAATGCGCGCGCTGGAGGCGGCCGGGATCGACTACGAGGTGGTGCCGGGCATCACCGCGGCGCTGGCCGGCGCGGCCACGCTCAAGCGCTCGCTGACGCTGCGCGGCGTCGCGCGCAGCGTCGCGTTTGCCACCCGGAGCCGCGCGCCGGGCAGCGACGAGATCCGCGAGCAGGTCAACGCCGATTCGCTGGTGTTCTACATGGGCCGCGACAGCGCGCCGGGCATCGCGCGGCAATTGATCGACGCGGGCCGCGCGGCCGACACGCCGGTGGCGATCGTCGAGGCCTGCAGCACGGCTCGCGAGCGCACGCTCGAGCTGACGCTGGCACGGATGGCGGCGGGCGAGGCGCAGGCCTGGCTCGATCCCGCGCAGCCGAGCCTGCTGATGATCGGCGCCGCGTTCGGCGAGCGCGGGCGGCTCGCGGACGACGGCGCGCCGGCCGAGGCGGGCACGGACGGCGACGGCATGCGCAACGCGGCCTGATGGATGCGCCCTCAATGCAAAACGCCGGCCCCTGGGGGCCGGCGTTTTGCATTGAGGCGCCGCCGCGGCGGGCGGTGTGATCCGTCAGGCGCTCGCCTGCTGCAGGCAGTAGCGTGCGATCGCGTCGAGCACGGCGTCGTCCTCGCCGATCGCCGTGGCGCAGCGGATCTCGATGCCCGGATGGGCGGCGCGGCACGCCTCGACGAGTTCGGGCAGGTCGCGCCGCACGTGGCCGCCCTGGCCGACGAATACCGGCACGATCGTGATGGCCGCGCAGCCCTGCGTGGCGTGCGCGGCCACCGCGTCCGCCAGTTCCGGCGGCATCAGTTCGAGGAACGCGAGCGAGACCGGGCCGAGCGTGTGCGCGGCGCGCACGCGCTCGGCGAGCCGCTCGAAGGGCTCCATCCAGCGCGGGTCGCGCGAACCATGTCCGAACAGGATGATCCCATGCTTGCTCATCGTTCCTCCGTTCTCTGCGGTAATCGGTGATCAGTGCCGGTCGACCCACTTCAGCGCGAACAGGCCGAGCGCGAGGTAGATCAGGGCGGGAAGCGCCGCCGTGAGCGGCGCGGGCCAGGTATTGAGCGTGCCGATGTGCGAGAACAGCGTGTTGAAGAGCTGGAAGCTCATGCCGAGCATGATGCCGCCGAACACCTTCACGCCCACCACCCCGGCGCGCGTATGCAGGTACGCGAACGGCAGCGACAGCACCAGCATCACGAACACCGCGAACGGGTACAGCAGCTTGCGCCACAGCGCGATGTCGTAGGTCTGGGTGTCCTGCTGGTTCTCGCGCAAATGCTGAATATAGCGGAACAGGTTGAAGATCGACATCCGCTCCGGCGACACCAGCAGCACCGACAGGATCTGCGGCGTGAGATCCGAGCGCAGCGAATACTGCGGCATCGACACCTGCTCGGAGCGGTAGACCGGGTTCAGCGCATCCTTCGGCGCATGGCTGTCCGGCGGGATCGGCGTGAGCTGGGTGTCGGTCACGTCGGTCAGCAGCCAGTGGCCGGGCGGCGCGTAGCGGCCCGACTTCGCGATCCGCACGTTCTGCAGCTGGAACTTCGAATCGAACTCGTAGATCCGCACGTTGCTGATGGTCGAATCGGGCGACAGCGTGCCGACGTTGACGAAGCGCGTGACCGGCTCGCCGTTGTCGCGCGCGGTCAGCGTGTCCTTGACCCAGACGCCCGAGGCGAAGTTCGACGACACCGACGAGCCGAGCGCCTCGAGCCGCACGCGCTCGGAGAGCTGATCGGTGTAGGGGCCGATGAATTCGCCGATCAGGTAGGTGACGATCACGAGCGGCACGCCGATCTTCAGCAGCGAGCGCAGCGCCTGGTTGGTGGCGAGGCCCGAGACGCGGAAGATCGTGAACTCGGAGTTCGCTGCCATCTGCGCGAACACGTAGATCGCGCTGATCAGCGTCGCGACCGGGATGATCTCGTAGAAGCGCGAGGGCGTCTGCAGCGCGACGCGCAGCACCGCGTAGCCGAAGTTGTAGGCGCCGTGGCCGACCGAGTTCAGCTCGCTGATCAGGTCGAAGAAGAAGAACAGCCCCGAGAACGCGAACAGCACGAAGATGAACGTCAGGTAGATCTGGCGCGCGAAATACTTTTCGTAGAGCCGCATCGGTCAGGCTCCCCGGCGGAACGTGGCCCGCGAGATGAGCGGCCGGTTGCGCACGCGTAGCCAGAACAGGAACGCGACGATGCCGGCCACCACCAGGTGCAGCACCACCAGCCCGACGCCGAACGGCAGCTTGCCGCGCTCGATCTGCGATTGCACCACGTTCAGCAGGTTGGAATAGGTCAGGTAGATCAGCACGGCCATCACGAGGTTGACGGTGCGGCCGCGCCGCGGATTCTGATAGGCCAGCGGGATTGCCAGGATCATCAGATTGATTGCGATCAATGGCAGGCCGGCGCGCCAGGCGAATTCGGCCAGGTTTTCCTTGGTCGGATCGCGCAGCAGCTCGAGCGTGGACGTGCTGGTGGTGGTGGGCTGCGTGACCACCTGCTTGCTCTGGATCTTCACGCCGTAGCGCTCGAACTGCATGATCTTGAAGTTCGGCTGGCCGGGCACGCCGTCGTAGCGGCGGCCGTTCTCGAGCACGATGAAGCGGTCGCCGTTCTTCTCGGTTTCGACGCGGCCGGTCTGCGAGACGACGATGTTGACCTTGCCCTGCTCGGTGGTCGTGACGAACACGTTCTGCACCCGGGCCTGGTCCGGCGACATCTTCTCGATGAAGAACACGCGGTGGGTCGCGGTCGATTCGCGGAACTGACCCGGCGCGAGCAGCGAGACCTCGTCGCGCTGCTGGAAGCGCGCCTTGATCAGCTTGCTCTGCTGGTTCGACCACGGCCAGCCGACGAACGCGAAGAACGCGATGAGCAGCACGATCGGCGTGGAAAACACGCCGATCGGCCGGATCAGGCGCGTGAGGCTCACGCCGGAGGCGAGCCAGACCACCATTTCGGAGTCGCGGTACCAGCGCGTGAGCACGAACAGGATCGACACGAACAGGGTGCCGACCAGGATCATCGCGAGATAGCCGATCACGGTGAGGCCGATCAGCACGAGCACGTCCTTCGGGCTCACCTGACCGGACGCTGCGTAGCCGACGATACGGATCATCATCGACGTCAGCATGATCGTGAGCAGCACCATGAAGACAGCGCCGGCCGTATACGCAAGCTCGCGCTGGAGGGAGCGTTCAAAGATCATGTTTGATGCGAAGAGGGCGGGAGGGGGTGGGGCGCGCGCCGCCAGGGAAAAAATAGCGGATAATTGCGGCTTTCACCCTTAGCCCAGATTTTATCCGAGGACAAGCGCGATGGACTTTAGCATAAAAGGCTTTGATTGGAGCAAAGGTGCTGCCAAGGGGTTCCTGACCGGAAAATCCGACTGCGTCGTGATCGGCGTGTTCGAATCCCAAACGCTGTCCGGCGCCGCGCTCGACACGGATGAAGCCACCAAGGGGCTGCTGTCGCGGATCATCAAGGCCGGCGACATGGACGGCAAGGCCGGCAAGACCCTGCTGCTGCACGAAGTGTCGGGCATCGGCGCCTCGCGCGTGCTGCTCGTCGGCCTCGGCAAGCAGGACGGCTTCGGCCAGAAGGCTTACCAGGAGGCCGTCCGCGCCGCCTGGCGCGCGCTGCTCGCGACCAAGGTCGGGCAGGTCGCGTTCACGCTCACGCAGTTGCCCGTCGCCGAGCGCGCGTCCGACTGGTGCGTGCGTGCCGCGATTCTCGCGCTGCGCAACGAAACCTACCGCTTCACGCAGATGAAGAGCAAGGCCGAGCCCGAGCCGGCCACGCTCAAGCGCGTCGTGTTCAGCGTCGATCCGGCCGAGGAGAAGGCCGCCAAGCTGGCCGTGAAGCAGGCCGTGGCGATCGCCAACGGCATCGATTTCACGCGCGATCTCGGCAACCTGCCCGCCAACGTCTGCACGCCCACCTATCTTGCGAACTCGGCCCGGCAGATGGCTAAGGACTGGAATCTCAGGTCCGAGGTGCTCGGCCTGAAGCAGATCCAGGCGCTGAAGATGGAGTCGTTCCTGGCGGTCGCGCGCGGCTCGGTCGAGCCGCCGCAGTTCATCGTGCTGCACTACCAGGGCGGGCCGGCCAAGGCGGCGCCGATCGTGCTGGTCGGCAAGGGCATCACGTTCGACACGGGCGGCATCTCGCTGAAGCCGGGCGAGGGCATGGACGAGATGAAGTACGACATGTGCGGCGCCGGCTCGGTGCTCGGCACGATGCGCGCCGTGGCCGAAATGGGGCTCAAGCTCAACGTCGTCGCGATCGTGCCGACCTGCGAGAACATGCCGGCGGGCAACGCGCTGAAGCCGGGCGACATCGTCACGAGCATGAAGGGGCTGACGATCGAGGTGCTCAATACCGACGCCGAGGGCCGCCTGATCCTCTGCGACGCGCTCACCTACGCCGAGCGCTTCAAGCCGGCCGCCGTGATCGACGTCGCGACGCTGACGGGCGCCTGCGTCGTCGCGCTCGGCCACCACCACAGCGGCCTGTTCTCGAAGGACGACGCGCTGGCGGGCGAGCTGCTCGACGCCTCGCGCGAGGCCGGCGATCCGGCCTGGCGTCTGCCGCTCGACGACGAGTATCAGGAGCAGCTGAAGTCGAATTTCGCCGACCTGACGAATCTCGGCGGGCGTCCGGGCGGCAGCGTGACGGCGGCGTGCTTCCTGTCGCGTTTCGCCGAGGCTTACCCATGGGCGCACCTCGACATCGCCGGCACCGCCTGGAAGAGCGGCGCGGCGAAGGGGGCCACCGGCCGGCCGGTGCCGCTCCTGACGCAGTTCCTGATCGACCGCGCCGGCGCGTGAGCGGCGCGGCGACGACGCAGCGGTGCGCGTGATGACGCGGATCGATTTCCACTCGAACGTCGGCGATTCGCTGGCGTATGCGTGCCGGCTGCTGCGCAAGGCGTATCTGGCGGGGCAATCCGTCGTCGTCTGCGCGGAGCCGGCGCGGCTGCGCGCGCTGGACGAGCGGCTCTGGACCTTCTCGCCGCTCGATTTCATTCCGCACTGCTCGATCGACAGCCCGCTCGCCGGCCAGACGCCGATCGTGCTGACCACCGATCTTTCCCGCGCGCCGCACGACGGCGTGGTGCTCAATCTCGGCGCCGAGGTGCCCGCGCAGTTCGCGCGGTTCGCGCGGCTGCTCGAGGTGGTCGGCAACGCGCCCGAGGAACTGGCGGCCGGCCGCGATCGCTATCGTTTCTATCGCGATCGCGGCTATGCGCTGAACAACTACAAGCAGGGCGGCTGACCCGCGCCCGGAGGCAACATGCCCGACACCAACCGCGAGTTCGACATTCCTGTTCTGACCGATGTGCTGGTGCCCGGCAAGTCCGTGCCGGCCAGCTCCGCGACCCCGACTCCGACGCCCGCGCCGCGTGCCGACGGCCTTCCCGTCCTGCAGCCGCAAGCCGCCCCCGAAACGGCCGGCTCCGGGCTGCCGCCCGCCGAGACCCACGCGCCGCTGTCGACGGCCTATGACGCGCCGGCCGGCGCGGCCGGCGCCGATGCGCTGCCGGTAGCGAGGCTGGCGCCCGGGCCGGACGAGACGCGGCTGCGGCAAGCGCGGCCGCCCGCTGCGGACGGCGCGCTTGGCGAGGCTGGCGAGGTGCCCGCCGCGCCGGCCGAGCCGCATGCACCCGCGCCAGCGGCCGGCGCGGCCGCCCCCGACGTTCCCGACGTTCCCGACGTTCCCGCGCCGTTCGTTGCGCCGGAGCCGGCGGTGCCGCACGAACTGGCCGGCGCGCCGCAACCGGAGCCGGCTGCCGATCCGGAACTGAATGCATCGGGGGCGCGGTTCGCCTCGCCTGACACGGCGGCGCGGCCGCAATCGGCCGAGGCGGCCCCGGCGTCCGACGTGCCCGACGCGCCTTTCGCGCCCGAGCCGGCGACGCCGCAGGCATCTACCGCTGCGCCCGAGCCGGTTGCCGCGCCCGAGGAGGCGCGCGCGCCATTGACGCCGCCCGCTCATAGCGGGCTCAGTGACGCGGAGGCAGCGTTCGTCGCGCCCGAGCCTGCCGTGGCGCCGGAATTCGCGGCAATGCCGGAGCCGCTTGCTGCACCGCAGCCCGGCGTGGCATCCGTGACATCGCCGCCGGCCGCCGCGCCGCATGAGGCGGGCGCCGCGCCACTGGTTGGCGACGACGAGCATGACGCCCCGGACGATGGCTCGCTCGCCTACGCGCTGGCCGATCCGGAACAGGCTGCCGAGCAGCGCGACGCCGGGCCGGTCGCTGCCGGCGGTCGCGACGCTTCCGGCATCGCCGCCGCCGTCGACGCGCCGGCCGACAGCGACGTCGTGGCCCGCACCGAGTCGGCGCTGCACGCGATCGAGGCGATGCCGCCCGCCGCATTCGCCGAACTGACGCCGTTCGGCGCCGACGAGCCGATGCCGGCGCGTTTCGCCGATCAGGAGGCGCCGCCGCCCGCCGAGTTGCAGCACGGCGCACCCGAGCCCTTGCCGGTCGCGGCGGCGCCCGCGCCGGTGGCGCCCGCCGTCGATGCGCGGCGCCTCGCCGAGCGGCTGCACGGCCGCGTTGCCGGCTATCTGGCAGGCGAAGGTCGCGCGCTGATCGACGCACGCTGTCGCGAGCTGGTCCAGCAGCACGCGGCGGCGCTCGCGGAAGAAGTCTCGCAGCAGGTGCTGCTGGCGCTCGCGCCTGAAATCGAGCAGTGGGTGAGCGAGGCGGTCGGCGAGGCGCTCGCGGATCACCCGCCGCCGCCGGCGTGAAGCCATGTGATCGAGGCGCGGGCGGCGAGGCCCGCGCACTCGGCGGATCATGGCCGATGCCGCACCTGCCCCGCCAGCGGCGGCGCCGGTGCGGGGGCGAGCGCCTACTTCAGCGTCATGATCCAGCGGGCGAGCAGGTATGCCTCGTCAGTGGTCAACTGCGTGTTGGCCGGCATCGGCACCGGTCCCCAGACGCCGACGCTGCCCTTCACGATCGATTGCGCGAGATAGTCGGCCGCATCGGCGCGCGCGAGGTAGCGGTCGGCGATGGCGTGGAACGGCGGCCCCATCAGCGGGGCCGCGATGGCATGGCAGGCCATGCAATTCTTGCGTTGCGCGAGTAGCGGGCCGCTCGCGGGCTGCTGGGCATGCGCGGGCATAGCCGCGATCAGCAGCGCGGCAGCGGTCGCTCGCAGAAGCTTCATTCTCATACAGGGGTCTCCACCGGCTCGGCGGCCGGTCTGGCTGTCCGCGCATTATAGAAGCAAAGGCCGCCCGCACCGCTGCGCGTCGCCGGCCGGGGCCGCGCGCGGGCGCCGTCGTCATGCCGTGCGGCATGGGATGGCGGCAACCGCCCGCTCGCCTCGCGCGGTCCAGCCGCAGGCCCTGCCTGCCGTGCTCGATGCGCCCGGCGATCGTCTTGCGTGAGGCGGGCGAAGGCTTCGTGCCCTCGGTGTCGGTCGACAGGCGGTCGGCGTCGGTGCGGTTCGCCGAGCCGGCCGATCCGACGCGCGCGATCGGCCCGCTTCGTTGGACGTCCGGCTTTTATGACATCATTACGGGCCGCAACGGCGCGCTCGGCCTGGCGCCGCATATTGGCCTGGCGCCGCGTATTGGCCGGGCGGCGTCCGGCGCCGCACGATCACAGCCTCGCGCGGGCGGCGGGCCGTGGGCGCCGCACGCGTGCCGTCATCGCCGCCGGCCGCTGGCGGGCGGCGTGCCGATCGTCGAGATGAGCCTCGGCCGGCGCACGCGCGAGGCGAGCCCGGTATCCGCGGATTTCATCGAGATCGTGCGGGGCGCGGCGGCGGCCGGATCCGCGTCGCGTGCCGAACGCGCGCGGCGAAACACCTTCAAAGGGCGGGCGCGGCGCATGAACGCCGCACCGATTCAGCAACCTTCCACACCGACTCATGATCATTCACCCCAATTTCGATCCCGTCGCGATTCATCTTGGACCGCTCGCCGTGCGCTGGTACGGGCTCATGTATCTCGTCGGCTTCATCGCGGCGATCGTCGTCGGCCGGGTGCGGCTCAAGCTGCCGCACGTCGCGGCGCAAGGCTGGACCGCCAAGGACATCGACGACATGATGTTCTACGGCGTGCTAGGCGTGGTGCTGGGCGGCCGGCTCGGCTACGTGCTGTTCTACAAGGCGAGTTATTACTTCGCGCATCCGCTCGACATCTTCCGCGTCTGGGAGGGCGGGATGTCGTTCCACGGCGGCTTCCTCGGCGTGCTGGCCGCGATGATGCTGTTCGCGTGGCAGCGCAAGCGCTCCTGGCTGCAGGTGACCGACTTCGTCGCGCCGATGGTGCCGACCGGGCTCGCGGCCGGGCGCTTCGGCAATTTCATCAACGGCGAGCTGTGGGGCCGCGTGACGAGCCCCGATGCGCCATGGGCGATGCTGTTTCCGGGCGCCGCGCGCGACGACGCGATCTGGCTCGCGGCACACCCGGATATCGCTGCGAAATGGCATCTGAACGAGGTGTTCATGCAGTACCAGATGCTGCCGCGCCACCCGTCGCAACTCTACGAGATCGCGCTCGAGGGGATCACGCTGTTCCTCGTGCTGTTCTTCTTCTCGCGCAAGGCGCGACCCACCGGCGCGGTGTCGGCGCTGTTCCTGATCGGCTACGGGCTCGCGCGCTTCACCGTCGAGTTCGCGCGCGAACCCGACGATTTCCTCGGTCTGCTCGCGCTCGGGCTGTCGATGGGGCAGTGGCTGTCGCTGCCGATGGTGGTGGCCGGCGTGCTGCTGATGCTGTGGGCCTATCGCCGCAAGCGCGAGCCGGCTGCGGCATGAAAACAGCCCGGCGGGGCAGGCCCGCCGGGCTGTCGGTGCCGGCGCGCCGCGTTCGTGAAGCCGGGCGCGACGGCGCGGCGGTCCCGCCTGCCGGCGGCCCGCTTACTTCATCTGCACCGAACCGTTGACGGTGACGGTGACGGTGGCCTTGCCGCCCTCGACCGCGATCGGCGCGGCGGCCTTGGCGGCCATCATCGGCGCCGCGTCCATCGCCATCATGCGCGAATACGGCTGCACGCTGCGGCCGCCGCCCACGTTCACCTCGCGGATCGCGAAGCCGCTGTAGCCGAACGCCTTGGCGGCCTCGGCCGCGCGGTCGCGGAACGACTCGATCGCCTGCGAGGTCAGCTTCTGCTCGGCCGCACGCTGCGCCTCGGGCGACAGCGAGAACGCGACGTTGCCGACCTGCAGCGAGTTCGACAGGTCGCCGGCCAGCTTCGAGGCGGCCGCGAAGTCGCGCGATTCGAGCACGATCTCGGTGCGGCCGCGCCAGGCCGAGATTTTGCCGTCGCGGTCGGTGCTCGGGTACACCGAGAAGCCGCCCGTGTGGGCGCTCACGCCCGACACGCCGCGCGCACGCGCGAGCGCCGCATCGGCGCGGCGGTTCAGCTCGGCCGTCAGGCTGCCCGGGTCCTTCGCCTCCTGCTCGTAGAACAGCGTGATGTCGACGACGTCCTGCGGCACGTCGGTGCTGGCCTGGGCCGACAGCGACAGCACGCCGGCGGGCGGCGGCGTGACCTGCGCGCGGGCGGCCGGGGCCGCACCGAGGGCGAGGGTGGAGATGGCGAGCGCGAGTGCGGCAGCGGATTTTTTCATCGTGTGAGCTCCGGTTGGTGCGCGGTAGCCGCGAGCGTTCGCGGTGCCGTGCGTCGTGTCGAGGCAAACGGGCGCGAACCTGCGTCTGCGCCGTTTGCGCGATCATTAGGCCGACGAAAGATGCGCCGAGTTCCGGCGCGGCGCCCGCCAGCGGGCCGATCCGGGCCGGCCCGGCGAGCGGCGCGGCGGCGCGGGTCTCACTTCATCAGCCGCTCGGTGATGAAGCGCCATTCGGCGCGCGTGACCGGCGTGATCGAGAGCCGGTTGCCCTTGGCGAGCACGCGCATCTCGGCAAGCGCGTCGTGCTCGCGCAGCGCGGCGAGCGGCACCAGCGCGGTCTTCTTCACGAAGCGCACGTCCACCAGCACCCAGCGCGGCGCGTCCTGTTTCGATTTCGGGTCGTAGTACGGGCTGTCCGCGTCGAACTGGGTGGGGTCGGGATACGGTGTGGACGCGACTTCGGCCAGCCCGGCGATGCCCGGCTCCGGACAGCTGGAGTGGTAGAACAGCACGCCGTCGCCGACACGCATCGTGTCGCGCATGAAGTTGCGTGCCTGATAGTTGCGCACGCCGGTCCATGGCAGCGTGCGTTGCGGCGCGGCGGCGAGATCGTCGATGCTCGCCTCGTCCGGTTCGGATTTCATCAGCCAGAATTGCATGGATGCTCCGCGCGACAGGGAACAGGGGGGCGGCAGGCCGTGCGCCGCGCACCGCGGCCAGGCGGCGGTGCCAATGAAAAACGGCATCGGACAAGGTCCGATGCCGTCGAATAGGTCCCCGCCTTGGCCGCTAGGCCGGCATCCTGAACCTGAGGTTCAGAATTGGTCGCAGTTAGCAGCACTTCGGGTACATCAGACAGAGTGACGCGCGCGCCCGTGCTACAAATTTCCGCAACCGTGCACATGGCATTGGTTCAAGGAATATATGACCTTGGCGAACCAGGCAGGGAAGCTGAGCAAATCGTTCCAACCAAATCTTTCCGACCGAACCGCCGCCGTGAGCGCGTCGCTTACCGCGCTTCGTGCTGGGCCAGGACCGCGCCGAGCTGTTCGTTCATGTGGCGCATTGTACGCCGGATTTCCTCGGCGGGAAATGCTTCGCCGTGGCGAACGCTCTGTTGCAGGCGAAGCAACTCCGAGGCCAGCGACAGCGCGGCCATCACCGCGATCCGGTCGGTGCCGCGCACCGAACTATTGGTACGGATCTTCGACATCTCGGCGTCCACGCGTGCCACCGCTTCGAGCAGCGCCGCTTCGGTTTCCGGCGAGCACGCGAGGCGATACGCCTGGCCGAGAATCGAGACTTCGATCTGCTTGGTGGTCATGCATGTTCTCCGTGGCTGGACGCACCGCTGCCCGCCGCTTCGGCCGGGGCGTCGAGCAGGTCGAGCTGGCTCTCGCCGTCGGCCGCCTGCTTCGTACGCGGGAGTTTTTCGAGGATCGCATTCAGTTTCACCTGGGCGTCGTCGATCTTCGCGGACAGCGTGTCGCGTTCGGCCACCAGCGCGTTGCGCTCCTCGCGCAGTTGGTCGAGTTCGACGCGCAAGGCTTCGGCCTGCGCGCGCAGCTGCGCGACTTGCTCCTCGAGTGCGATGCGTTCCGTATGATGGCGTTGGTTCAGCGCGATCAGGCGGCCAATGTTCTGGGATAGGGTTTCGAGTTCGTTGAGCATCTGCTGCGTCCTCTAAAGACCGGGCATTTTAGCGCGGAAACGCCGGTGTTCCGACTTTTGTAACGTATCCAGACGTAACACCCCCGCTTCTTGCCGCGAAATGCGCGGCAAATGCCGGATGCCGCGCACGCGCCTGCGCGCGGTCCGCCATGCCGCCGCAGAGGGGCCGCGCCGCGCTGCATGGCGGCCGCCAGCGCGCGGCGCGCTTTGCTTGACGCTCGCTAGACCCGCTCCTACACTGGCGCCGCTTCGGTGCATGCGTGCGAGACCTTGTCGCACGCAGTTAAACGGGAAGCAGGAAGCCGCCGATCCGGACGAGCCAACCTGCGCTGCCCCCGCAACGGTAAGCGACCGCGTCGATCGCGCATCGATCACGACGCGAACCACCCCTTTGGATCGGCCTTCCCTCGCGCTCGCGCGACCGCGCACGGATGGCCGGGGCCACTGCGCTCGCGCGCGGGAAGGCGGGGCCGGTGGTCGCCAGCCCGGATACCGGCCGGAGTGGGGAAGCGTGTCGCCCGCGTGCGCCGCTTCCGTGAGGCGGAACCTGCGGGGAAGCGGGGGCCGCGCTTGTCGACAGGATGTTTTCCGATGCGCACCGCTTTGGTTCGCGCCACGCTCGCCGCGCTATGCGGCCTGCCCGGCTTCGCCCGGGCGCAGTCCGCCGCATCCGCGCCGCCCCCGTCTGTCTCCACTTCCGCGCCGGCTGCCGGGGCGAGCCGGGCGCCCGCCGCCACGGCCGCGGCCGGCGCCGTCGAGCCGGCCGTCCTCGATTCCGTCGTCGTGACCGCGAGCCGCAGCCCGCAGACGCTCGCCGACGCGCTGCCGCAGACCACGCTGTTTACGCGCGAGGACATCGACCACGGCAGCGCCACCGATCTGCCCGGGCTGCTCGCGCTCGCGCCCGGCGCGCAGATCGTGCGCAACGGCGGCCCCGGTTCCACCGCCACGCTGTTTTTGCGCGGCGCGCAGTCCACCCAGTCGCTGGTGCTGATCGACGGCGTGCGCGTCGATTCCGCCAGCCTCGGCGCCGCGCAGCTCAGCCAGCTGCCGCTCGCGCAGATCGATCACGTCGAGGTGGTCAACGGCAACGTCTCGTCGCTGTACGGCTCGGGTGCGATCGGCGGCGTGGTGCAGGTGTTTACGCGCGACGGCGGCAATCATCCGCCGCGCTTCTGGTTCTCGGCCGGCTATGGCAGCTACCACACGCAGTCGCAGGACGCGGGCGTGTCGGGCCGGCTCGATGGCGACGGCCGCAGCACCTTTTCGCTCGCGCTCTCGCGCGAGAAGACCGACGGCTTTTCCGCGCTGAACCCCGCGCAGCAGCCGCGCGCCAATCCGAATGCGAACGGCAACCTCGGCGAGAGTGTCTCGGCCGCGCTCAAGCACCGCTTCGCGAACGGCTGGAGCGCCGGGCTCACCTACTTCCAGTCGAACGGCGCGAACAGCTACGACAATGCGTTCGGCCTGCCCACCGACCTCAACACGCTCTACAGCCGCGTGCAGCAGCTATCGGTGTTCGCCGACGGCAGGCTGGCCGACGGCTGGACCACGCATCTGCGCGTCTCGACCGGCAACGACCGCAGCCAGTCCTGGCTCAACGGCGCCTATACCGACCACTTCGATACCGACAACCGCCAGTACACCTGGCAAAACGATTTCCGGCTCGCGCGCGGCCAGACCGTCCAGGCCGGCTACGAGCGGCTCGACCAGGCACTCGATTCGAACGAGTACGCGGCGCCGCGGCGCCATGTGAACTCTGGCTGGCTCGGCTACACGGGCCGCTTCGGCAACAACCGGTTCCAGGCCAACGTCCGGCGCGACGGGTATTCGGATTTCGGCGGCGCGAACAGCTACTATCTCGGCTACGGCCTGGACCTGGGCGAGCACTGGAAAGTCACGGCGAGCGTGTCGGACGCGTTTCGCGCGCCGACCTTCAACGACCTGTACTTCCCGGGCGCGAGCAACCCCGCGATCCAGCCGGAGCGCAGCCATTCGGTGGAGGCGGCGCTGCAGTACGCCTCGGACGCGCTCGGCGTGATGCGCCTGAGCCTGTTCCAGACGCGCTACACCAACCTGATCCAGTACGTGCCGGACGCCACCGGCTTCGTCTACACCGCGCAGAACGTCGGGCGCGCCAAGGTGCAGGGCATCGAGGGCGCGTGGCAGGGGCAGCTCGGCAAGACCGACCTGCGCGTGGCGGCGACCCTGCAGAACCCTGTCGACGAGAGCGCGAACCAGGATCTGGTGCGCCGCGCGCGGCACTTCGCGTCGTTCTCGGCAAACCGCGCGTTCGGCGGCTGGCGCGTGGGCGGCGAATGGCTCGTGAGCGGCGCGCGCGACGACAGCGGCGAGCCGCTCGGCGGCTACGGCATCGTGAACCTGACGGCGCGCTACGACATCACGAAATCGTGGTACGTGAGCGCGCACCTCGACAACCTGCTCGACAAGGACTATCAGCTTGCGTATGGGTACAACACGCCGCGCCGCGGCGCCTACGTCACGATCGGCTGGCGGCAGCCGTAGGGCGTCGATCATGCCGCGCGCGCCGCGCGCCGCATGCGGGGGGCGCGGTTGCGCGGCGCCGCGATGACGCCCGGCCGGGCCGCGGCGATCTGGGCCGCGCTCGCGGTCGCGGCCGGGCTCGTGCTGGTCGCGTCGCTCGCGCTCGGCAGCGTGCCGATCACGCCGTGGCAGGCGCTGTGCGCGCTGTTCGCGCCGGGCCGCGATGCGCTCGCGGGCGAGATCGTCACCACGCTGCGCCTGCCGCGCGCACTGGCCGGCTTCGGCTGCGGCGCGCTGCTGGCGCTGGCCGGGGCGCTGCTGCAGGTGCTGCTGCGCAATCCGCTCGCCGAGCCCTACGTGCTCGGCGTGTCGGGCGGCGCGGCCGGCTTCGCGCTGGCGGCGATGATCGCGGGCGCCGCCTGGTGGCTCGTCGACGCGGCCTCGTTCGTCGGCGCGCTGCTGTCGACCGCGCTGGTGCTGGGCCTGACCTATCGGCCGCTGGTGCGCGGCGCGTGGCGCGCCGGCCCGGGGGACGCGCGCGATGCGTCGCCCAGGCTGCTGCTGACCGGCGTGGTGATCGCGGCCGGCTGGGGCGCGCTCGTCACGCTGATGCTGTCGATCGCGCCCGACGATCGCCTGCGCGGCATCCTGTTCTGGCTCGCGGGCGACCTCGGCAGCGCGGCGCCGCCGTGGTTCGCGCTCGGTGCGCTGGCCTGCGCCGCGGCGGCCGCGCTGCCGGTCGCGCCACAACTGAACGTGCTGCTGCGCGGCGATACCGCGGCGGCCGCGCTCGGCGTGCCGGTCGCGCGGCTGCGGCTGCGGATCGTGCTGATCGCCTCGCTGGCCGCCGCCGCCGCGCTCACCACGGCCGGCACCATCGGCTTCGTCGGCCTGGTCGTGCCGCATGCCTTGCGGCTCGCGTTCGGCAACGACCAGCGCATGCTGCTGCCCGCCTCGCTGCTGGCGGGCGGCGCCGTCGTGATGGGCGCCGATCTGGTGGGGCGCACCGTGATCGCGCCGGCGCAGTTGCCGGTCGGTGCGATGACGGCGCTGCTCGGCGTACCGGTGTTCCTGTGGATGCTGCTGCGCCGGCCCGCGCCATGAGCGGCGGGGCGAACCGCGCCGCTGGCGCCGGCGGCTGGCGCGCCTGCGGGCTGCGGCTCGCGGCCGGCTCGCGCACGCTCGTCGAGGCCCTGTCGCTCGCGTTCGGCGCCGGCGAACTGTGGTGCATCGCCGGCCCGAACGGTGCCGGCAAGACCACCCTGATCTCGGTGCTGGCGGGGCTCGCCGAGCCGGCCGCGGGACACGTCGAAGCCGACGGCAGACCGCTCGCCGCATGGCGGCCCGAGTCGCTCGCGCGGCGCCGCGCGCTGATGGCGCAGACGCGCCACGACGCGTTCGCCGCGAGCGTGTTCGACACGGTGCTGGCGCATCGCTTTCCGCATCTGGGCGGCTGGGGCTGGGAGCGCGAGGCCGATCGCGCCGCCGCGCGCGAGGCGCTGGCCAGGCTCGATCTGGCGGCGCTCGCGCCGCGCAACGTGCTGACGCTGTCGGGCGGCGAGCGCCAGCGCGTCGCGCTGGCCGGCGTGCTGTGCCAGGGCGCGCCGCTGCTGCTGCTCGACGAGCCGCTCGCGCACCTGGACCTGCACCATCAGGCCGATTGCCTCGACGCGCTCGCGCGCTGGTTGCAGGACGGTGCGCCGCGCAGCGTGATTTTCTCGTGCCACGATCTGAACCTCGCGCGCCGTTTCGCGACCCACGCGCTGCTGCTCGACGGCCGCGGCGGCGCGCTGGCCGGCCCCGCGCGCGAGGTGCTGACGGCCGAGGCCGCGAGCGCCGCGTTCGGCTACCCGCTGGTGCTGATCGAGCGCGACGGCCACGAGGCGCTGGTGCCGGCCTGGCCGGCGCAGCCGCAGCGGGGGCGCACGGCGCCATGACGGCGGCCACGCCACCGACCCACTTACCGAGGCCGGCGCGATCCACGCGCGGGCCGCTATTCGAAACGAATCCGGCATGAACGATACCTACCTGGTCCCGGCCGTCGACGCGCTCGACGACACGCTCACGGCGACGCTGCAGCGCCTGATCGATACCAAGACCAAGCCGCCCGGCAGCCTGGGCCGGCTCGAGGCGCTGGCGCTGCAGCTGGGCCGCATCCAGCGCAGCACCGCGCCGCGCGTCGAGCGGCCCGTGACGATCGTGTTCGCGGCCGACCACGGCATCGCCGCCGAGGGCGTGAGCCCCTATCCGCAGGCGGTGACCGCGCAGATGGTGGCGAACTTCCTGGCCGGCGGCGCGGCGATCAACGCGTTTTCGAAGGTGGCCGGCTGCGAGCTGGAGATCGTCGACGCGGGCGTGGCCACGCCGCTACCGGCGTCGCCCGCGCTGGTGTCGGTGCCGGTCGCTCCCGGCACGCGCAACTTCGCGCGCGAACGCGCGATGAGCGACGCGCAGTTGCATGCGGCGCTCGCGGCCGGCGCGGCGCGCGTGGCGCACCATGCGGCGCTCGGGACCAACGTGCTGGGCTGCGGCGAGATGGGTATCGCCAACACCTCGTCGGCGGCCTGCCTGATGAGCCGCTTCACGGGCCTGCCGCTTGCCGAGTGCGTGGGGCGCGGCACCGGCCTCGACGATCGCGGGCTGGCGCACAAGCGCGCGGTGCTGGAGGCGGCGCTCGCGCGGCACGCCGACGCGCAGGCGCCGCTGGCGGTGCTGGCCGCGTTCGGCGGCTTCGAAATCGCGATGATGACGGGCGCGTTTCTCGCGGCCGCGCGGCTGCGCATGGCGATCGTGGTGGACGGCTTCATCGCCAGCGCGGCGCTGCTGGCCGCCGTGGCGCTCGCGCCGGCCGTGCGCGACTACTGCGTGTTCTCGCACGTCTCGGACGAGGCCGGCCACCGCCGCATGCTCGACCACCTCGGCGCCGCGCCGCTGCTCGCGCTGGACCTGCGGCTCGGCGAGGGCACGGGCGCCGCGCTCGCGCTGCCGCTGCTGCGCGCGGCGGCCGCGTTCGTCAACGAGATGGCCAGCTTCGAGGCCGCCGGCGTCGCGAACCGCGGCGACGCGTAGGCGGGGGCACGCGATGCGCTGGTCCGCCGAATTGCGCTATTTCTTCGTCGCGCTCGGCTATTTCACGCGCGTGCCGATCCCGCGGCGGATCGGCTACGCGGCGGGCGACCTCGATCAAGCGGCGCGCTACTTCCCGCTGGTCGGCGTCGGCGTCGGCGCGCTCGCGGCGGCCGTCTACCTGGGCGCGGCGCGGATCTGGCCGGCCGGCGTGGCGGTGCTGCTGTCGATGGCCGCCACGCTGGTCGCGACCGGCGCGTTCCACGAGGACGGCCTGGCCGATAGCTGCGACGGCTTCGGCGGCGGCTACGCGCGCGACGAGGTGCTGCGGATCATGCGCGACTCGCGGATCGGCACGTTCGGCGCGGCCGCGCTCGCCGTCTCGCTGGCGCTGAAGTGGCAGGCGCTCGCGGCGCTGCCGCCCGCGCGCGCGGCCTGGACCCTGCTGGCCGCGCATGCGGCGAGCCGGGTCGGCGCGGTGAGCCTGCTCGTCACGCTCGACTACGTGCGCGAGGAGGGCAAGGCCAGGCCGGTCGCGCGGCGCATGTCGGCGCGCGCGTTCGCGTTCGCGGCGCTGTGCGGGCTGCCGTGGCTGCTCTGCCCGGGCTGGCCGGACTGGCGCCTGGGGCTCGCCGCGCTGGCCGCGCTGCTGGCGGCGCGGGCCGGCATCGCGCGTTATCTGCGGCGCCGGCTCGGCGGATACACGGGCGACTGCCTCGGCTTCGCGCAGCAGCTGTGCGAGCTCGCGATCTACCTGACGGTGCTCGGATGGACGTCGTCCTGATCCGGCATCCGGCGCCGGCCGTTGCCGGGGGCGTCTGCTACGGCGCGACCGATCTGCCGCTCGCGGGCGACGCGGCGGCGGCGGCGGCCGAACTGGCGGGACGCCTGCGCGCCGATGGCCTCGCGCTGCCGGACCGGATCGTCACGAGCCCGCTGCGGCGCTGCGCGGCGGTGGCCGAGGCGCTCGGCGCATTGCTGCAGGTGACGGTGTGCAGCGAGCCGCGGCTGCGCGAGATCGATTTCGGCGGCTGGGAAATGCGCACCTGGGACGAGATCGGGCCGGCCGCGCTCGACCGCTGGCAGGCCGATCTGATGGGCGCGCGCGAGCATGGCGGCGAGGGCGCGGCGCAGTTCGTCGCGCGCGTGGTACCGGCCGCCGCTTCGCTCGAGCGCCGGGCCGGCGCGCCGCCCGTGATCGCCATCACGCATGCCGGCGTGATTCGCGCGCTCGCCTCGCATTGGCTGGGCGTGCCGCTCGCCAGCCTGCTGGCGCGCCCGATCGCCTACGGAGGGCGGGTCGGCTTCGCGCGCGACGCGCGGGGCTGGCACCTGCGGCGCTGGGACGAGCCGGCGGGCTGAGACGGCGACGGCTCCGGCGGTTCGAGCGGGGCCGCCGAACCGCGGTGGCGGGCGGCTGGCCGGCTGCGCTCGACGATGGCCGCAATCGCGCGGCGGATGGCGGCGCCCGTCGCGCGCGGCGTGACGCCCCCTGCGGCGGCGCCGATGCCCGTCCCGTCGGTGGCGCACGGGCGGGCCGTCCGCGTGCCGCCGCGCCCGGGGCGCGCCTCAGGGGCGCCGCGAGCGCGCCGTCTCCAAATCGCGGCAGACCTGCTCCGCGCCGAGCGCGAGGCGCGGCGTGGGCCGCGTCAGCAGATCCCCGTCGATCGCGAACAGATTGCCGCGCGCAACCGCCGTCAGCAGCGGCCAGCGCTGCCAGCGCGCGAGGCTCGGCAGCGCCGCGTCGCCGGCGGTGGCGCCCTGCGCGGTCGCGATGATCGCCTCGGGATCGGCCGCCAGCACCGCCTCGTCGTTGACGGTCGGCGCCACCGGCTTCAGCGCCGCGAAAACGTTGCGCCCGCCGCAGAGGCGCAGCACGTCGCTGACGGTCTGGCTGCCGTTCAGCGTCATCAGCGGCCGGTCCCAGATCTGCAGAAACACCGCCACGGGCGGCCGCGCGGCGTAGCGTGCGCGCAGCGCCGCGATGCGCCGCCGGTACGCGTCGGCCGCCGCGTCGGCCACCTCGCGCGTGCCGAGCAGCCGGCCCAGCCGGTCGAGCGATACCGCCACGTCGTCGAGCCGCTGCGGCTCGCTGACGTAGACGGGGATGCCTAGCGCCTGCAGCTGCGCGGTCTGGCGCTCGGCGCCGCCGTGGCGCCAGACCACGATCAGGTCGGGCTTCAGCGCCGCGATGCGTTCGAGATCGAGCGAGCGGTTGTCGCCAACGCGCGGCAGCGCGCGTGCGGCCGCCGGATAGTCGCTGTAGGCGACCGCGCCCACCATCGCGGCGGCGCCGCCCGCCGCGTAGAGCAGCTCGGTCGCGTGCGGGGCGAGGCTGATCACGCGCCGCGCCGGCGCGGCGAGCGTGACGGCGCGACCCGCATCGTCGGTCACGGAGACGGCCGCCGCGGCCGCCGGCGCCGCACCGCCGAGGCCCAGCGCGAGGCCCAGCGCGAGGCCCAGCGCGAGGCCCAGCGCGAGGCCCAGCGCGAGGCCCAGCGCGAGGCTGCGCGCGCACCGCGCCGCGCACCGCGGCGGCACCGCCGGATCGGATGGCGCGCGCATCGTTCAGCGCGCCGTCCGGCCGCCGGCCGGCGCGGACGAGTCGAGCCGCTCGGCCGGGTGTGCCGATGCGGCCGATTCGGCCGCGAAGCCGGCGAGCGCGTCCGCGAGCCGCTGCCATTCGGCGTTCGTGCCGGGCAGGCCGATCCGCACGCTCGGCGCATGCGCGAAGAAGCGGGTCCAGATACCCTGCCGCGCGAGCGAGTCGTGCAGCGCAGCGGCGCGCGCGTCGTCGGTCCAGCAGAACAGCGGCGTGGCGCGCACCCTCATCCCCAGCGCGCCGAGCAGTGCGGCGAGCCGGGCGCCGTCGCGGGCGAGCCGGGCGCGCGTGGCGCGCTGCCAGTGCGCATCGGCCAGCGCGGCGTGCACGGCATGCCGCGCGGGGCCGCTGACGGTCCACGCGCCGAGTTCGGCGCGCAGCCGCGCGAGCAGGGCCGGCGCGGCCAGCACGAAGCCGGCGCGCACGCCCGCCAGCCCGAAGAACTTGCCGACCGAGCGCAGCACGACGAGGCCCGGGCGGGCGACCTCGGCGGCGAGCGTCGCGTCCGCCTCGCCGGCGTCGGCGAACGCCTCGTCGACGATCAGCGTGCCGCCGCGCGCGGCGAGTTGCGCATGCCAGTCCAGCAGCCGCGCGCGATCGACCCGCTCGGCGGTCGGATTGTTGGGGTTGCCGACGATCACGTGGCGCAGTGCGGCGGGCAGCCGCGTCGCGCCGACGTCGATGGGCGCGATGGCATGGCCGTGCCGCGCGAAGGCCGGCGCGTATTCGCTGTAGGCGAGCGGCGCCACGCCGGCCGTGCCGTGGGCGAGCAGCCCCGGCAGCGCGCGGATCGCCGCCTGGCTGCCGGCCACCGGCAGCACGTGCGCGGGGTCGGGCGCGCCGTAATGGCTGGCGGCCAGCGCGGCGAGCGGGGCATCGTCGCCGGGCAGCCGGCGCCACGCGTCGGCCGGCACCGGCGGCACCGGATAGCCGAGCGGGTTGATGCCGGTCGAGAGATCGAGCCATTGCGCGGCCGGAATGCCGTAGCGGCGCGCCGCGTCGTGCGGATTGCCGCCGTGCGTGATCGCGGGCGGCGTGAAGACGGAGTCGGTCATGAGCTGAGGCGGCGGCTGCCGGAGGAAAAACGGAGACGGGCGCGAGCCAAGGAGGCCGGCGCCGTGCCGCCGGATGCCGGAGCGCGTGCCCGTGACGGCGCGGCGCGCCTCGCGCAGAGCGGCCCGCGCCGCGCCGCCCGCCGCGGCCGGCGCGCGCGGCGGGCGTCAGCCATGATGCGTCGCCACCGCGAGCGCCGCGCAGGCGAGCAGCAGCGCGAGCCACAGGATCGAGGTGCGCGCGACCAGCGACAGCGCGGCGCGCACGTGTTCGGGCGCGGCCGGGCGGCCGGCGCCGAGCGTCGGCCGCGCTTCGAGCTCGCCGTGGTAGACGGCCGGGCCGCCGAGCACGACGTTGAGGCTACCCGCGCCGGCGGCCATCACCGGCCCGGCGTTCGGGCTGTCCCAGTGGCGCGCCTGGGTGCGCCAGCAGCGCCAGGCGCTCGCGGTGTCGCCGAGCAGCGCATAGCTGGCGGCGGTGAGCCGCGCGGGCACCCAGTTCAGCGCGTCGTCGATGCGCGCGGCGGCCCAGCCGAAGCGCAGCAGGCGCGGCGTGCGGTAGCCCCACATCGCGTCGAGCGTGTTGGCGAGCCGGAACATCAGCGCGCCGGGCCCGCCCGCCACGGCGAACCAGAACAGGGCGCCGAAGATCGCGTCGTTGCCGTTCTCGAGCGCCGATTCGACGGCCGCGCGCGACAGCGCCGACATATCGGCCTCGCGCGTATCGCGCGAGACGATCCGCGCGGTCAGCACGCGGGCGTCGGCGAGGTCGCCGCGCACCAGCGCCGCGCCGATCGGCGCGATGTGTTCGGCGAGGCTGCGCGCGCCGAGCGCGAACCAGAGCAGCGCGACATGCAGCGCGAGCGCGAGCGGCCAGGGCAGCAGCGCGATGCAGAGCGCCGCCAGCGCGACGGGCGGCACGACCGCCAGGCACCAGGCGCTGACCCCCGCCAGCCGGCCCCGCGCGCCGGTGTTCAGGCGCGCCTCGAGTCGGGCGGCGAGCCTGCCGAAGCCGACCAGCGGATGGGCGCGGCGCGGCTCGCCGAACCGCCAGTCAACGAGGAACGCGGCGACCGCGAGGATCGCGACGGCGGGCAGCGACAGCATCAGCATCGCGGGGCCGCCTGCGCGGCAGCGGCGGCCGCCGGCGCGCCCTTGAGGGCGAGCGGCAGGCCGGCCACGACCAGGGTCACGCGCGTGGCCAGCGCGGCGATGCGCTGGTTGAGCCGGCCGAGTTCGTCGACGTAGCGGCGCGTTTCGGCGCCGAGCGGCACCACGCCGAGCCCGATCTCGTTGCCGACCACGATCACGCGCGCGCGCGAGGCGGCGAGCGCGGCTTCCAGCGCGCCGACGCGCGCTTCGAGCACCGCGTCGGAGACGCTCGCGCCGTCGGGTGGGCACAGCAGGTTCGCGAGCCACAGCGTCAGGCAGTCGACCAGCACGCAGCCATGCGGGTCGTCGAGTGCGGCGAGCGCCTCGGCGAGCGCCTCGGGCGCCTCGACGAGCGCCCACGACGCGGGCCGGCGCGCGCGATGGTGGGCGATGCGCGCGTCGAATTCGGCGTCGCCGACCACCGCGGCGGTCGCGACATAGGTGACGGCGCGGCCGCTGTCGGCCGCGAGCCGTTCGGCGAACGCGCTCTTGCCCGAGCGCGCGCCGCCGAGGACGAAGGTGAGGTCGTGCGAAGTCATCGCGTGATTGTAACGGGGCGGGAGATAATGCGGCCTTCGCCTCCCGCCAGTTTTCGCTCCGATGACCGCTTTCGATCGCCTGCCCGCCGGGCCGCTGCCCATGCCCCGCGGCACGCTGATGATCCAGGGCACCACCTCCGACGCCGGCAAGAGCACGCTGGTGGCCGGCCTGTGCCGGCTCGCACGCCGCGCGGGGGCCCGCGTCGCGCCGTTCAAGCCGCAGAACATGGCGCTCAACAGTGCGGTGACGGCCGACGGCGGCGAGATCGGCCGCGCCCAGGCGCTGCAGGCGATCGCCGCCGGCATCGAGGCCCATACCGACCTGAACCCGGTGCTGCTCAAGCCGACCAGCGACCGCGGCTCGCAAGTGATCATCCACGGCCATGCGCACGCCAATCTCGACGCGCGCGCCTACCACGCCTTCAAGCCGGTCGCGTTCGAGGCGGTGCTGGCGTCCTATGCGCGGCTGCGCGCCGGCTACGACGCGGTGATCGTCGAGGGCGCGGGCAGCCCCGCCGAGATCAATCTGCGCGAGGGCGACATCGCCAACATGGGTTTCGCCGAGCGCGTCGACTGCCCGGTGGTGCTGGTGGCCGACATCGATCGCGGCGGCGTGTTCGCGCATCTGCTCGGCACGCTCGCCTGCCTGTCCGACAGCGAGCGCGCGCGCGTGCGCGGCTTCGTGATCAACCGCTTCCGCGGCGATCCGGCGCTGCTCGAGCCCGGCCTCGACTGGCTCGAGCAGCGCACCGGCAAGCCCGTGCTCGGCGTGGTGCCCTACCTGCCGGGCCTCGCGCTCGACGCCGAGGACATGCTGCCGAGCCTCGCCCACACGCGCGCCTCGGATCGCGCGGCGAGCGTGCTGCGGGTGGTCGTGCCGGCCCTGCCGCGTATCAGCAACCACACCGATTACGACGCGCTGCGCGCGCATCCGCGCGTCGATTTCTCGTACTGGAAGCACGGTCCGATTCCGCCCGCCGATCTGGTGATCCTGCCGGGCTCGAAGAGCGTGCAGCGCGATCTCGAATGGCTGCGCGCGCACGGCTGGGAGGCGGCGCTCAAGCGCCACCTGCGTTACGGCGGCAAGGTGATCGGGATCTGCGGCGGAATGCAGATGCTGGGTCGCACGCTCGACGATCCGCACGGCCTGGAAGGCGCGCCCGCGCGCGTGGCCGGCTTCGGGCTGCTCGATTTCGACACCACCCTGATGCCGCAGAAGACGCTCCTCAACGTGAGCGGGCGGCTCGGCTGGGGCGCCGGCGCCGCCGTGGCGGGCTACGAGATCCACATGGGCGAGACGCGCGGCCCGGCGCTCGCGGCTCCCGCGCTGCTGCTCGACGGGCCGCAGGGCACGCGCCCCGACGGCGCGCGTTCGGCCGACGGGCAGATCCTCGCGACCTACGTGCACGGCGTGTTCGAGCGGCCCGACGCCTGCGCGGCGCTGCTCGAATGGGCGGGGCTCGACGCGGCCGAGGCGGTGGACTGGGCCGCGCTGCGCGAGGCGTCGATCGAGCGGCTTGCCGACACGCTCGGCGTGCATCTCGACCTCGATCGCACCTTCGGCGCGTTCGCCTGACGAGGGTGCTCCGATTCATTCTCATTGGGAAGTAATGTAAGCCGTTTCGGCGACTTATCGAGGCATCCGGCTTCGAATACAGTTTGCTGCCTTCCCTTTCGAACCGGAGTCGACGATGAACCCCAACCGTTCTGCCGAACTGGGCGCCACCCTGCTGCGCGTGGTGCTCGGCCTGCTGTATCTGATCCATGCCGCCCAGAAGATATTCGTCTTCACGCTGCCCGGCACCGCGCAGTTCTTCGCGTCGATGGGCCTGCCGGGCTGGCTCGCCTACCTGACCACCGCGGTCGAACTGGCCGGCGGCCTCGCGCTGCTGTCGGGGGTCCAGGTACGGGCCGCCGCGCTGGTGCTGCTGCCGTTCATGCTCGGCGCCGCGCACGCCCACTATCCGAACGGCTTCGGCTTCGCCTCGCCGCACGGCGGCTGGGAATATCCGGGGTTCTGGGCGGTCGCGCTGGTCGTGCAGGCGCTGGTCGGCGCCGGAGCCTACGCGCTCGGCGGCCGCAGCGCCGGGCCGCGGGCCGGCGCGCGCGCCGCGACTTGATGCGGCGTGGCGCAGAAATATTGCAATTTGCCTTCGATCGAGGCGCGCGCCAGCCGGCGCGCCGCGTCCGCTGCCCGGCCGTCGCCGCGTCGACTTGCGCGCCTCGTTCCGGTGCGATGCATTTTGCCGATATCATCGATCCCTGTATCCGCAATCTCGCGGCGCCGGCCGATCGGCGCCGCACGGCTTTCCGGGGGCGTACATGACGGTGATCGTGGTGGCAAATCCGAAGGGCGGCGTCGGCAAGAGCACGCTGTCCACCAATCTGGCGGGCTATTTCGCGGCGCAGGGCGCCTGGGTGGCGCTCGCCGATCTCGACCGGCAGCAGTCCTCGCACGGCTGGCTCGGCCTGCGGCCCGCCACGCTGCCGCCGATCGAGGCCTGGGCGCTCGATCCCGGCAATCCCGCCAAGCCGCCGCGCGGCCTCGAATATGCCGTGATCGACACGCCGGCCGGCCTGCACGGCAACCGGCTCGACGTCGCGCTCGATCTGGCCGACAAGGTGATCGTGCCGCTGCAGCCCTCGATGTTCGACATCCTCGCCACCCAGCATTTTCTCGAGCGCCTCGCGAGCGAGAAGGCGGTGCGCAAGGGCACGGTGCAGATCGGCATCGTCGGGATGCGGGTGGATGCGCGCACACGCTCGGCCGAGCAACTGCAGCGTTTCGTCGAGGGGCTGAAGCTGCCGGTGCTCGGCTACCTGCGCGACACGCAGAACTACGTGCAGGTGGCCGCGCACGGCCTGACGCTCTGGGACGTCGCGAGAAGCCGCGTCGAGAAGGATCTCGAGCAGTGGCAGCCGATCGTCGAGTGGGCGCAGGCCAGGCCCGCGAAAGGCGAGGGCAGGGGCGAGGCGAAGAGCTGACGCCGGAGCGCGCGTCTTGCCGCGCGGGCGCCGCGCCGGCCGTTGGCCGGAACGGCCCTAGGGAGCCGCCTCCGGGGGACCATCACCAACGGGCCGCCTAAAGAAGCCGCTTGCAGGAGCCGCCTACAGGGGGCCGCCTACAGGGGGCCGCCTACAGGGGGCCGCCTACAGGGGGCCGCCTACAGGGGGCCGCCGGCAGGGGGGCGCCGGCCGGTGCCGGCCATCAGGCGCCGCCACCGGCGGCTGGCCCCGGTGCCTGCCCCGGGACGGCTCAGGTCCAGCTCTGGGTCGGCACGTGATCGCGGCTGCCCTTCACCTTGTTGTGCTCGTCGACGAACACCAGGTCCGGCTTCCAGCCCGCCTTCAGGTCGGCCTCGTCGACCACCGCGAACGCGGCGATGATCACCAGGTCGCCGAGCTGCGCGCGGCGCGCGGCCGAACCGTTCAGCGAGATCATCCCGCTGCCGCGCTCGCCCTTGATCGCATAGGTCGAGAAACGCTCGCCGTTGTTGATGTTCCAGATATCGATCCGTTCGTTCTCGACGATGTTCGACGCTTCGAGCAGATCCTCGTCGATCGCGCAGGAGCCCTCGTAATGGAGCTCGCAGTGCGTGACCGTGGCACGGTGGATCTTCGATTTCAGCATGTGGCGCTGCATGGCGTTTCCTGGCGTGGGTTGGCGGGATCGCGGCCGGCGGGCCGTCAGATCTCGAGATTGTCGATGAGGCGCGTGGTGCCGAGCTTGGCGGCCGCCAGCACCACCAGCGGCTCGCCGGCTTCGAGCTGGGCGGCGCTCGGCGCCACCAGATTGGCGCGGCGGCGCACCGCGACATAGTCGGGCTGCCAGCCGCGCGCGGCCAGCGCCTCGCGCGCGCGCGCCTCGACGGCCGCGAGGTCGCGCTCGCCGCCAAGCACGCTCTCGCGCACGCGCTGCAGCGCACGCGCGAGCTGCGGCGCCTCGGCGCGCTCGGCCGGGCTCAGGAAGCGGTTGCGCGAGGACATCGCGAGGCCGTCGTCGTCGCGCACCGTCTCGGCGGCGACGATCTCCACCGGCAGCGCGAGCTGATGGCACATGCGGCGCACGATCATCAGCTGCTGGTAATCCTTCTTGCCGAACACGGCCACCTTGGGCGACACGCAGGCCATCAGCTTGGTGACCACGGTGCACACCCCGGTGAAGAAGCCGGGGCGGAACTCGCCCTCCAGGATGTCGCCGAGGTCGTGCGGCGGCTGCACGCGATATTCCTGCGGCTCCGGATAGAGGTCGCGCTCGGTGGGCGCGAACAGCACGTAGACGTTTTCCTTCTGCAGCTTCTCGATGTCCTGCTCGAGCGTGCGCGGATACTTGTCGAAGTCCTCGTTCGGGCCGAACTGCAGCCGGTTCACGAAAATGCTCGCGACCACCGGGTCGCCGTGCTGGCGCGCGAGCCGCATCAGCGACAGATGGCCGTCATGCAGGTTGCCCATGGTCGGCACGAAGGCCGTGCGGTTCTGGCCGCGCAACTGGTCGCGCAGTTCCTGGATCGTGCTGATGACTTTCATGATCGGTCAGGCGGTTCCTCGCGCGTCTCGCGCGTTGCCGCCGCGTCTGGCGCGGCGTCGTGATCGGAGGTGTCGCTCGCCCGGTGCGGCGCACGGCGGCGGGCAAGCGCGAGCGTCGGCGATTGTAGAGGATTTGCCGCGCCAGCGCACCGATAAGCGCACGATCGTTCGGTTTTTGGCGCAAAGGCTGCGGCGTCGCCCGCCACCGGCCTCAGGCCGGCAGATACGCGAGCCGCACGTAGATCGGCGCGAACGGCTCGGGCTGGGTGATCTCGATCAGCGATTCGCGCGCCAGTTCCAGCATGGCGATGAAGTTGACCACCACCACCGGCACGCCGCGCGAGGTGTCGAACAGCTCGGCGAACTCCATGAAGCGCACGTTCTGCAACTGGCGCAGGATCAGGCTCATGTGCTCGCGCACCGACAGCTCCTCGCGCGAGATCTTGTGATGCTGCACCAGCTTCGCGCGCTTGAGCACGTCGGCCCAGGCCGCGCGCAGGTCGTCGGCGTTCACGTCGGGAAAGCGCGGCGAACTGCTCTGCTCGATGTAGACGTCGGCGCGCAGGAAGTCGCGGCCGAGCTGCGGCAACTGGTCCAGCCGCTGCGCGGCGAGCTTCATCTGCTCGTATTCGAGCAGGCGGCGCACGAGTTCGGCGCGCGGATCCTCGGCTTCCTCGCCGGTGTCGGCCTTCTTGACCGGCAGCAGCATGCGCGACTTGATCTCGATGAGCATCGCGGCCATCAGCAGATACTCGGCCGCGAGTTCGAGATTGGACTCGCGGATCTGGTCGACGTAACCGAGGTACTGCGCGGTGACCTCGGCCATCGGGATGTCGAGCACGTTGAAGTTCTGCTTGCGGATCAGGTACAGCAGCAGGTCGAGCGGGCCCTCGAAGGTCTCGAGGAACACCTCGAGCGCATCGGGCGGGATGTAGAGATCCTGCGGCAGCTTGAAGAGCGGCTCGCCGTACAGGCGCGCGAACGCCGCGACGCCGTCGACGGTGTCGGGCGTCGAATCGGCGCCGGCCGGCGCGGCGAGTGCGTCCTCGGGCTTGGCGGCGGCCTCGTCGGCGGCGCTCACGGGTTCAGAAGTTCTGGTAGTAGACGTAGGAGGTCTGCTTCACGCGCGACTGCTGCTGCGCCGAGCGCTCGTCGAGGTCGATCGGCTGCTTGTCCCACAGCAGCGCGCGGCCCTTGCGCTGTTCTTCCTCGAGCGACGGCTTCTGCTGCTTGAGCTGGTTCAGAAATTGCGTGACGTCGGACTGATACGACATGGTCGGTTCCGTGCGAAACGGGCGCGCCGCGTGCCGGCGGGCCGCCCGGGTTGGGGATGCGGGGATTTTACCGCATCGCGGGGAACAGGCGGCAGCAGGCGGCGTCGAAGCAGCGCGACCCGCCGAGTGCGGCCGCGGATTTGAAGATCTTTCAAGGTTTCGCCGCGGCTACCGGGTGCCGGTGTGGTCAAATGGCGTCTTTTGTTCCGACTATTTTCCGAAGGGGGCGGTATTTGACAGGGCAGGCCATTTCACCAGACGAGCGTCGCGCCCGCCGCGCGGCCACGCACGCTCGCACGGCGGCGCGGCCGCCGCGCCTGTTCCCATGGCTTGCATCGCTGCGGCCGCGCCTCGCGGGCATCCTGCTCGGCTGCCTCGCGGCCGGCTTCGCGCTGCCGGCCCAGGCCAAATACGAGGTCGACATCGACGCGCCGCGCTCGGTGCGCAGCCTGCTCAAGCAGCATCTCGACCTGTCGCGCTTCGCCAAGCGCGACGACATCTCCGACGACCAGTTCGAGTTCCTGGTCACCGCGACGCCGCAGCAGGTGCGCGACCTGACCGCCACCGCCGGCTATTTCTCGCCGGTGGTCTCGACCGACGTGCGCAATCACGACGGCAAGCGCGCGGTGACGGTCAAGGTCGATCCCGGGCCGCAGACGGCCGTGGCCGGCGTCGACCTGAGGTTCCGCGGCCCGGTCGGCACCGAGGACCCCGAGCAGGAGACGGCCACGCGGCTCGCGTTCTCGCTGCACGAAGGCGACGCGTTCACGCAGTCGGGCTGGGACGACGCCAAGAACGGCGCGCTCAGGCAGCTGCAGTCGCGCCGCTATCTGGGCGCGAAGATCGTCGCCTCGCAGGCGCGCATCGATCCGCGCACGCGCACCGCGAAGCTGTCGGTCACCTTCGACAGCGGGCCGACGTTTACGCTCGGCGCGCTCGACGTGAGCGGCCAGCGCCGCTATCCCGAGCGCATCATCCGCAACGTCAACCCGCTCGGGGTGGGCGAGATCTACGACGTGCAGCGCATCAACGAACTGCAGCGGCAGGTGCAGAACACGCCGTACTACGCGAGCGTCGCGATCGACGTCGGCGACGACACCGCGAAGCCCCACGACACGCCGGTCCACGTCAAGGTCAGCGAATACCCGTTCAACAGCGTGCGCGGCGGGGTGGGCTATGCCACCGACACCGGGCCGCACGTGCAGGGTTCGTACACGTATCTGGACACGTTCGGGGCGGCCTGGCCGCTGCAGGTGTCGGGCCGCATCGACCAGATCCAGCAGTACGGCCAGGTGCAGCTGTCGATGCCGCCCGGCCCGCGCGCCTGGACCAACAGCGTGCTGGCCTCGTACACCAACACCAACGTGTCGGGCACGCGCATCTACAGCGCACGGGTGGGCGCGCAGCGCGCGAAGACGAGCCAGAACATCGACTACAGCTACTCGATCATGTTCTACGAGGACCGGCTCGACCAGAACGGCGCCGGCCCGACCACCAGCCGCGCACTGGTGCCGCAGTGGTCGTGGACGCGCCGCAACGTCGACGATCCGCTGTTCCCGCGCTCGGGCAACCTGATCCACGCCGAGGCCGGCTTCGCGATCAAGGGCGCGCTGACCGACCAGACCTTCGTGCGCGGCTACGCGCGCGGCCAGCAGTACATTCCGGTCGGCAAGCGTGACCTGGTGCTGTTCCGTGCCGAAGTGGGCGGCGTGTTTACGAGCGGCGGCTCGGCCGGCATCCCGGCCTCGCTGCTGTTCCGCGCGGGCGGCTCGAACTCGGTGCGCGGCTACGGCTACCAGAGCATCGGCAACACCGTGGACGGCTCGGTGCTGCCGACCAAGTACCTGATGACGGGCACCGCCGAATACCAGCACTGGTTCAACCATGACTGGGGCGCGGCGACCTTCTTCGACGTCGGCACCGCCACCGATGCCTGGGGCGAGCGCGTGTTCTATCCCGGCGTCGGCGTGGGCGCGCGCTGGCGCAGCCCGGTCGGGCCGGTCAACGTCGACCTCGCCTACGGGCTGCGCAACCACAGCGTGCGGCCGTACCTGACGCTCGGCATCGCATTCTGACGATGGTTTTCCGGATTCCAGCATGACGAAGGACGATTCCGTGCCGCCCGGCGGCACCCCGAACCCGGGCGGCCCGCCGCCCGATCACGAGGCGCCGCCGCCCGCGCCGCGCCGCGGCCGCCGGCTTGGCCGCGCGCTGGCCTGGACGGCGGGCGTGCTGCTGCTGGTCGCGGTGCTGCTGGCGGGCGCGCTGGCCGGGGCGGTGTTCACCGAGCGCGGCACCAGGCTCGCCTGGAACGCCGCCGTGGCGCTGCTCGGCGGCCGGCTGTCGGGCACCCTGGAAGGCGGCTCGCTGGCCGCCGGCGTGCGCCTGAAGGACGTCGTCTGGACGTCGCCCGGCGGCAAGGGCACCGAGGTCCGGGTCGATCGAGTCGAGTCGCGCTGGGCGCTCACGCGCGCGCCGCTGCGCTTCACGGTCGATACGCTGCGCGCCGGCACCATCGACGTGACGCTCGCGCCGACGCCGCCGAGCAAGACGCCCGCCGCGCTGCCGCGCAACCTGGACCTGCCGCTGCAGCTGAGACTGGGCGAGCTGCGCTTCGACACGCTGCGTATCCACGAGGGCGGCGCGACCACGGTGCTGTCGAACCTGCTGCTGCATGGTGCGAGCGACGGGCGCCATCACACGCTGTCGCTCGAGCGGCTCGATACGCCGTTCGGCGCGCTGAGCGCGAACGCGCGGCTCGACGGCGCGCGGCCGTTCGCGATCGACGGTGCGGCCAGCTACACCGGCAATCTGTCGAACCAGCAGGTCGACGCGCATGCGCGGCTGTCGGGCTCGCTCGAGGCGCTCGCGGTCGATCTCGACGCCTCCGGCATGAAGCTGGCCGGCCGCGCGCACATCGAGGCCGCGCCGTTCGGCGCGGTGCCGCTCACGCGCGCCACGCTCGCGTTCGATCACGTCAACCCGCGCGCGCTCGCGCCGGGCGCGCCGCTCGCCGACCTGACGGTGCGCGCCGAGCTGGCGCCGGCGGGGGGCGATGGCCCTGCCGCTTCGGCAGGCCCGGGTGCGCCCGCGGCGGTAGCGGCTTCGACGGCGGCGGCCTCCCGCCCGGCGCTGGCCAGGCCGGCCGTGGCGGCGTCAGCCTCGGCCGGTCCGGCATCCGGCGGGGCCGCGCCGGCCGCGTCGCCCGGCTTCGTGGTGGCCGGCACGGTGTCGGTGGTCAACGCCGCGCCGGGCCTGCTGGCCGACGGCAAGCTGCCGCTCGTCGACATCCACACGCGCGTCAGGCTCGACGCGCACGAGCAGCGCCTCGACGGCTTCGTGTTGCGCATGTTGCGCGACGGCAGCGTGACGGGCGGCGGCGCGCTGGTCGCGAACCGCGGCCGCTTCGACCTGAAGGCCGCCAACCTCGATCCGACGCTGTTCTCGAACGCGGTGCGGCCGATGCGGCTCGGCGGCCCGATCATGGTGGCGCTCGATGCCGGCTCGCAGCACGCGACGGTGGAGCTGACCGATCCGAAGCTCGCGCTCGGGCTCAGCGCCGACCTGACGACCGACGCGAACGCCACCACCATCCGGCGCGCGCGCGTGTCGGCCGGCAAGGGCCGCCTGGACCTGAGCGGCGTGCTCAAGCGCGACAAGGCGGCCAGCTACGACCTCAAGGCGACGCTCGTCGATTTCAATCCGCTGGCGTTCTCGACGCTGCACGCGGGCGCCTCGGCCGCCGCGCGCGGCAAGCCCGCGGCGCACCGGCCGAAGGCGGCCCAGGCCGAGGCGCCCGTCGAGGCGCGCGTGAACGGCACGCTCGCCGCCAGCGGCACGCTCGCGCCCGCCTTCGCGGCGAAGCTGCGGTTCCAGCTCGGCGATAGCGTCTACGACGGCGTGCCGATGACGGGGCAGGGCACGCTGCGGCTCGCCGGCATGCGCATGCTGCCGAGCACGGCCGAACTCTCGGTGGCGGGCAACCAGGTGTCGCTGAACGGCAGCTTCGGCGCGGCCGGCGACCGCCTGCGCTTCGCCGTCGACGCGCCGCGGCTCGACCGGCTCGGCTTCGGCCTGCAGGGCCTCGTGGCCGCGCACGGCGAGCTGACCGGCAGCTTCGCGCATCCGAACGTCGAGGCCGACTACAAGGCCACCGGCGTGGTGGTCGGCAGCAACCGGATCGGTTCGGCCGAGGGCCGCGCGCAGATCCGCGACGGCGCGAACGGCGCGCTCGCGCTGTCGGTCGACGCGAACGATCTCGCGCTCGGCTCGATCAGCCTCAAGACGCTCAGCGCGAAGCTGGCCGGCACGCGCGCCAGGCACACCCTCGAGGCGTCGGCGCTCGGCAGCGCCGACGGCCGCGTGATCAACCTGCATCTGGCCGCGGCGGGCGGCCTGAGCGAGGTCGCGGGCGCCAGCCGCTGGGACGGCACGGTTTCGGAGCTGGTCAATCGCGGCACGCCGGCGGTCTCGCTCGACGCGCCGCTCTCGGTGTCGGCCGGCGCCGGGCACCTGGTGCTCGGCGCGACGAAGCTGACCGTCGAGGGCGCGGTGCTCGCGCTGCGCGGCTTCGCGCTCGACCACGGCACGCTGCGCACGGCCGGCACGCTCACCAACCTGTCGGTCGCGCGCGCGCTGCAGGTGCGCGAGTTCCTGACGGGCGCGCGCGCGCCGCTGCGCACCGATCTCGTGCTCGACGGCGACTGGGACCTGACGCTGGCCGGCACCGCCAGCGGCCACTTGCAGATCCGCCGCCGCTCGGGCGACGTGACGATCGAGGCCGGGCGCGGCATCGCCTCGCTCGGCATCACCGAGCTGAGCGCGCGCGCCGAGTTCGGCGCCGGCAATCGGCTCGACACCACGCTGCATGCCAAGGCGAGCCGGATCGGCACCGCCGACGCCGCCCTCGGCGTGCCGTTCAACTTGCGCGACGGCGTGCTCGCCGTGGCCGACGACGGCCCGCTGTCGGGCAACGCGGACCTGGAGATCCCGGCGCTGCGCACCACCGGCGGCCTGCTCGGGCCGAGCTACCTGTTCGACGGGAACGCCGCGCTCAAGCTCAGCGTGGCCGGCACGCCGGCCAAGCCCCAGCTGTCCGGCACGCTGAACGGCGACAAGCTGTCGGTGACGATGGTGGACCAGGGCGTGCAGCTGAAGGACGGCATCGTGCGGATTCGCCTCACCGACAATCTCGTCGATTTCCAGCAGGTCGAATTCCACGGCGCCGAGGGCACGCTGCGCGCGCTCGGCCGCGTGCGGCTGGACGGCGGCGCGCCCGATCTCACGGCCAGCATCGTGGCCGACAAGCTCGAACTGTTCGCCTCGCCGGACCGCAAGCTCTCGCTGTCGGGCCGCGCGAGCGTGCAGAACGACGGGCCGCACGGCCAGCTCGCGATCAACGGCAAGTTCACGGTGGACCGGGCGCTGTTCGACCTGCCCGAGTCGTCGGCCCCCAGCCTGTCCGACGACGTCGTGATCGTGCGTCCCGACGGCTCCGTGCCGGGCGAGACGAAGACCGCCGCCGGCGTGCCCACGGCGGTCGCCGAGAAGCCCGCGTCGGCGCTCGGCCCGCGCGCCAACATCGACATCGATCTCGGCGACCATTTCCGCTTCAAGGGGCACGGCGCCGACCTCGGCCTGCGCGGCACGATCACGGTGATGAGCGCGCCGGGCCTGCCGCTGCGCGCGGTCGGCAACGTCCGCGTGACCGAGGGTTCGACCTACTCGACGTTCGGCCGCAAGCTCGCGATCGAGAACGGCTTCTTCACCTTCAACGGCCCGATCTCGAACCCCGGCATCAACATCCTCGCGATGCGCCGCAATCAGGAGGTCGAGGCGGGCGTGCAGGTGACGGGCACGGTGCAGGCGCCGGTCGCGAAGCTGGTCTCGGAGCCGAACGTGACCGACAACGAGAAGCTCTCGTGGCTGCTGTTCGGCCATGGCACCGACCAGGGCAACAACCTCGGCCAGCAGAACACCATGACGACCGCGCTGGCGCTGCTGGGCAGCGCCACCGGCAAGCGCGTCGCGCAGTCGGTCGGCCTGGACGAGTTCACCATCGGCCGCAGCGACGTCGGGCTCACCGACCCGCAGGTGGTACAGATCTCGAAGGCGATCAACGAGCGCTTCGTGCTCGGCTACGAGCAGGGCCTGCAGTCGGCCAGCAACGCCTTCAAGATCACCATCAACCTGTCGCGGTTCTGGTCGGTGTCCGCCTACGGCGGCACCTTCCAGGGCATCGACCTGAACTACACGCGGCGCTTCGACAAGTGGTGGTGGGCGCGCGGCCACTGACGGCGTTGCCGCCGCGCGCATGAAAAAACCCGCTCGTCGAGCGGGTTTTTTTCCGGGTGCCGCGGCAAGCGCATGAAGCGCGGCGGGGGCGCGCCTTCAGCTCACGCGCATGCCCGGCTTGGCGCCGCTGTGCGGCTCGAGGATGTAGAGGCCCGGTTCCGACTTCTCGTCCTTGGCCGAGGCGGCCAGCACCATGCCTTCGGACATGCCGAACTTCATCTTGCGCGGCGCGAGGTTGGCGACCATCACGGTCAGCTTGCCCACCAGATCCTCGGGCCGGTAGGCCGACTTGATCCCCGAGAACACGTTGCGCGTCTTTTCCTCGCCCACGTCGAGCGTGAGCTGCAGCAGCTTGTCCGAGCCCTCCACGGCCTGGCACGCGACGATCTTCGCGATCCGCAGGTCGATCTTCGTGAAGTCGTCGATCGAGATCGTGCCGTCGCCGGTCGCGGCCGCGGTCTTCGCGTCCTTGGCCGGCTTGGCGTCCTTGGCGCCTTTCGCCTTCGGATCGGCGCTCGCGGCACTGGCCGCCGCGTCGGCCGCCGCGAGCGAGCCGTGGTTCGCCTCCAGCAGCGCCGCGATCTGCTTCGGATCGACGCGCGTCATCAGGTGCTGGTAGGCGTTGACGGGCTGCGTCGACGAGAGCGGCGTCGCGACGCTCGCCCAGGTCAGCGGCGCGATGCCGAGGAACGCCTCGACCGCTTCGACCACGCGCGGCAGCACCGGCTTGAGCGCGAGCGACAGCAGGCGGAACGCCTCCAGGCTCACGCTGCAGGTCTCGTGCAGCGCCACCGCGTTGGCCGGGTCCTTGGCCTGCTCCCAGGGCTTGGCGGTGTCGACGTAGCCGTTCACGGCGTCGGCCAGCTCCATGGTCTGGCGCAGCGCGCGGCCGTATTCGCGCGCCTCGTAGTGCGCGGCGATCTGCGGAATCGTGCCGCGCAGCGAGGCGAGCAGCGGGTGGTTCATCGCGCTGTCCTGCACGCGGCCCTCGAAGCGCTTGATCAGGAAGCCCGCCGCCCGGCTCGCGATGTTCACGTACTTGCCCACCAGGTCGCTGTTCACGCGCGCCTGGAAGTCCTCGAGATTCAGGTCGAGGTCTTCCATCGTCGCGTTCAGCTTCGCGGCGAAGTAGTAGCGCAGCCACTCCGGGTTCAGGCCCGCGTCGATATAGCTCTGCGCCGTGATGAAGGTGCCGCGCGACTTCGACATCTTGGCGCCGTCCACGGTCAGGAAGCCGTGCGCGAACACGTTGGTCGGCGTGCGGTGGCCCGAGAACTCGAGCATCGCGGGCCAGAACAGCGTGTGGAAATAAAGGATGTCCTTGCCGATGAAGTGATACTGCTCGGTCGTCGAGCCGGGACGCGTCCAGGCGTCGAAGTCGAGCCCGAGCTTCTCGCAGTGGTTCTTGAAGCTCGCGTAGTAGCCCACCGGCGCGTCGAGCCAGACATAGAAGTACTTGCCGGGCGCGCCGGGGATCTCGAAGCCGAAGTAGGGCGCATCGCGCGAGATGTCCCAGTCGGCCAGCTTCGCTTCGCCGGCCTCGCCGAGCCATTCGCGCATCTTGTTGGTGGCCTCGGGCTGCGCGAGCCCGCCCACCCAGCCGCGCAGGAAGTTTTCGCAGCGCGGGTCGGACAGCTTGAAGAAGTGATGCGTGGACGTCTTGCGCACCGGCGTGGCGCCCGACACCACCGAGTACGGATTGAGCAGCTCGGTGGGCTGATAGGTCGAGCCGCACACCTCGCAGCTGTCGCCGTACTGGTCCTTCGCGTGGCACTTCGGGCACTCGCCCTTGATGAAGCGGTCCGGCAGGAACATTTGCTTGACGGGGTCGTAAGCCTGCTCGATGTCGCGCTCGGCGATCAGCCCGGCATCCTTCAGCGCCAGGTAGATGGTCTCGCTCAGCACGCGGTTCTCGTCGGAGTCCGTGGTGTAGAAGTTGTCGAACGAGATCGCGTAGCTGTCGAAGTCACGCTTGTGCTCGCGCCAGACGCGCTCGATCAGCTGCTTGGGCGTGATGCCTTCCTGCTCGGCGCGCAGCATGATCGGCGTGCCGTGCGTGTCGTCGGCGCCGATGTAATAGACCTCGTGGCCGTGCATTCGCAGCGTCCGCACCCAGATGTCGGTCTGGATGTACTCGACCAGGTGGCCGATGTGGATTTGCCCGTTCGCGTAGGGCAGTGCGGAAGTGACGAGGATCTGGCGGCGGCTCGAGGGTGCGCCGGCCTGCACGGTATTGAGATCGGATGCGGACATAGGGTCGTCAGGGATGGCCGCGCAGGTCGCGGCTCGGGTCGGGAATGCGTCGGAATGCGAGATTCTAGCAGGCGGTGCGCGAGTGCTCCCCGCGTGGCGGCTACCGCCGCGGCCGGGCGCGGTTTCGGTGGTTTTTCAGCTGGATCCGGGCGGCTTCGCCGCGATTGCGCGAACTCGGCAGCGTGCCCGGCAACAATTTTTCAAAATGCTTTCGGCGCGGGCCGCCACTGTGTTCGCGCGCAGCCGGGGCCGCTGTTGCGGTGCAATATTGCGGTTTCGGGCAAAAAAAACCGGGGCGAATGGAGCCCCGGAGCAACAACGACAAGAGGAGAATGGTGACGCGGCGGCGTTCATTCCACCGCGTACCGTAAGGAAAGACCAAGGCCCGCTCAATAAGTTCGAAAAAATTTTCGGTGCTCGAGCCGGGCCGCCGCAAGGCTTGTCGGGCGGGCCGGCGAGCGATCGGCGCGAGCCCGCCCTGCGGTCGGTGCGCGTTATTGCGGCTGCTGCTGCGGCTGCTGCGGGGCGCGCAGGTAGATCTCGACGCGGCGGTTCTGGGCGCGGCCGGCGTCGGTCGCGTTGTCGGCCACCGGGTTCGAGGCGCCCATGCCCTGCGCCGACAGGCGGCTGCCCGCCACGCCGCGCTGCACCAGCGCGGTGACCACGCTCTGCGCGCGGTTCTGCGACAGCGTCAGGTTGTGCGCGGCCGAGCCGGTGCTGTCGGTATAGCCGACCACCGAGGCGGTGATCTGCGGATTCTGGTTCAGCGAGGTGGCCAGCTCGTTGAGCAGCGGGGCGAATGCCGGTGTGATCGCGTACTGGTCGGTCGCGAACGTCACCGAGCTCGGCACGTTCAGCTTCAGCGAGCCGTCCGGCTGCTCGGTCACCTGCGTGCCGGTGCTCTGCGCCGACGGCGCGAGGCGGTTCTTGATCGCCTGCCAGTTGTAGCCGGCCACGCCGCCGGCCAGCGCGCCGATCCCGGCGCCGATCGCCGCGCCCTTGCCGCCGCCCGCCAGCGCGCCGATGCCCGCGCCGAGCGCGGCGCCCGCGCCGGTGCCCACGGCGGTGTTGTTGCCCTGTGGCGTGGCGCAGCCGGCGAGCAGGGCGCCGGCGATGGCGAAGACGGAGAGGCGCGTCGCGATTTTGGTATTCATGTCGAGTTCCTTTCTGAAGTGAACGAATCGGTCACTACGCTGATGCAAGGCCCGAGGGCGGGCCTTGCACGCAGGCCGCAAGCCCTGTTCGGGACCAAGGCTGTTCGCACGAAGCCGCGTCCAGCCTCTACAATATAGGCGTTGCGGGGCGATGTGTCCCCGAGGGGCGCCGCAGGCGATCATTGCGCCGCCGGCGGTTTCGCGCAATGACTGCAATAAATTTTTTCACTTTTCCCGCCGGCCGGGCCGTTTTCTGACGATTCTTCACGTTTCGTTGCGCCCAATGCGGCTACGCGCCACGCGCGGGTGGATCCACGTCTTCACGGAGTTTCGATGAGTATTGACCGGGCCACTGTCGACGCCGCGCTCGCGGCGCTCGTCGACCCCAACACGGGCCGCCCGTATGCGGCGAACAAGGGCTTGCGCGAGGTCGCGATCGACGGCGACACGGTTTCGGTGTCGGTCGTGCTCGGCTACCCGGCGCGCAGCCAGCACGAGGACCTGCGCCGGCGCGTCGCCGACGCGCTCGCGGCGGTGCCGGGCGTGCGCGCCGCTCGCGTGGCGGTGCAGCAGGAAATCGCCGCGCACACGGTGCAGCGCGGCGTGAAACTGCTGCCGAACGTGAAGAACATCGTCGCGGTGGCCTCGGGCAAGGGCGGCGTCGGCAAGAGCACGACCGCCGTCAACCTCGCGCTCGCGCTGGCCGCCGAGGGCGCCTCGGTCGGCATCCTCGACGCCGACATCTACGGCCCGTCGCTGCCGACCATGCTCGGCATCCGCGGCCGCCCCGATTCGCCCGACAACCAGTCGATGAATCCGATGGAGGGCCACGGCCTGCAGGCCAACTCGATCGGCTTCCTGATCGACGAGGACAACCCGATGGTCTGGCGCGGGCCGATGGCCACCTCGGCGCTGGAGCAATTGCTGCGCCAGACCAACTGGCGCGACCTCGACTACTTGATCGTCGACATGCCGCCCGGCACCGGCGACATCCAGCTCACGCTCGCGCAGCGCGTGCCGGTGACGGGCGCCGTGATCGTGACGACGCCGCAGGACATCGCGCTGCTCGATGCGAAGAAGGGGCTCAAGATGTTCGAGAAGGTCGGCATCCCGATCATCGGCATCGTCGAGAACATGAGCCTGCACGTCTGCTCGAACTGCGGCCACGAGGAGCCCATCTTCGGCGCGGGCGGTGCGGCGCGCATGGCGGCCGACTACGGCGTGCCGGTGCTCGGCAGCCTGCCGCTCGACATCGCGATCCGCGAGCAGGCCGACGGCGGCACGCCGACCGTGGCGGCCGCGCCCGACTCGCCGGTGGCGGCGCGCTATCGCGAGATCGCGCGGCAGGTGGCGATCGCGATCGCCGAGCGCGCCAAGGACATGAGCTCGAAGTTCCCGTCGATCGTGGTGCAAAATACCTGAAACAGGGGCCAAAACGTCGTTTCACGCGCGGCGAGCCGCGGTATCATGGCGACTTTTCCCCTGGTCCCCTTTCCTGTCGGCCAGCGGGGCTGCCGGTGCGGCAGGCCCGTTGGCGTGAGGATCGCATGAAACAACGATTCGAGCGGACGGCCTGCCTCAGCGCCGGTGCCGTCCTGGCCGCCATGGTCCTGCTCAACGGCTGCACGTCGTTCGCGTCCACGCACGAGAAACGCGCCGACGCGCTGCTGCAGCCCACCTTCGGCAGCCAGGCGCGCGGCACGCTGACGTTCGTCGAGCGTCCCGACGGCGTGCAGGTCACCTACAACATCGCCGGGCTGCCGCCGAACACCGATCACGCGCTGCAGGTGCACGACCGCGGCGACTGCAACGCGGTGGACGGCGCGAGCGCGGGCCCCGTGTTCGCGCCCAGCGCCGACCGCCTGCGCGCCGGCGCGCGCGTGGCGGGCGATCTCGGCAACATCCACGCCGATTCGAACGGCGTGGCCGCCGGCTTCATCGTCGCGCCCGACGTGGCCCTCGACGGGGTGCGCTCGGTGCTCGGCCGCTCGGTGCTGATCCACCGCGATGCCGGCGATCCCGCCTTCCCGCAGCACAGCGCCGGCCCGGGCCTCGCCTGTGGCGTGGTGCGCTGAGGATGCGGCGGCGCGTGCCGGCCGCGATCGCGTAAAATGTGCGCCTTTCCCCGCCGCCCGGTGCGACCGGCGGCGCGACCCCGATCTGTAGCGTTATCTGGCGCCTTTTTATGAGCATCAAGTCCGACAAGTGGATCCGGCGCATGGCCGAGCAACACAAGATGATCGAGCCGTTCGTGCCCGATCAGGTCCGTGCGTCCGAGGACGGCCGCAGGATCGTCAGCTACGGCACGTCGAGCTACGGCTACGACATCCGGTGCGCGGACGAATTCAAGATCTTCACCAACATCAATTCGACGATCGTCGATCCGAAGAACTTCGACGAGGGCTCGTTCGTCGACTTCAAGGGCGAGGTCTGCATCATCCCGCCGAACTCGTTCGCGCTCGCGCGCACGGTCGAATATTTCCGCATCCCGCGCACGGTGCTGACGGTCTGCCTCGGCAAGTCCACCTACGCGCGCTGCGGGATCATCGTCAACGTCACGCCGTTCGAGCCCGAGTGGGAAGGCTACGTGACGCTCGAATTCTCGAACACCACGCCGCTGCCGGCCAAGATCTACGCGAACGAGGGCGTCGCGCAGGTGCTGTTCTTCGAGAGCGACGAGGTTTGCGACGTGTCGTATGCCGACCGCGGCGGCAAGTACCAGGGCCAGCGCGGTGTCACGCTGCCGAAAACCTGATCTGGTTGTTTACGGTTGCATGCCAACCAGTGACCGGGTGACCGCCGCGCTTTGAGGCGCCGCGGTCGTTCTTTTTGGAGATTCGCCCATGAAGTTTCGCTTTCCCGTCGTCATCATCGACGAAGATTTCCGTTCCGAGAACATCTCGGGCTCCGGCATCCGGGCGCTTGCCGAAGCCATCGAGAAGGAGGGCGCGGAAGTGCTCGGCCTGACGAGCTACGGCGATCTGACCTCGTTCGCGCAGCAGTCGAGCCGCGCGTCGTGCTTCATCCTGTCGATCGACGACGACGAACTGATGCTGGGCGAAACCGGTCCCGACGGCGAACTGCCCGAGCTCGCCACGGCGATCCTCGAGCTGCGCGCGTTCGTGACCGAAGTGCGCCGCCGCAATGCCGACATCCCGATCTTCCTGTACGGCGAGACGCGCACCTCGCGGCACATCCCGAACGACGTGCTGCGCGAGCTGCACGGCTTCATCCACATGTTCGAGGACACGCCGGAGTTCGTCGCGCGCCACATCATCCGCGAAACCAAGGTCTACCTCGATTCGCTCGCGCCGCCGTTCTTCAAGGAACTCGTCAAGTACGCCGACGAGGGGTCGTACTCGTGGCACTGCCCGGGACACTCGGGCGGCGTGGCGTTCCTGAAGAATCCGCTCGGCCAGATGTTCCACCAGTTCTTCGGCGAGAACATGCTGCGCGCCGACGTCTGCAACGCCGTCGACGAACTCGGCCAGTTGCTCGACCACACCGGCCCGGTGGCGGCCTCGGAGCGCAATGCGGCGCGCATCTTCAGCGCCGACCACCTGTTCTTCGTGACCAACGGCACCTCGACCTCGAACAAGATCGTCTGGCACGCCACCGTCGCGCCGGGCGACATCGTGCTGGTGGACCGCAACTGCCACAAGTCGATCCTGCACGCGATCACGATGACGCATGCGATTCCGGTGTTCCTCACGCCGACGCGCAACCACTTCGGCATCATCGGCCCGATCCCGCGTGACGAGTTCAAGCCCGAGAACATCCGCAAGAAGATCGAGGCGAACCCGTTCGCGCGCGAGGCGTTGAAGAAGAACCCGAACGCCAAGCCGCGGATCCTGACGATCACGCAGAGCACCTACGACGGCGTGATCTACAACGTCGAGCAGATCAAGGATCTGCTCGGCGACCTGCTCGACACGCTGCACTTCGACGAGGCGTGGCTGCCGCACGCCGAATTCCACGAGTTCTACCAGGACATGCACGCGATCGGCGCGGGGCGGCCCCGCACCGGCGCGCTGGTGTTCGCGACGCACTCCACGCACAAGCTGCTGGCCGGCATCTCGCAGGCCTCGCAGATCGTGGTGCAGGATTCGGAGAACCGCACGTTCGACAAGCACCGCTTCAACGAGGCCTACCTGATGCATACCTCGACGAGCCCGCAGTACGCGATCATCGCTTCGTGCGACGTGGCCGCCGCGATGATGGAGCCGCCGGGCGGCACCGCGCTCGTCGAGGAGTCGATCGCCGAGGCGATCGAGTTCCGCCGCGCGATGCGCAAGGTGGACGCCGAGTATGGCGACGACTGGTTCTTCTCGGTGTGGGGCCCGGACACGCTGCCCGACGAGGGCATCGGCTCGCGCGAGGACTGGATGCTGCGCCCGAACGACCGCTGGCACGGCTTCGGCCCGCTCGCGGAAGGCTTCAACATGCTCGACCCGATCAAGGCCACGATCATCACGCCGGGCCTCGACGTGGACGGCGAGTTCGGCGAGACCGGGATTCCGGCCGCGATCGTCACGAAGTATCTGGCCGAGCACGGCATCATCGTCGAGAAGACCGGGCTCTACTCGTTCTTCATCATGTTTACGATCGGCATCACCAAGGGCCGCTGGAACTCGATGGTCACCGAGCTGCAGCAGTTCAAGGACGACTACGACAACAACCAGCCGCTCTGGCGCGTGCTGCCCGAGTTCGTCGCGCAGTATCCGATCTACGAGCGCGTCGGCCTGCGCGACCTCTGCACGCAGATCCACGACGTCTACCGCGCCAACGACATCGCGCGGCTGACCACCGAGATGTACCTGTCGGACATGGAGCCGGCGATGAAGGCGTCCGACGCGTTCGCCAAGCTCGCGCACCGCGAGATCGACCGCGTGCCGCTCGACGAGCTCGAAGGCCGCGTGACCAGCATCCTGCTCACGCCGTACCCGCCGGGCATCCCGCTGCTGATCCCGGGCGAGCGCTTCAATGCGACGATCGTCAGCTACCTGCGGTTCGCGCGCGACTTCAACGAGCGCTTCCCGGGCTTCCATACCGACGTCCACGGCCTCGTCGCCGAGGAACTGAACGGGCGCGTCGAGTACTACGTCGACTGCGTGCGCGACTGACGATGGCACGGTTCGGGACGATGCGCAGCGGCGGTGCGCTGGCCGCGGCGGTGCTGGCCCTGGCGGGCTTCGCCGGCGCGGCCGCGCCGGCACGTGCGGAGGTCGCGGCGGCCGATCCGATCGACGTCGGCATGCGGCAGTGCCTGGCGCGGCGCGACCGCTCGTCGACGGTCGGCCAGATCCAGTGCATGGACGAGGCGCGCGCCAAGTGGCTGGCGGCCGTGGACGATGCGTTCGCGCAGCTGAACACGGTCGCGCCGGCGGCCGCGAAGCGCGGCTGGCAGGAAAGCCAGCGGCGCTGGCAGCTCTGGCGCAAGGACGAGACGCTGCTCGCGCAGGCCGTCTATGCGACCACCAGTGGCACGATGTACGCGATGGCGAGCGCCGACATGCGGATTCAGCCGGTGCGCGACCGCGCGCTGTCGCTGCGCGACGCGGCCGATCGCTACGCCAAGCCGGGCGGCGCGGCCGACGCCGTGCATCGCGTGCGGGCCTGTTCGGACGACGCGGCCTGCGAGCACGCGCTGTTCGACCTGAACCGCTACTACGTGAAGTTGCAAAAGCGCATGCCGTCGCGCTCGCGGCCGACCCTGGTGCGCGCCCAGCGCGCCTGGGTGGCGTTCCGCGACGCGACCACGCCGATGATCAGCGAGCAGCAGCGCGTCGACCTGATCGGCGCGCGCGTGGCGACGCTGAAGCGGTTCTCGGAGACGGTGAACAACAAGTAGCGTCGGTGACGCGCGCGGTCCACAAGCCCCAAAAAAACGGACGCCTCGGCGTCCGTTTTTCCTGGCTGCCCAGCCGGCCGGCTGGGCATGGTGTCGCGCGCGCGTCAGCCGAGTGCCGCACGCGCCGCGGCGATCGCCGCGCGCACTTGGTCCGGCGCCGTGCCGCCCGGGTGGTTGCGGCTCGCCACCGAGCCTTCGAGCGTCAGGTACGAGAACACGTCGTCGCCGATCAGGTGCGCCACGTTCGGCAGGTCGCGCTTCATTTCGTCGAGCGTGAGCTCGGCCAGGTCGATGCCGCGCTCGTCGCAGATCTTCACGGCGTGCGCGACGGCTTCGTGGGCGTCGCGGAACGCCAGCCCGCGCTTGACCAGATAGTCGGCCAGGTCGGTCGCGGTCGAGAAGCCCTGCAGCGCCGCGGCGCGCATCGGCTCGGCCTTCACGGTGATGCCGGCCACCATCTCGGCGAAGATCCGCAGCGTGTCGGCGACGGTGTCGACCGTGTCGAACAGCGGCTCCTTGTCTTCCTGGTTGTCCTTGTTGTACGCGAGCGGCTGGCCCTTCATCAGCGTCAGGAGCGCCATCAGGTGGCCGTTGACGCGGCCGGTCTTGCCGCGCGCGAGTTCGGGCACGTCCGGGTTCTTCTTCTGCGGCATGATCGACGAACCGGTGCAGAAGCGGTCGGCGATGTCGATGAAGCCCACGCGCGGGCTCATCCACAGCACCAGCTCCTCGGAGAAGCGCGAGACGTGCGTCATCACCAGCGCGGCGGCGGCCGTGAATTCGATCGCGAAGTCGCGATCCGACACCGCGTCGAGCGAGTTCGCGCAGATTCCGTCGAAGCCGAGCGTGGCGGCCACCGCGTGGCGGTCGATCGGGTAGCTGGTGCCGGCCAGCGCAGCCGCGCCGAGCGGCAGGCGGTTCACGCGCGCGCGGCAGTCGCGCAGGCGGCCCGCGTCGCGCGTGAACATCTCCACGTAGGCGAGCAGGTGGTGGCTGAACGTGACGGGCTGCGCGACCTGCAGGTGCGTGAAGCCGGGCAGGATCGTGTCGGCGTGCCGTTCGGCGAGGTCGAGCAGGGCGCCGCGCAGCTGGCCGAGCAGTTCGCCGATGCGGTCGATCTCGCCGCGCAGCCACAGCCGGATGTCGGTGGCGACCTGGTCGTTGCGCGAGCGGCCGGTGTGCAGCCGCTTGCCGGCGTCGCCGATCAGCGCGGTCAGGCGCGCCTCGATGTTGAGGTGGACGTCCTCGAGGTCGAGCTGCCATTCGAATTCGCCGCGCTCGATTTCGCCCCGGATCTGCGCCATCCCGCGCTCGATTGCGGCGAGGTCGTCGGTGCTGATGATCTTCTGCGCGGCCAGCATCTTCGCATGCGCGAGCGAGCCCTCGATGTCGACGAGCGCGAGGCGCTTGTCGAAAAACACCGACGAGGTATAGCGCTTGACCAGATCCGACATCGGTTCCGAGAAGCGGGCCGACCAGGCCTCGCCCTTTTTGTGCAATTGGGATGTCATGGCGATGAGTAATGGGAGTGACGCGGCGAGCGCCGCGGGGCAGGTGGGGATTCTAGCATTCGGCGACGCGCGGGCCGACCGGCGCCGGGCGGCAGGCGCGGGCAGCCGGGAACGGGCGGTCGGGAACGGGCGCGGCCAGACACGGGCGGCGGCCGCGGCAGCCCGCCCGCTTCAGCGCCGCTCGCTGCCCGCCGCGCCGTCGGGCACCAGCACGACGAACTTCAGGTCCTCGCGGTGGGCGGGCTTCAGCGTGGTCTGCTGGTAGATCAGGCGGCCCTCGCGCGGATGGTCGAACGCGCGCGCGCCGCCCTCGCGCTCGACCACGTCCTGCGAGGCCCAGTAGTGCGCGAAGGCTTCGCTGTCGGCGATCAGCGCGTCGATCAGCGCGCGGGTCGGCGCGTCGTTCAGATGGCGGATCGAGTCGGCGCGGAATTCGGCGACGAGCCGGCGCGCGCGCGCGTCCCAATCGACGATCAGCGTGCGCGCGGCCGGCGAGGTGAAGGTGAAGCGCAGCAGGTTGCGGTCGTGGCCGGCATCGAGCCAGCCCGTGAAGAGGGCCGCGGCCGGCGCGTTCCAGGCGAGCGCGTTCCACTGACGGTCGAGCACGTAGGCGGGCGCGGCCACCAGCTCGACGGCCGCCAGCAGCGTGTCGGGCAGGTCGGCGCTGGCCAGCTCCGGCTCGGCCGGGTCGCGCTGCGCGGCCAGCTCGAACAGATAGGCGCGCTCGGCGCGCGAGAGCCGCAGCGCGACGGCGATCCGCGCCAGCGCGTCGGCCGAGGCCGACACCTGGCGGCCCTGCTCGATCCAGGTGTACCAGGTCGGGCTCACGCCGCAGAGCTGGGCGACCTCCTCGCGGCGCAGGCCCGGGGTGCGGCGGCGCGGGCCGGGCGGCAGCCCGAGCGCGTCGGGCGAGAGGCGTTCGCGGTGGGCGCGGATGAACTCGCCGAGCGAGCGCGCCGGCGTGGCGTCGGGCGTGGGCGGAGCGGGGCGGGAAGAACTCATCGGAATACGGTGCGACAGGGAAAGGCGGGACGGCGAAACCACAAACGAACCGGGAGCAAGCGAACCGGGACCCCGCTCCGGGAGCCTCGCCGGGCGAGGTAGTGCCGATACCGGGATAAGGCGGCGGCCAGTACCGGTACGGCGAGCGTTGTCGTCATTGTAGCGGCTCGCGCCGCGACATGAACGGCGCAACGGCGCGGGCACCGTCGCCGATGCCCGCGCCGCGCGGTGGCGCGACTGCGCGCCCGCGTCAGCCGGTATTGCGCAGGCCGGCCGCGATGCCGTTGATGGTCAGATGGATCCCGCGCCGCACGCGCGCGTTGGTGTCACCGGCGCGGTGGCGCTTGATCAGTTCGACCTGCAGGTGGTTCAGCGGATCGAGGTAGGGGAAGCGGTTCTTGATCGAGCGCGCCAGCAGCGGGTTGGTGGCGAGCCGCGCCTCGTGGCCGGTGATCGCGGCGAGCGCGGCCGTGGTGCGCTCCCATTCGGCGACGATGCGGCCGAACACGTGCTTGCGCAGCTTCTTGTCGGCGACGAGTTCCGCATAGCGCGAGGCCACCGCCAGATCGACCTTGGAGAGCACCATGTCCATGTTCGAGAGCAGGTGCGAGAAGAACGGCCAGGTGCGGTTCATCTTCTGCAGCAGCGCGAGGCGCCTGGCGCGCTCGGCTTCGTCCCCGGCGCCGTCGAGGTAGGCCGCGAAGGCGCTGCCGAAGCCGTACCAGCCGGTCAGCAGCAGCCGGCACTGGCCCCACGAGAAGCCCCACGGGATCGCACGCAGGTCCTCGATCTTGCGGTGCTTCGGGTCCTGCAGCTTGCGCGAGGCCGGCCGGCTGCCGATGTTCAGCTCGGCGATCTCGTTGATCGGCGTCGAGGAGAAGAAATAATCGGTGAAGCCGGGCGTCTCGTAGACGAGCGCGCGATAGGTGGCGATCGCCACGTCCGACAGCGTCTGCACGGCGGCCTCGAACGCCGGCAGCTGCGCGGGCGCGTTGTTGCGCGGCAGCAGCGAGGCCTCGAGCGTCGCGGCGACCACCGTTTCGAGGTTGCGGCGGCCGATCTCGGGGTTCGAGAACTTGCTCGCGATCACCTCGCCCTGCTCGGTCAGGCGGATCTGGCCGTTCACGGTGCCGGGCGGCTGCGAGAGGATCGCCTCGTAGGTGGGGCCGCCGCCGCGGCCGACCGTGCCGCCGCGGCCATGGAACAGCCGCAGCCTGATGCCATGCGCGCGGAACAGCTCGACCAGCGCGAGCTCGGCGCGGTACAGCTCCCAGTTCGAGGTCAGGAAGCCGCCGTCCTTGTTGCTGTCCGAGTAGCCGAGCATCACCTCCTGCTCCCCGCCCTGGCGCGCGACGAGCGCCGCGGCGCCCGGCAGCGCGAAGTAGTCGCCCATGATCTCGGGCGCGTTGCGCAGGTCGGCGATCGTCTCGAACAAGGGGATCACCATCAGCGAATGCTTCGCGTCGGCCGCCCCGGCGCCGAAGGTGCCGTCGAGCAGGCCGGTCTCCTTTTGCAGCAGCAGCACCTCCACCAGGTCGGACACCGTCTCGGTATGCGAGATGATGTAGTTGCGCACCGCGCGCGGGCCGAACCGCGCGCGTACCTCGCGGGCCTTCTCGAGCACGCCGAGTTCGCTGTTCGCCAGCTCGGAGTAGTCGACGTAGGGAATCCGCAGCGGGCGCGGGTCGGCCAGCGCGGCGAGCAGCACGCGCAGCTTGTCGGCTTCGGGCAGCGCCGCGTAGTCGGCCTCGACGCCGGCGCGCGCGAGCAGCTCGGCGATCACGGCCTCGTGGATGTCCGAGCTCTGGCGCAGGTCGATGCTGGCGAGATGGAAGCCGAACGTCTCGGCCGCGCGCACCAGCGGCGCGAGGCGCGGCGTCGCCAGCAGCGCGCCGTGATGGGCGACGAGCGAGTCCTGCAGCACGCGCAGGTCGCTCGCGAACGCCTCGGCGTCCGGATACGGCGTCGCGCGCACCGGCGGCGCGCCGCGCCCGGCGCTGCGCACCGCCACCACGCCTTCGCCCAGGCGCACCCGCGCGCTCGCGGCGATGCGCGTGTAGATGCCGATCAGCGCGCGGCGGTACGGCTCGTCGACGCGATGCGGCGACTGGTCGGGCGAGGCGGCCGCGAGCGCCCTGACCTCGTCGCTCGCGCCCACCAGCAGGTCCGACACCGACAGCTCGGCGCCGAGCTTGTGGACCTGCTCCAGGTAGTGCTCGAGGATCACGGCGCCCTGGCGGTGGATCGCCTCCTCGAGCGTGGCGGCCGTCACGTTCGGATTGCCGTCGCGGTCGCCGCCGATCCAGCTGCCCATCTGGAAGAAGGCCGGCACGCGCGCGGCCAGGCCGTGTTCGGCGAGCGCCTCCTCGATGTCGGCGTAGAGCGCCGGCAGCTCGTGCAGGAAGGTCGCGCGGTAGTAGGACAGCGCGTTGTCGATCTCGTCGGCCACCGTCAGCCGCGCGTCGCGCAGCATGCGGGTCTGCCACAGCGAGGCGACCCGCGCGCGCAGCAGCGCGTCGTTGTGGGCGCGCTCGCGCGCGGTCAGCTCCTGGTCGCGCTCGGCCAGCAACCGCGCGATGTCGTGCTGGGCGTCGAGGATGCTCTTGCGCTGCACTTCGGTGGGGTGCGCGGTCAGCACCGGCACGATCAGCGCCTCGTCGAAGAAGCGGCGGATCACCTCGGCCGACGCGTCGCCGGCCGCCTTGAGCGCCTGCAGCGCGTAGGCCACGGTGCCCGCCTGCGGCGCGGAGCCGGCCAGCGCATGAATCCGGCGGCGGCGGTTGTGATGGCGGTCCTCGGCGATATTGGCCAGATGCGAGAAGTAGCTGAATGCGCGCACCACGCTCACGGTCTGCTCGGGCGTGAGCTTGCGCAGCATCTTGTCGAGCGCCTGCGCGGCCTCGCGATCGTCCTCGCGGCGGAACTTCACGGCGTGCTGGCGGATCGTCTCGACCACCTCGAACACGGCCTCGCCTTCCTGCTCGCGCACCACGTCGCCGAGCAGGCGTCCCAGATAGCGGATGTCCTCGAACAGCGGCTGATCCTTGTCGTCGCGCGTGCGGCCGTTGGCCTTCGGCTTCGGCCGCTCGGCCGCGGTCGCGCCGCCGGTCCGCGCCGGCGTTCCGCCGGGTGTCGCGGCCGGCCTGGTCGGGCCGGCCTTGCGGGGCGTCGCGTCGCCGTTGGCGGCCGGTCTTGCCGGTTTCTTCGTGGTTGCCGCCTGGGCGGCGGGTTGGGCGGCCGTGGTCGTGCCGCGCTGGCGCGCGGGGGCGTCGGTCGTGGCCGGCGCGGTGACGTTGGACGAGGCAGCATTGCGGCGCGCAGCGCGCGCCGATCCGGAGGACTTCACGATGGGTTTCCTTGGGAAAGCACGAGTGAACGGGAGACTGCGGTACTGTCGATTTGCCGGCGGCGGACCGCCGCGCGCCACGCCGGTCGCCGGCGGGCGACCCCGGCGCATGCGCCCGGGCCGCCTGAAAAGGGGGACGGGCGTGCGTGCTACCATTGTTCGTCCCTGATTCCCGTCCTTCGATGCCGCTGCAATGAATTCCGAGACTCTTACGGCCGACGTTCCGGCGACGCTCACGATCGCTTCGCGGGAGAGCCGCCTCGCGATGTGGCAGGCTGAACATGTGCGTGACGCGCTGCGCAAATTATATCCAGCTTGCGACGTGAAGATCCTCGGGATGACGACCCGGGGGGATCAGATCCTCGATCGCACGCTCTCGAAGGTCGGCGGCAAGGGCCTGTTCGTGAAGGAACTCGAGACCGCGCTGGCCGACGGCCGTGCCGACCTCGCCGTCCATTCCCTGAAGGACGTGCCGATGTCGCTGCCCGAGGGCTTCGCGCTCACGGCCGTGATGCGTCGCGAGGACCCGCGCGACGCGTTCGTGTCGAACGACTACGCGTCGCTCGACGAGTTGCCCACCGGCTCGATCGTCGGCACCTCCAGCCTGCGCCGCGAGGCGATGCTGCGCGCACGCTATCTCGATATCGACGTGCGGCCGCTGCGCGGCAACCTCGACACGCGGCTGGCCAAGCTGGACCGGGGCGACTACGCGGCGATCATCCTCGCCGCGGCGGGGCTCAAGCGGCTCGGGCTCGACGCGCGGATCCGCTCGCTGATCGAGGTCGAGGCGAGCCCGCCCGCGGCCGGGCAGGGCGCGCTCGGCATCGAGATCGCGGCGGCGCGCGCCGAGCTCGCGCGCTGGCTCGCGCCGCTGCACGACCCGGCCACGGCGCTCGCCTGCGAGGCCGAGCGCATGGTCTCGCGCGCGCTCGGCGGCAGCTGCGAGGTGCCGCTCGCCGCCCACGCGGTATGGGACGGCGACGTGCTGCAGTTGACGGGCCGCGTCTCGAACCCGAGCGGCACGCGCGTGCTCAATGCGCGTGCGCGGGCGGCCGTTTCGACGCCCGACGCGGCGCTCGCGCTGGGCCGGCAGGTCGCCGACGAGCTGGCGCGGCAAGGTGCCTTCGAGATCGTCGAGGCACTGCTCGGAGGGCGCTCCTGATGGCCGCCGCCCGCGCGTTCACGGCGGTGCTGACCAAGCCCGAGGGGCAATCGGCGGCGCTCGCCGCGCAGCTCGCGGCGGCCGGCATCGAAAGCTTCGATTTTCCGCTGATCGACATCGCGCCGGCGACGGACTTCGGCCCGCTCGACGCGGCGTTCGCCCGCCTCGACGCCTATGCGCTGGTGGTGTTCGTCTCGCCGAACGCGATCGACCGCGCGCTCGCGCGCTTCGGCGCGATCTGGCCGCATTCGCTGCCGGTGGGCGTGGTCGGTCCCGGCAGCGTGGCGGCGCTGGCGCGCCACGGCATCGCGGCACCCGCGCATCGCGTGATCGCACCGGACGGCGCGCTGGCGCCCGCCGGCGCCGCCGGGACCGACGGCGGCGAGCCGCGCTACGATTCCGAAGGCCTTTACGCGCAGATCGAACGCGCGTTCGGCATGGCGGCTGCGCACCCGGCGGCCGGGCAGGTCGCCGATGACGCGGCCGGCGCCACGGCGAGCGGCGGCGTGGCCCTGGACCGTCGTGACGACACTGCCGCCCGCGCAGCCGGCGCCGGCCCGGACGCCGTGCCGGACGCTCCGGGTGGCTCGGACGGCTCCGGTTCCCCCGCGGCATCGGCGGCGGCGGCTCGCGAGTCCGCCGCCGCGGCGCATGCGCAGGCCGGGCGTGCCGATGCCGCCATGCCGCCGCCCGCCGGACCGCTTGCCGGCAAGCGCGTGCTGATCGTGCGCGGCGACGGCGGCCGCGAATGGCTCGCCACGCGGCTGCGCGAGGCCGGCGCCGAGGTTGAGTTGGTGGCCGCCTATCGCCGGATCGTGCCCGAGCCTTCGATCGGTGCCTGGGAGCGCGTCCATGCGCTGCTCGGCGGCGCGCCGCACGCGTGGCTCGTGACGAGTTCGGAGGGCGTGCGCAATCTGCACGAGCTGGCGGTCGACCATCTGACCGCAGCCGAGATCGAGGCGCTGCTGCACGCGCCGCTGGTCGCGCCCCATTCGCGCATTGCCGATACGGCGCGGGCATTGGGTTTTGATAGGATTACGCAGTCCGGCGCGGGTGACGAACGGATCGTCCGCGCGTTCAGAACGTTGGCCGACACGGCCGCTCACGCGGTGCAAGCCGCCTCGGTACCCTCTCGCATGACAGACACTAACGATTCCAGCAAGGCTTCCTCCGCGGGCGGCGCGCCCGCGCGGCCCGCGGCGCCGCCGCCGCCCAATCCGCCGTTTACGCCGTTCGAGGCGCAAGGCCCGAAACGCCGCGGCGGCGCGGCCGGCGTGCTGCTCTGGTGCGTGGTGGTGGTGCTCGCCTGCGGCGCGGGCGCCGGCGGCTACGTGCTGAACCGCAAGCTCGACAAGCTCGAGCAGCTCACGGTGCAGCGCCAGAACGCGCTCGACGCGGCCACCGCGGCGGCGCGGCGCCAGTCCGAGCAGGCGCTCGCCAACAGTCATCAGGTGGACAGCGAGGTCTCGCAGTTCGCCGGCAAGCTCGCCGACGCGCAGGCCCAGCAGCAGGCGCTGCAGCAGCAGTACCAGGACCTGTCGCGCAATCGCGACGCCTGGCTGCTCGACCAGGTCGAGCAGACGCTGTCGGGCGCGAGCCAGCAGCTGCAGCTCACGGGCGATACGCAGCTCGCGCTGGTCGCGCTGCAGAACGCCGACGCGCAGCTCGCCACCTCGCAGGGCGCGCAGGCGATCGCGGTGCGCAAGGCGATCGCGCAGGACATCGACAAGCTCAAGGCCGCGCCGTCCGTGGACCTGACCGGCCTCGCCATCAAGCTCGACGACGCGATCGGCCGCATCGACGCGCTGCCGCTTGCCGGCGAGGCGTCGATCGGCCGCGCGGTGCCGCGCGCCGGGCATCCGGCCGACCTCGCGCAGCAGGCCGCCGCCACCGGCCAGCCACGATGGAAGATCTGGTGGCACGACCTGTCCACCGGCGTCGCCGCGCAGCTCGCGAGCCTCGTGCAGGTGCGCCGCATCGACCACGCCGACGCGATGCTGATCTCGCCCGAGCAGGGCTACTTCGTGCGCGAGAACGTCAAGCTGCGCCTGCTGACGGCGCGGCTCTCGCTGCTCGCGCGCAACGAAGCGGCGATGAAGTCCGACCTGCACGCGGCGCAGGCCGCGCTCGGCCGCTATTTCGACGCCTCGTCGAAGGACACGCGCACCGTGCAGGACCTGCTCAAGCAGGTCGACGCGGCCTCGCTGTCGGTGGCGGTGCCGAACCTGAACACGAGCCTCTCCGCGATCCAACAGTTCAAGAGCCGGGGGTGACGATGACGCTGCGAGGAATCCTCTGGCTGGCCGTGCTGTTCGCCGTCGCCGTGGCGCTCGCCACGGTCGGCCGCTTCGACGGCGGCCAGGTGCTGATCGTCTACCCGCCGTATCGGGTGGACGTGTCGCTGAACCTGTTCATCGTCGCGATCGTGGTGCTGTTCGTCGTGCTCTACGCGCTGCTGCGCATCGTGCGCAACGTCTGGCGCATGCCGCAGCGGGTGGCGGCCTATCGTGCGCGGATGCGTCGCGAGAAGGCGCATGCGTCGCTGCGCGACGCGATCGCGAACCTCTACGCGGGCCGCTTCTCGCGCGCCGAGAAGGCCGCGCGCGACGCGCTCGCGGTGGACGCGAACCAGGGCGCGGCGAGCCTCGTCGGCGCGGTGGCCGCGCATCGCATGCACGAATACGCGCGCCGCGACGAGTGGCTCGCGAAGGTCGACGGCAACGACTGGCAGGAGGCGCGGCTGCTCGCCACGGCCGAGATGCGCGCCGAGGCGCGCGACGCCGAGGGGGCGCTGGCCGCGCTCGCCGAGATGCAGCAGTCGGGCGGCAAGCGCATCCACGCGCAGCAGGTCGCGCTGCGCGCGCAGCAGCAGTTGAAGAACTGGGCCGAGGTGCTGAAGCTCGCCAAGGCGCTCGAGAAGCGCGAGGCGCTGCACCCGGCCGCGGCGGTGCGGATGCGCCAGCAGGCGGCCGAGCATCTGCTGCGCGATCGCCGCCACGACGCGGACGCGCTGCTGGAGGTTTGGCAGTCGCTGTCGGCGCCCGAGCGGCAGTCGCCGCGCCTGGCCGATCTGGCCGCCGAACTGCTGGTCGCGCTCGATCGCCAGCCCGAGGCGCGCCGCATCGTCGAGGACGCGCTCGCGCATCACTGGGACGCGCGCCTGCTGCGCCGCTATCCCGATACCGTGAGCGGCGACGCGCTGCCGCTGATCCAGAAGGCCGAGGGCTGGCGGCGCGATCATGCCGACGATGCCGACCTGCTGATGGCGCTCGGCCGCCTCTGCCAGAAGCAGCAGCTGTGGGGCAAGGCGCAGTCGTTCCTCGAAGCGGCGCTGAAGCTGTCCGACAACGACGCGCTGAAAGTGCGCGCGCACCGCGCGCTGGCAAGCCTGTTCGAGCACCTCGGCGACACCGACAAGGCCGCGCGCCACTACCGCGAGAGCGCGCTGGCCACGCACGTGGCCTAGCCGCGCGGCGCCGCGCGTTGCCGGCAAGCGGCGGCCTTCGGGCCGCCGTTCCGTTTTGCGCGGGGGCGGCGCTTAGCGGTTGACGAGCGCCTTCGGCACCGACAGCGCGAGCAGGCCGCCCAGCACGCAGAACGCGGCGAGCATCAGCATGCCGGACGCGTTCGAGCCCGTCACGGTCTTGAGCCAGCCGATCAGGTAGGGGCTCAGGAAGCCGGCCAGGTTGCCGATCGAGTTGATGAGCGCGATGCCGGCCGCGGCCGCGGTGCCGCCGAGAAACGCGGTGGGCAGGCTCCAGAACAGCGGCAGGGTGGTGAGGATGCCGATCGTCGCGAGCGTGAGGCCCACCATCGCGAGCGCGGTCTGGTTCGCCCACACCACCGACAGCAGCAGCCCGAGTGCGCCGAGCGCGGCTGGGAACACCAGGTGCCAGCGGCGCTCGCGGCGGCGGTCGGCGCTGCGCGCGATCAGGGTCATGCCGATCACGGCCGCCGCGTAGGGGATCGCCGAGAGCAGGCCGATCGAGAACGCGTCGGTCACGCCGGTCGACTTGATGATGGTGGGCAGCCAGAAGCCCACGCCGTACAGGCCCATCACGAACGAGAAATAGATCAGCGCCATCAGCCAGACGCGCGGGCTCGCCAGCACGCGCGCCACCGACGGGTCGTCCTTGAGCGCCTCCTCGTCGGCCACGTTGCGCATCAGCAGCGCCTTCTCGTCGCCGCTGAGCCAGGCGGCGCGGGCAATGCGGTCCTCGAGCCGGAACAGCACCAGCAGCCCGACCAGGATCGACGGGATGCCCTCCAGCAGGAACAGCCACTGCCAGCCGTGCCAGCCGTTCGCGCCGTGGAAGGCTTTCAGGATGTAGCCCGAGACGGGGCCGCCCACCACGCCCGAGATCGCGATCGCGGTCATGAAGAAGGTGGTCATGCGGCCGCGCCGGTGCGCCGGATACCAGTAGGTCAGGTAGAGGATCACGCCGGGGAAGAAGCCGGCCTCGGCCACCCCGAGCAGGAAGCGCATCACGTAGAACATCGCCGGCGTGGTGACGAACATCATCAGCGCCGAGATGAGGCCCCAGGTGATCATGATCCGCGCGATCCAGACGCGCGCGCCCACCCGGTGCAGGATGATGTTGCTCGGCACCTCGAACAGGAAATAGCCGAAGAAGAAGATGCCGGCGCCGAGCCCGTAGACGGTGTCGGACAGGTTCAGGTCGGCGGCCATCTGCAGCTTCGCGAACCCGACGTTGACGCGGTCCAGGTAGGCCACCACGTAGCAGAGCATCAAAAGCGGCGCGAGCCGCCAGGTGACCTTGCGGTAGGTGGCCGCCTCGAACGCGGAAGGCTGGCCGGAATCGGCCGTTACGGTGCTCGCCATGGGTCGTCTCCTTACGGGATGGTTCGGTCGTCTTGGTATGGGGCGGCGGCGCGAGGATGCCGCGATTGCGTGGTGGCGGCGCGCGCCGATGCGTCAGGTGTGTCAGGTGCGTCAGATGCAGCGGCCGCCGTCCACCTCCAGGCAGATGCCGGTGATGAATTCGGCTTCGTCGGAGGCCAGATAGAGTGCCGCGTTGGCGATGTCGCGCGGCGTCGAGAGCCGGCCGAGCGGAATCGTGGCGAGGAAGCGCTGGCGGTTCTCGGGCGTGTCGTCGACGCCCATGAATTCGGTCATGAGGCCGGTCTCGCCGAGCACCGGGTTGATGCAGTTGACGCGGATCCGGTCGGCGCCGAGCTCGGCCGCGAGCGCCTTGCTGGCGGTGATCATCGCGCCCTTCGTGCTGTTGTACCAGACGAGGCCGGGGCGCGGCCGGACCCCGGCGGTGGACGCGATGTTGACGAACACGCCGCCGCCCGCCTCGCGGAAATACGGCACCAGCGTCTGCACGCACCAGAACAGGCTTTTCATGTTGACGGCGTAGACGCGGTCGTACTCGGCCTCGCTCACGTCCAGCACGGGCTTGTTGCGGTGCGTGGTGCCGGCATTGTTGACGACCACGTGAACCTGCCCGAAATCGTCGAGGGCGGCGGCCAGCAGCGCGCGCCAGTCCTCGCCCTTCGCGACGTCGCCGGCGATCGCGATCGCCCGCCCGCCCGCCATCGCGATCTCGCCGGCCACGCGCTCGGCCGCCGCGCCGTTCAGGTCGTTGACGACCAGGTTCGCCCCCTCGCGTGCGTAGGTCCTGGCGATGCCCTCGCCGAAGCCCGAGCCGCCGCCCGTGACGATCGCTGTCTTGCCTGCAAGCCGCATGGCTGTCTCCTTGTCCGTGTCGGATCGGGTGGTGGTAGTGGTTGCGTGGCTGCCGCGCGGCCGGCCCGCGCGGCTCAGCCGTGTTTGAGCGCGACGGTCTTCAGCACCGTGAAGCCGTAGAGCGCCTCGAAGCCCTTCTCGCGGCCGTGCCCGGAGAGCCCGCTGCCGCCGAACGGCAGCTCGACGCCGCCGCCCGCGCCGTAGTTGTTGACGAACACCTGCCCGGCCCGCACGCGCCGCGCGAGCCGCATCTGGCGCGCGCCGTCGCGGGTCCAGAGGCCGGCCACGAGCCCGTAGGCGGTGCCGTTCGCGAGCGCGACGGCTTCCTCCTCGTCATGGAACGGCAGCGCGGCCAGCACCGGGCCGAACACTTCCTCCTGCGCGAGCCGGTGTGCGGGCGGCACGTCGCGCAGCAGCGTCGGCGCCTGGTAGAAGCCGCTTTCGGGCGCCTCGGGCACTACCTCGCCCTGCGCGGCCACCGCGATGCCGTCGTGCTGGGCGTCGGAGAGGAAATCCCAGACGCGCTGCTGCTGCCTGGCGTTGATGAGCGGGCCGCAGTCGAGGTCGGCGAGGCCGGGGCCGACGCGCAGCGCGCCGAACGCGTCCGCGAGCCGCTCGAGCAGCGGCTCGTAGACGGCACGCTCGATCAGCACGCGGCTGCCGGCCGAGCAGGTCTGGCCGCCGTTCTGCACGATCGCCGCGACCAGCACCGGCAGCGCGGCGTCGAGGTCGGCGTCGGCGAACACGAGCTGCGGGGACTTGCCGCCCAGCTCGAGCGTGACCGGCACGTGCCGCTCGGCGGCCGCCAGCGCGACGAGGCGGCCGGTCTCGGGCGAGCCCGTAAACGAGATATGGTCGATGCCGCAATGGGCGGTGAGCGCCGCGCCGGCCTCGTGGCCGGTGCCGGTGACGATATTGAGCGCGCCCGGCGGCAGGCCGGCCTCGGCCGCGAGCCGGGCGACCTGCAGCAGCGACAGGCAGGCGTCCTCGGCCGGTTTCACGACGCAGGCGTTGCCGGTGGCGAGCGCCGCGCCGACGCTGCGCCCGAAGATCTGCATCGGGTAGTTCCACGGCACGAGGTGGCCGGTCACGCCATGCGGCTCGCGCAGCGTCAGCACCGTGTAGCCGGCCTGATAGGGCAGCGTCTGGCCATGCAGCTTGTCGGCCGCGCCGGCGTAGAACTCGAAGTAGCGCGCAAGCGCGGCGGCGTCCGCGCGCGCCTGGCTGAGCGGCTTGCCGGTGTCGCGGCATTCGAGCCGCGCGAGCGTGTCCTGCTGCTCGGCCACGCGCTGCGAGAGGCGGTACAGCAGCCGGCCGCGCTCGGCGGCGCTGGTCGCGCCCCAGGCGCCCTCGAAGGCCGCGCGCGCGGCGCCTACCGCGGCGTCGACGTCGGCGGCGCTGCCGCGCGCGAGGCGCGCGAACGGCGCGCCGTCGGACGGGTCGATGACGGCGAGCGTCTCGCCGCTCGCGGGCGCGACCCATGCGCCCGCGATGAAGTGCCTTGCCTCTTCCATGCCTGCTCCCGGATCGTCGGCGGCGATGCGCGTTTCGGGTTCTGTCGGGTTCGGTGCGCATGCGGCGCGGCTGCCGCGCCGCGCGGGCCGGGGCCCGCATGCCGGCCAAGTGTGCGCCTAACTTCGGCCGAGCGCCATCGGGTGATTGGCTATAATGGCGGCTCTTCGCGGGCCGCGATCGTTGGCGCCCCGTGCCGTTTTCCCATCGTCATGCAGAGAGTGCTCATGAGCTTCAGCAATGTTCCGGCCGGCAAGGATCTGCCGCACGATTTCAACGTCATTATCGAAATTCCGGCGCAAAGCGACCCGGTCAAGTATGAAGCGGACAAGGACCTCGGCGTGCTCGTGGTCGACCGTTTCGTCGGCACCGGCATGCGCTACCCGGTCAACTACGGCTTCATTCCGCAGACGCTGTCGGGCGACGGCGATCCGGTCGACGTGCTGGTGATCACGCCGTTCCCGCTGCTGGCCGGCTCGGTGGTGCGCGCGCGCGCGCTCGGCATGCTGCAGATGACCGACGAGTCGGGCGTCGACGCGAAGCTGATCGCCGTGCCGCACGACAAGGTCTGCCCGATGACGGCCAACATCAAGTCGATCGACGACGTGCCCGAGTACCTGAAGGACCAGATCAAGCACTTCTTCGAGCACTACAAGGCGCTCGAAAAGGGCAAGTGGGTGAAGGTCGAGGGCTGGGCCGGCATCGACGCCGCGCACAAGGAAATCAGCGAGGGCCTTGCGAACGCGAAGAAGTAAGACGCCGTCCGCGACGTGGCATCAGGCCGCGCGTGCCCCGTTCCGGGGCCGCGCGGCTTTGTTTTGGACGGCGCGCATCACGCGGCGGCGCAGACGCGCCGGCCGGAGCGGCCGGTGGCCGGGCGCGCGGGCTTCGGCCCGCCGGCCCGGCGGCGGCCGGCGCTGAGGGACCACGCCGGCTGCGGGTCCGGCGCGGCGCCGTCGTCCGCCTCGACGGCCCACGGCGCGCCGCCGGCATGGCGCGAACGCAGGCCGCGCGCGATGCCGGGCGCATCCGGCGCGGCGTCACGGGGCGGTCCGTCGACGATGCCAGCCGGCAGCACCGATTCGAGCGTGCGCAGCCCGCTCGCGAGTTCGCGCTTGCGCGCCGGCGTCAGGCGCTTGACCCAGTATTCGGCCCGCGAGGCGACCGAGCGGTCGGCCAGCGGGAACGCGGCGAGCACCGCACGCGGCTTGCGCGAGCGCGTGTAGCGCGCGCCCGTGCCGTTCGCGTGCCGCGCGAAGCGCGCGTCCACGTCGGTCGTGATGCCGGTGTAGACGCTGCCGTCGGCGCATTCGATCAGATACAGGAACCAGGACATGGCGGGCGGCCGGTAGCGGGCCGTCAGTGGCGTCGAAGGCCGCGCGCGCTCACTGCGCGCCGTCCTTGAACGGATTGTGCTCGCGCAACTCGTCCATGTAGGCATGGATCTGCCCCGTCTCGCGCTCGAGGAACGCGCCGACCGCGTCGGCGAACGCCGGGTGCGCGAGCCAGTGCGCCGAGCGCGTGACGGTCGGCATGAAGCCGCGCGCGAGCTTGTGCTCGCCCTGCGCGCCGCCCTCGAACGCGCTCAACTGCTCCTCGATGCAGAACTCCAGCAGCTGATAGTAGGCGGTTTCGAAATGCAGGCAGGGCACGTGTTCGAGCGCGCCCCAGTAGCGGCCGTAGAGCGTGCCGCCGCCGGCCGGATCGCGCCGGTACACGGCCAGCGCGCTGGCGATCGGCTTGCCTTCGGCCTCGGCGATCACGAGCAGCAGATTCTCCGGCATGGTCGCGCCGATGCGCCGGAAGAAGTCGAGGTTCAGGTACGGGCTCGAATAGTGTTCGCGGTAGGTCTGCCGGTAGCAGCGCGAGAAGAAGCGCCAGTCGGCGTCGGTGGCGTCCTCGCCGCGCACGCGGCGCAACGTGACGCCGGCCTCGGCCACCTTGCGCCGCTCGGCGCGAATGTTCTTGCGCTTTTTCTGTTCGAGCGTCGAGAGGAAATCGTCGAAGTGCCGGTAGCCGTCGTTGAGCCAGTGGAACTGCACGCCTTCGCGCAGCATCATGCCCATCTCGCCGAGCAGCGCGGCTTCGTCGGTGCTCGGAAACAGCACGTGCAGCGACGACACCTCGCTCTGCTCGGCCAGCGCGACGAGCGTGGCCGCGAGCTGGCGGCGCGCGCGCGAATCGGCGGCGATCAGGCGCGTGCCCTGCACCGGCGTAAACGGCACCGCGCAGAGCAGCTTCGGATAGTAGGGCAGGCCGTTGCGCTGGTAGGCGTCGGCCCAGGCCCAGTCGAACACGTATTCGCCATACGAATGCTGCTTGGCGTAGAGCGGCGCGGCCGCCACCAGCGCGTTGGTGGCCGTGTCGGTGAGCGTGACGAAGTTCGGCGACCAGCCGGTCTCGCCGGTCGCGCAGCCGGTGGCGTGCAGCGCGGCCAGAAATTCATGGCGCAGGAACGGCGTGGGATGCGCCTGCCGTTCGAGCAGGGCGTTCCATTCGTCGGCGCCCGTTTCGAGCGGAGACGACAGGAGCCCCATGCGATAATCGTTGCGTTCGTGTTTCAACCGTCAGAGATCCGTTTGGTTCGGCGCGCGCGACGCGGCGCGCACCGGTGATGCGCCCGCGGGCGCTCGTCACGCGAGCCGCGAGGCCGCGCAGATTCCGTCATGAAAACCCGTATCGCTCTCGCCCAACTCAACGTCACCGTCGGCGATTTCGCCGGTAACGTCGCCCGCATCGTCGAGGCCGCGCGCGCCGCGCACGACGATGGTGCGCAGCTGCTCGTCGCGCCGGAGCTCGCGTTGTCCGGGTATCCGCCCGAGGATCTGCTGCTGCGTCCGGCGTTCTACACCGAGGCGGCCGAGGCGCTGGCGCGGCTGGCCGAGTGCCTGAAGCCGTTCGAGGGGCTCGCGGTGCTGGTCGGCCATCCGCTGCGCACGCCCAGCGCCGATGGTAATGCAAACCGTCCGATCGGGCGCGGCGCGACGCCGGTGGACACCTACAACGCGGCGTCGCTGCTCGTCGGCGGCGCGATCGCGGCCACCTATCGCAAGCAGGACCTGCCGAACACCGAGGTGTTCGACGAGAAGCGCTACTTCGCCACCGATCCGCAGCCGTGCGTGTTCGAGCTGAACGGCACGCGCTTCGGCGTGATCATCTGCGAGGACGCCTGGCACGCCTCGGCCGCCCAGCTCGCGAAGGCCGCCGGCGCCGAGGTGCTGCTGGTGCCGAACGGCTCGCCGTATCACATGGACAAGGACGCGGTACGGGTCGGGATCGTGCGCGCGCGGATCCGCGAGACGGGGCTGCCGGTGGTCTACGTGAACCTGGTGGGCGGGCAGGACGAGCTCGTGTTCGACGGCGGCTCGTTCGTGCTCGACGGCGCGGGCGAGCTGGTCGCGCGCATGCCGCAGTTCGAGGCGGGCCACGCGATCGTCGAGTTCGACGGCGCGCGCCCGCTGCCGGGCGAGATCGCGGCGCCGCTGCCGGTCGAGGCGCAGGTCTACCGCGCGCTGGTGCTCGGCGTGCGCGACTATATCGGCAAGAACGGCTTTCCCGGCGCGCTGATCGGCCTGTCGGGCGGCGTCGACTCGGCGCTGGTGCTGGCGGTGGCCTGCGACGCGCTCGGCCCCGAGCGGGTGCGCGCCGTGATGATGCCGTCGCGCTACACGGCCGACATTTCCACCACCGACGCGGCCGAGATGGCGCGCCGCGTGGGCGTGCGCTACGACGAGATCGCCATCGCGCCGATGTTCGACGCGTTTTGCGGCGCGCTCGCCGACGAGTTCGCCGGCCGCGACGAGGACGCCACCGAGGAGAACATCCAGGCGCGGATTCGCGGCACGCTGCTGATGGCGCTGTCTAACAAGTTCGGCTCGATCGTGCTGACCACCGGCAACAAGAGCGAGATGGCGGTGGGCTACTGCACGCTGTACGGCGACATGGCGGGCGGCTTCGCCGTGATCAAGGACATCGCGAAGACGCTCGTCTATCGTCTCTGCCATTACCGCAACGCGGCCGCCGAGTTCGGCTCGACCGAGGTGATCCCGGCGCGCATCCTCAGCCGCGCGCCGTCGGCCGAGCTGCGCGAGAACCAGACCGACCAGGACAGCCTGCCGCCCTACGACGTGCTCGACGCGATCATGCGCATGTACATGGAAGAAGACCAGCCGCTCGCGGCGATCGTCGCGGCCGGCTACGACGAGGCCGACGTGACGCGCGTCACGCGTCTCATCAAGATCAACGAATACAAGCGGCGCCAGGCGCCGATCGGGATTCGCGTCACGCACCGCGCGTTCGGCCGCGACTGGCGCTACCCGATCACCTCGCGCTTCACCGAGCGTATCGACTGACGGCGCGCCGCGCGTAGAATCCGTTCCAGTCATCCATTTACCGGAGCCTCATCATGAAACGCATTACCGCCATCATCAAACCGTTCAAGCTCGACGAAGTTCGCGAGGCGCTCGCCGAGGTCGGCCTGACCGGCCTCACCGTGACGGAAGTGAAGGGCTTCGGCCGCCAGAAGGGCCATACCGAGCTGTATCGCGGTGCCGAATACGTCGTCGATTTCCTGCCGAAGATGAAGATCGAGGTGGTGGTCGCGGCCGACCAGGTCGACCAGGTGATCGACGCGGTGATCGGCGCCGCGCGCACCGGCAAGATCGGTGACGGCAAGATCTTCGTGTCCGACGTCGAGCGCGTGATCCGGATCCGCACCGGCGAGGAGAACGAAGCGGCGGTCTGAACCCGCGCGGCGCGTCACCGCCGCGCGGGCAGCCGGCGCGGGCGCGGCGGGCCGCCAATAAAAAACGGTGCGATACCCGTTGGGGTATCGCACCGATACGCGCCTCTCGCAGCAGCGTGAAACTGTCAGTGTTGCTCCGGGCTCCGGTTCGTCGCGGACGATCAGAACAGGTGCTGGATGCCGGCGTAGATGCCCGTCTGCGAGCCGCCCGCCTTCGGGTTGCCGGTGGTGACGGCGCTGCCTGCCGGGTTGGCGTTCAGGCCGAAGTTCGCGGTCTTGCTGTTGCGAACCGTAGCCGCCTGCAGGTCGAGCAGGGTGCGCTTGGACAGGTTGTACGAGCCGCCGATCGTGTAGATCGTCGCGTTGCCGCCGCCGTTGTTCGCATTCACGTGGTAGACCGCCGCGATCAGCGCGGCCGCCGGCGTTGCCTGCCAGGTCACGCCGCCCCAGACTTGCTGCGTCGAGGTGATGCCGTTGTTGCCCACCGGGCCGGCGCTGTCGGCGTGCGAGGTCTGGTATGCCGCCTGCAGCTTGAACTGGCCGAGGAACACGTTGGCGCCGACGAAGTATTCGCGCGAGAAGTTGAACACGTCGTCGAACTTGCCGTTCGCGCCGTCACGCGTTTCGTCAAACAGGCCGCGGACCTGGAACAGCGAGTTCGTGTAGGTCAGCTGCAGGCCGTCGCTGCGGCCCTGGCTGCCCGCTGCACCGGTGCCGCCGTTGAAGGTCGTCTGGTTCGACAGCGAGTACTGGCCGTAGGCGTCGAAGCCGTAGAACGACGGCGACTGATACGAAACGTTGTTGCTGGTCTTGTTCCAGTTGCGGCCGCGCACGAGCGAGGCGGTCGACCAGCTCGACTGGCCGAACGGATCGAAGTCCCACACGCCGTTCGCGATCGCGAGTTCGCGACCGAACAGCAGCGTACCGTAGGCATCGTTCGAGATCCCGACCGTCGCGAAACGATCCCAGATCGAACCGGTCGTGCCGAGGCCGCCGTTCATCGTGTTGAATGCGCCTTCGAGGTGGAACAGGACCTTGTAGCCGCCGCCGATGTCCTCGGTGCCCTTGATGCCCCACAGGCTCGTGCCCCAGTCACCGCTTTCCGCGCGGATGCTGTGACCGTTCTGCAGGCCGTTCAAGTATTCGAGCCCGGCGTCCAGGCGGCCGTACAGCGTCACGCTGCTTTGTGCCTGCGCTGCCACACCGGCAGTCATCAGCGCTGCCGCCAGCAATGCTTTCTTCATCATCTCCTCCATACCCTGTCAAAAAGTCAACCCACCAACTGCGCAAGATGCCGGACGCTGAATGCGTCCGGTCAACATGGGATAACCAGGGAGACCGTGTGCGGCTGCCGGATGGGCGGACGCGATAGGTGCGGACCGAACCGTTTTTCAGGCCGTTTTGCCGGGCAGGCAAGCCGGGGTCTCCTGTTGCCATGAAGTCAAACTACATTTCATGACTTTCGTTTTGCTACTTTGGTTACTAATTTAGCAAAAATACCCTTTGATGGCGACGAAAATCGTTGTCTGACCCGGCGGTGTCTCAAAATTGCCAAACGCACAGGGAGCGATCCTTGCTACCGGCGCTTGCCGGCGCACGCAATGCCTTGTCCGGCAAGGCGTTCACGGCTTTCGGCGAAGTGGGTCAAGGATTGCCACTATTGACGAGAAGGTGCGGCGTGCGTACAAAAAAATCGGCGGAAATCGTTGGTTTTTCGTAAGAAATGCCGGCCGATGGCGCTAAACAAACTGAAGTGCGCAGATTTCGTTGCACTCAACCGCCGGGGCGGCGCGCGGAGTCGAGCGAGCGAAGGCGGGGCGCGCGGACGGCGCCGGCGGCCGTCGTGACCGGGCACGACGGAGCGCGAAGTGGCGTGGGGGGCTTGGGGGCGTGGAGGCGGCGCGGCGAGGGCGGCGGGGAAAGGCGGGGCGAGCGCGGAATAAGGCAGGTGCCCCGGCGCGGCGGCGCCGGGCCGGCAGCCTTACTTGTAGAAGTCGCGACCCGATCTGACAGTTACCCGTTCCGACGGTGCGTGACTGTCAGATCAGATTCAGGTGGCTCACTTTCTCCTTCCACACCTCCTTGCCCGCGATGAGCGTTTGCAAAGGCGTGCGACCACAACACATCTTACCTTGATGCGTTCGCTCGCCGTTGTAGTACATCAGCCAAGTATCGAGATCGACCTGCAGTTCCGCCAGCGTCAGATAGAGCTTGTGGCGGAACGCGACCTGATAAAACTCCTGCAGGATGGTTTTATGGAACCGCTCGCAGATGCCATTGGTCTGCGGATGTCGCGCCTTGGTTTTGGTGTGCTCGATGTCGTTCAGCGCCAGGTACAGCTGATAATCGTGCGATTCCGGCTTGCCGCAATACTCCGTGCCTCGATCGGTCAGCATGCGGATCACACCCATGCCGTGCTCCTCGAAGAACGGCAACACCCGGTCATTGAGCAGATCGGCCGCCGTGATCGGTGTCTTGGTCGTGTACAGCTTGGCCATCGCCACTTTGCTGTAGGTGTCGACGAAGGTCTGCTGGTAAATCCGGCCTACGCCCTTGATCGTGCCCACGTAGAACGTGTCCTGCGAGCCCAGATAGCCGGGATGAGCGGTTTCGATTTCGCCATGAGCCACATCGTCGTCCTGCTTTCTTTCCAGCGCGGCCACCTGGTCCTCGCTCAGCACGATGCCTTTTTCAGCGACCTGCTTCTCCAGCGCCACGAGCCTCAGCTTGAAGGACGACAATTCGTGACGCAGCCAGATCGAACGAACGCCGGATGCAGACACGAAAATACCGCGCCGGCGTAATTCGTTGCTGACCCGAACCTGCCCGTGGGCGGGCTGCTCGATGGCATAGGCCAGCACGGCGATTTCCGTCGCTTCATCGACTCGATTCTTGGGATTCGGCTTGCGCCGATTGCTGTCGAACAGGGCATCGACGCCGCCCTCGGCCACGGCATTCTGATAGCGGTAGAACGTATCGCGCGACAGCCCCATCACCTTGCAGGCCTTCGACACGTTCCCGAGCTCGGTGGCCAGATTCAGCAGACCGATCTTGTGGCGGATGACATTTTGGTTGAGACTACTCACGGGGTTACTCCTTGGCGCTTGCGCGCTGTTTTGATGAAGATTCGCACCTCTATCAAAACGGGTAACCCCGCCTCTTGGCAAGGCCTTACTGTCAGATCAAGTCTGAACTTCTACACCTTACTTGAGGCTGCCCGAGAGGAATTGCTTCAGGCGCTCGCTGCGCGTGTTGCCGAACACCTCGGCGGGCGCGCCTTCCTCCTCGACGCGGCCCTGGTGCAGGAACATCACGTGGTTCGAGACGTTGCGCGCGAAGCCCATCTCGTGCGTGACCACGATCATGGTGCGGCCTTCCTCGGCCAGCTTCTGCATCACCTTCAGCACCTCGCCCACCAGCTCCGGGTCGAGCGCCGAGGTCGGCTCGTCGAACAGCATCACGTCCGGGTGCATCGCCAGCGCGCGCGCGATCGCCACGCGCTGCTGCTGGCCGCCCGACAGATGCGACGGATACTGCTTCTCGACGCGCGGCGGCAGCCCCACCTTCTCCAGGTACTCGCGCGCGCGCGCCTCCGCCTCGCGCGTGGACAGGCCAAGCACGTGCACCGGCGCCTCGATCACGTTCTCGAGCACGTTCATGTGCGACCAGAGATTGAAGTGCTGGAACACCATCGCGAGCTTGGTGCGCACGCGCTGCAACTGCTTCGCGTCGGCCGCCTTCAGCGCGCCGGTCTTGTCCTTCGCGGTGCGCACTTCCTCGCCGTCCACGAAGATGCGGCCCGCGTTCGGCTGCTCGAGGAAATTGATGCAACGCAGCATCGTGCTCTTGCCGGAGCCGGACGAGCCGATCACGCTGATCACGTCGCCGGCCTGCGCCTTCAGCGACACGCCCTTCAGGACTTCGTTGCTGCCGTACTGCTTGTGGAGATCGTCGACGAAAAGCTTGTGCATCTTGGAATTCATCAGGAGTCCTCGCGCCGTTTATTTGCCTTGCGGGCGCAGGTAGGCGAGCCAGCGCCGCTCGGCCTGGCGGAACAGCCACACGAGCGTAAACGAGATCGCGAGATAGAGGAGCGCGGCGATGCCGAACGCGTGGAACGACATGTAGGTGGCCGAGTTGACGTCGCGCGCGATCTTCAGGATGTCGGGCACGGTGGCCGTGAACGCCACCGTGGTGGCGTGCAGCATCAGGATCACCTCGTTGCTGTAGAGCGGCAGCGCGCGGCGCAGCGCGGAGGGCAGGATCACGCGGCGGTAGAGCGTGAAGGTGGACATCCCGTAGGCGCGCGCGGCCTCGATCTCGCCGTAGGCGGTCGCCTTGATCGCGCCGGCGAAGATCTCGGTGGTGTAGGCGCAGGTGTTGAGCGTGAACGCGAGCAGCGTGCAGTGCATGCCGTCGCGGAAGAACTCGTTCAACAGCGGCGTGCCGCGCACCGCCTGCAGGCTGTAGAGGCCCGTGTAGCAGAGCAGCAGCTGCACGTAGAGCGGCGTGCCGCGGAACACGTAGGTATAGAGCCACACCGCGCCGGCCAGCCACTTGCGCTTCGACACGCGCGCGCAAGCGAGCGGCACCGACAGGCAGAAGCCGAGGCCGATCGACACCACCAGCAGCCACAGGGTGATCGCCACGCCGGTGATGTGATAGCCGTCGGTGTAGAGGTAGTTGCGCCAGTATTCCTGAATCAGTTCGATCATAGGTCAGCCTTGCGGACGCCCGTGGAGTAGCGCTTTTCCAGCCACATCAGCACGAAGTTCGAGATCGTCGTGATCGCGAGGTAGATGGCCCCCGCGAGCAGCGTGAAGAAGAAGAAACGCAGCGTGCCCTTGCCGGCGTCCTGCGAGGCCTTGACCACGTCGGCCAGGCCGATGATCGACACCAGCGCGGTGGACTTGACGAGCACCTGCCAGTTGTTGCCGATGCCGGGCAGCGCGAAGCGCATCATCTGCGGGAACATCACGCGCGAGAACACCCGCCAGTTCGACATCCCGTAGGCGGCGCCCGCCTCGAGCTGGCCGCGCGGCACCGACAGGAACGCGCCGCGGAAGGTTTCGGTGAAGTAGGCGCCGTAGATGAAGCCGAGCACCAGCACGCCGGCCGCGAACGGGTCGATGTCGATCTGATCCCAGTTCATCATGTCGGTGAATTGGTTGAGCCAGATCTGCAGGCTGTAGAACAGCAGCAGCATCAGCACCAGATCGGGCACGCCGCGGATCAGCGTGGTGTAGAGCGTGCCGAGCCCGTTCGTGATCCGGTTGCGCGAGAGTTTCGCGGCCGCGCCGAGCAGGCCGAGCACGAACGCGAAGGCGAGCGACAGCACGGCGAGCTTGATGGTCTGCCAGGTGCCGGAAAGTATCAGCGGGCCGTAGCCTTGAAGAAACATATGAAGTCCTTGACGGCGCAACGCGGGCGCCGAGAAAGACGCGTGCCGCGGGTCGGGCGGCACGCCCCGTGCATGTGGGTCGGGCTGCCCGGTGATTCCGCCGGGCGGCTGGCGACTTCCTCGTGCCGGACTGGCCGCCGCGCGCGGTGACGCGCGGCGGCCAGTCCGGCCGAAACGTGGTTACTTCGCCGAATACACGCTGAACGAGAAGTACTTGTGCGACAACCTGTCGTAAGTCCCATCCTTGTGCATCGCGGCGAGAGCGGCGTTGATCTTCGCCTTCAGATCCGTGTCCTCCTTGCGCAGGCCGATCGCGGTGCCGTCGCCGATCGTCTTCGGGTCCTTCACTTCCGGGCCCGCCCACGCGAAACCCTTGCCGCGCGGCGTGCGCAGGAACCCGTAGTCGGCCTGCAATTCGTCCTGCAGCGCGGCGTCGAGCCGGCCGGTCCCGAGATCGGCGTAGACCTGATCCTGGTTTTGGTACGGCACGATCGTCACACCGCGCGGCTCCCAGTAGGTCTTCGCGTAGGTTTCCTGCGTCGACCCCTGCTCGACCCCGACGCGCTTGCCCTTGAGCGAGGCGAGCGTGGGCAGCAGCGGCGAGCCGGCCGGCGCGATCATCCGCGCGGGCGCGTCGTACAGCTTGTCCGAGAAGTCGATCTGCTCGCGGCGCTTGTCGGTGACGGTCAGCGACGACATGATCACGTCGAACTTGCGCGCCTTCAGGGCCGGGATGATCCCGTCGAGATCCTGCGCGACCCAGGTGCAGCGCACCGCGATGCGCGTGCAGATTTCCTTCGCCAGGTCGACGTCGAAGCCGACGATGTCGCCGTTCTGCGCGACCGATTCGAACGGCGGGTAACTGGCGTCGACGCCGATCCGGACCGTCTTCCATTCCTTCGCGACGGCGCCGCTCGCCGCCATGGCGAGTGCTGCGCACAGGGCGAGCTTCTTCATCTGATTCCTCTTACGACTGCCGCGCGCCGGCCTTCGCCCGCGCCGCGCCGGCCGTATTCTAGTCAGTCAAAATTCGGTGTCGGCGGCTTCGGCGATCGGGCGGGCGGGGCCGGCCGGCCAAAAGGGCGGTATTTTACCCGAGCCTGCGGCGTGCAAGGTCGAATCTCGATTCGGAAAGCGGCGCGGGCCGTTACCGGCTGCGGCCCGCACGGTAGGGGGCTGCTGTGGATCGTGCCGCCGGCCCGCCGACGGGCGCGGGGCGGCCGCCGATCATGGCGGTGGGCGGCAGGGCTGCGCGCCCGGTGTGGGACGTGGTGTGGTGCGGCGACGTGCGCCGGCATCGATGCCCGCGGGGCGGGGCGGCCGGCGCGGGCGGCGCCTACTGCGAGGCCGCCGTCGCCTGCGAGGCGTGATGGTGCTGCCAGCGCGCCTTCCGCTGCTCGTGGCGCGCCTTCATGTTCGCGAACTGTTGCTTGAGGGCGGCGCTGACGGTCGTTTTCTGCTGGTCGTTCAGGCCGTCGTAGAACGCGAGCCAGGCGCGTTCGGTCTGCTCGCGCAACAGCGCGTTCTGCTGCTCGACCTGCTGGCGCGCGCTGTGCAGCGCGTCGAGGTCGAGGATCGGCTGGCTCTGCGCGGCCTCGAGCTGCGAGCGCGCCTGCTCGAAGTTCCGGCGCATCGCCTGGCGGTTCTGCTTCGAGGTGGCGGCGGCGGCCTGGTACTGTTGCTCCTGCCGCGCGTTCAGCCCGAGCTGGTCGTGCAGGCGCTCGAACACGGCTTCGGGACCGCCGTGGCGGTGCCAGTGCGGCCCCGGGCCGCCATGCGCGTCGGCGGGCGGCATGGCGGCGCCGGCGGTCTGGGCCTGGGCGGCGGCGCTCAGCGAGAGGGCCAGTACGGTCGCGGCGGCGATAGCCATGCGGGACGTCTTCTTATACATTGCGGTGACTCCTGATTGGATGAACGGGTCGACGTGGCGGCGCGGTGCGCGAAGCGGCCAGCGCCGTCCGCATCGGTAGGACGCAGCGTAGCCAAGCACGCCGCCGCCGGTGTTACGTCGGCCCCGTCCCCGGTTACCGCGCATTACATCCGGCTTGCACGGTAATTCCCAGTAACCCATTGGCCGGTATGTTTCAGCCGGGCCCGCCAAGCCGCACGGTAAACTTCACGCCATGACTACCCAGATCCTCATCGTCGACGACGACCAAGAACTGCGCGACCTGCTGCGCGACTACCTCGTGCGCCAGGGCATGGAAGTGTCGGTGCTGCACGACGCCGCCTCGCTCGAGAAGCGCCTGGAGCGCGAGCGCCCCGACCTGATCGTGCTGGACCTGATGATGCCGGGCGTCGACGGCTTGACCGCGCTGCGCCGGCTGCGCGCGGCCGGCGACGACATCCCGGTGATCATGCTGACCGCGCGCGCCGACGACGTGGACCGCATCGTCGGCCTCGAGCTCGGCGCCGACGACTACCTCGGCAAGCCGTTCAACCCGCGCGAGCTGCTGGCGCGCGCCCAGGCGGTGCTGCGCCGGCGCCGCGCCACGCCGTCGGCGGCGGCGCCCGAGCAGCGCGAGCCCTACGCGTTCGGCCGCTTCGTGCTCGACTTCCAGGCGCGCACGCTGTCGGTGGACGGCCGGCCCGCCACGCTGTCGAGCAGCGAGTTCGCGCTGCTGAAGATCTTCGTCAACAACGCGCTGCGCACGCTCACCCGCGAGCGCCTGCTCGAACTGCTGCACGGCCCCGAGTACGACGGCACCGACCGCGGCATCGACGTGCAGGTCTGGCGCCTGCGGCGGATCCTGGAAAGCGATCCTTCCACGCCGCGCTTCATCCAGACCGTGCGTGGCCGCGGCTACGTGTTCGTGCCCAACGGCGAGGCCCATGCGCAGACCCATTGATTCGCTGTTCGGCCGGCTCGCCATGCTGGTGGTGGGCGTGCTGCTGCTGTCGCACTTCGCGTGGTACCTGGCGATCCGGCTCGACCGCAACGAATCGCAGATGCGCTATGCCGTGGAGGAGGCCGCGTTCCTCGTCGAAGCGGTCCGCCAGCACGAGCAGCACACGCCGGACCAGCCGCTGCCCTCGCGGGTGCGGATCGTGCCGCCCGACAGCCCCGACGTGCCGCGTGAAGACCCCGACATGGCGGCGCCCCCGAAGCGCTTCCTCGACGATCTGCGCGACCGCATGCCGGCCGGCACCGAGGTGCGCTTCGGCCAGCCGGGCAAGCCGCCCGTGCTGTGGGTGAAGGAGCCGAACGACCGCAACTGGATCGTGGTGCCCGCGCAGCCGTTGCGGCCGCGCCGCTCGCGCGACCGCATGCTGATGTGGCTCGGGATGATCTTCTCGGCCGCGGTGATGGCGGCGCTGTTCGCCGCCTGGCAGTTGCAGCAGCCGCTGCGTTCGCTGGCGCGCGCGGTGGGCCGCTTCGGCCGCGGCATGACGGTGCCGCCGGTGCGCGAGGCCGGCCCGCGCGAGCTGCGCCAGCTCACGCGCGGCTTCAACCAGATGGTCGAGCAGGTGTCGCGCGCCGAGAACGATCGCGCCGTGATGCTGGCCGGCGTGGCGCACGACCTGCGCACGCCGCTCGCGCGCATGCGGCTGCGCGCCGAGATGATGGACGACATGCGGCTGCGCGACGGCGTGGTACGCGACGTCGATTCGATGTCGCACATCGTCGACCAGTTCCTCGTGTTCGCGCACGGCGGCGTCGATCGCAGCGAGGTGGTGGAGGTCGATCAGGCCTGCGAGCGGATCGCACGCACCTATCGGGCGGTCGCGCCGAACGCGCCGACGGTCGACGTCGCGCTCGCGGCGGGCAGCGGCTTCCGGCTGCCGGCCGCGACGCTCGACCGGATTCTCTCGAACCTGCTCGACAATGCGCACGCCTATGGCGCGCCGCCGGTGCGGGTCGCCACCGAGCGCACCGGCGAGGGTTACCTGCTGAGCGTGAGCGACCACGGCAAGGGCATCGCGCAGCGCGACCTGGCCGACGCCACGCGGCCGTTCGTGCGGCTCGACCCGGCGCGCGGCGGCAACGGCCACAGCGGGCTCGGGCTCGCCATCGTCGAGCGGCTCGTGCAGCGCCTCGGCGGGACGTGCCGGATCGGTAACCAGGAGCAGGGGGGGCTGCGCGTCGCGATGGTGTTCCCGTTGGACGCGGTGCCCAAACCCGAACGCGACCCCGCGGGGGCGTGAGCCGCCGGGACTCGAAAGCAAGCGGAGAGGGCCGGCGCGGCGGGCGCCGCGCCGGCGTGTCGGGCTACTCGCCGAACAGCGACCCGAGCGTTTCCGCCGCGTGGCTGTCGATGGTGTTGTAGGTGACGCTCGTCGCCTCGAAGATATACAAAGTCGTGTACTTGCCGAGCCGCTCGAGGATTTCGTCCTGCAGCGATTCCGGCACGATGTTCATGTTCAGATACCACGCGGTAGACGACAGCCGCGCCTGGAACGCACCGTACTCCTGCATCAGCGTGTAGAACGCGTCCGCGTCCTGATCCCGGCACACGATAACCAGATTTCCTGCCATTCAGCCCTCCTGCATGTAGACGTTCGTTCTTGCCAAGCAGACTCGATCATACCTGCTTCGCTGCGGCTCTTTGCCCACGTTTGGCCGGACCCGCGCGGCGCCGCTGTTGCATCCGCGCCCGGGCGGGTTTCGCCGCGTGCCGGATCGCGGCATAATTCGCCCTTGCACGGCGGCGCGCACGTTGCAGCCCGCTTGCAAGTTCTTTCAAAGTCCCCGCGATCCACCCGTTTCGGGTCGATTTCTCCACGATTCGCGGCGGATACCAGCATGATGTATGCCGCGAGCTTGTGCCTGAAACACGGGTTGTAGTAGTGTCTTGCCGTCGTCGCGTCGGTCGGTTTTGCCGACGACGGGGGAGGCGAGGCGGACGGGGCAGCGGTGGCCTCGATCCGCAATTGCCAGTCGTAACGAAACACCGCGCTTCGCGCCTTACCATGAGTCGTGTGTACATGATGGCCTTAATCTTTGACTCGATCGGCCGTACCGGGGAGGGCGCCTGATGGACTTTGGCTTCAATCCGAACCGCATCGCGAACGCCTCGGCGTGGCGCGTGCTCCCGAACCGTTGGGACTTCATCGCCTTTCCGTTGATCCTGTGCGTGATCGCGATGGCGGCGGTCGGCTTCCACGAGACGATGGCGCCGATCGCCACGCTCTCCACCCAGAAGATTTCGCTCGATCCGGCGAACCTGCCGGAGTACGCGCTGCGCACCACGCTGCGCATGCTGGCCGCGATGATCGCCTCGCTCGTCTTCACGCTGGTCTACGGCACGCTGGCGGCCAAGAGCCGCCGCGCGGGGATGGTGCTGGTGCCGATCCTCGACATCCTGCAGTCGGTGCCGGTGCTCGGCTACATCTCGTTTACCGTTACGTTCTTCCTCGCGCTGATCCCGAGCCGCGTGGCGGGCGCCGAACTGGCCGCGATCTTCGCGATCTTCACCAGCCAGGCCTGGAACATGACGTTCAGCTTTTACCAGTCGCTGCGCACCGTGCCGCGCGACCTCGACGAGGTCTCGCGCGGCTTCCACCTGACGTCCTGGCAGCGCTTCTGGAAGCTCGAGGTGCCGTTCTCGATGCCGGGTCTGGTCTGGAACATGATGATGTCGATGTCGGGCGGCTGGTTCTTCGTGGTGGCCTCGGAGGCGATCACGGTGGGCAACCACACCATCACGCTCCCCGGCATCGGCGCCTACCTGGCGCAGGCCATCACCGAGCAGAACCTGCACGCGGTGGGCTGGGTGATCCTGACCATGACGGTGGTGATCCTTGCCTACGACCAGCTGCTGTTCCGCCCGCTGGTGGCCTGGGCCGACAAGTTCCGCATGGAGAACACCAGTTCGGGCAACGCGCCCGAATCCTGGCTGCTCGATCTGGTGCGCCGCACGCGCCTGATCCACCAGCTGCTGGTGCCGGCCGGCTGGCTGTTCGCGAAAATGGCACGGCTGCCGTTCCGGCTGCCGAGCTTCGACGCCGCGCGCTTCGCGCTGCCGCGCGTCGAGAAGCAGGCGTCGCGCGTGGCCGACATCGGCTGGGCGATCCTCGTGCTGCTCGGCACCGCCTACGTGGTCTGGCGCGTGGTGGCGTTCGTCAGCACCGGCGTGACGCTCGCCGAGGTCGGCCACGTGTTCCTGCTCGGGCTCGCCACGCTGCTGCGCGTGGTGGTGCTGATCGTGATCGCCTCGGTGATCTGGGTGCCGATCGGCGTCTGGATCGGCCTGCGCCCGGCGCTCGCCGAGAAGGCCCAGCCGGTCGCGCAGTTCCTCGCGGCGTTCCCGGCCAACCTGCTGTTCCCGGTGTTCGTGATCGTGATCGCGCGCTACAAGCTGAACCCGGACATCTGGCTGTCGCCGCTGATCGTGCTCGGCACGCAGTGGTACATCCTGTTCAACGTGATCGCGGGCGCGACGTCCTACCCGAACGACTATCGCGAGGCCGCCACCAATTTCCGCATCCGCGGCTGGCAATGGTGGCGCCAGGCGATCCTGCCCGGCATCATGCCGTACTACATCACGGGCGCGATCACCGCCTCGGGCGGGGCCTGGAACGCGAGCATCGTCTCGGAGTTCGTCCAGTGGGGCGACACCAAGTTCGAGGCGCACGGGCTCGGCGCCTATATCGCGCAGATGACGGCGGCCGGAGACTACCCGAAGATCATCATGGGCATCACCGTGATGTCGCTGTTCGTGACGCTGTTCAACCGCCTGTTGTGGCGCCCGCTGTACGCCTATGCCGAAGCCAAGCTGCGGCTCGACTAAGACTCATTGAGAGCGAAACGCGATGCAAAACCAGAATGCTGCCCCGACGCCGGCGCCGCTGCGCCTGGGCGACGAGATCCTGAACGTCAAGGATGTCAGCCGTGGCTTCAACAAGACCCAGGGCGAGCTGCTCGTGCTGGACGGTGCCAACCTGTCGCTGCGCGAAGGCGAGATCGTCGGCCTGCTCGGCCGTTCGGGCTCCGGCAAGTCGACGCTGCTGCGCATCATCGCCGGGCTGATCGAGCCGACGGGCGGTGAGGTCACCTATCTCGGCAAGCCGCTGACCGGCCCCGCCGAGGGCGTCGCGATGGTGTTCCAGACCTTCGCGCTGTTCCCGTGGCTGACCGTGCTGCAGAACGTCGAGGCCGGCCTCGAGGCGCTCGGCGTGGGCGCGCGCGAGCGGCGCGAGCGCGCGCTCGCGGCGATCGACCTGATCGGCCTGGACGGCTTCGAGAACGCCTATCCGCGCGAGCTGTCGGGCGGCATGCGCCAGCGCGTCGGCTTCGCGCGCGCGCTGGTGGTCGATCCGACCATCCTGCTGATGGACGAGCCGTTCTCGGCGCTCGACGTGCTGACCGCCGAGACGCTGCGTACCGACCTGCTCGACCTGTGGACGCAGGGCCGCATGCCGATCAAGTCGGTGCTGATCGTCACGCACAACATCGAGGAAGCGGTGTTCATGTGTGACCGCATCCTCGTGCTGTCGTCGAACCCGGGCCGCGTGATCGCCGAGATCAAGGTGCCGTTCAAGCATCCGCGCAACCGTCTGGACCCGGCGTTCCGCCGCCTGGTGGACGACATCTACGCGAAGATGACGGCGCGCCAGACGGGCGAGGCGACCAAGAAGGGGCTGGAGCTCGGCAGCTGGCTGCCGCAGGTGTCGACCAACCTGATGGCGGGCCTGATCGAGACGCTGGCCGCGGCGCCGTATCACGGCCGCGCCGACATGCCCGAAATCGCGCGCTCGCTGCACCTGGAGGTGGACGATCTGTTCCCGATCGCCGAAGTGCTGCAGTACCTGGGCTTCGCCGACGTGCGCGAGGGCGACGTGTTCCTCACGCCGCCGGCCCGCGTGTTCGCCGAGTTCGGCACGCAGGAGCGCAAGCTGATGTTCGCCGACCACCTGCTGCGGCATGTGCCGCTCGCGGCGCGGATCAAGAAGGTGCTCAACGAGCGGCCCGGCCATCGCGCGCCGCGCGTGCGCTTCGAGCAGGAACTGGAGGACTTCCTGTCCGACAGCGCCGCGGAGGAAACGCTCGACTCGGTGATCGACTGGGGCCGTTACGGCGAGATCTTCTCGTACAACGACCAGACCGAGATTTTCAGTCTCGAGGACGTGGAGTCCTGATCGGCGGCGGGCGGCGGCGGGCGCCCGCCGCTTCGCCTCATGGCGCCCCCGCGGCCGGCCGCGGCTATTGCAGGCTGCCCCAGCGCGCCACGGCCGGCTCCGCCGAGGCCCAACTCCAGCGGCCCTGCGGCGCCTGACAGGCGCTGGCGATGAACCAGTCGGCCGTCTGGCCGTCCTTCACCGAGAACGCGAACTCCTTGCAGAGCGCCAGCGGCGTCGAGAACGCCCGCGTCACCCGCACCTCGCCTTCGCCATTCTCGATCGGCACCCGGTTCTTCACCTTCCACGGCGCCGTCTCGCCCACCGCGAGCGCGCCCGCCGTGGCCGCGATCACGTCCTGCTGATGCGCGTGGAAACCCTTCATGGTGCGGTTGACGGCCTCGTCGGTGGCGGCCTGCACGGCGATGCCCACGCCGATGCCGACGGCCGGATTGGCCGTGACGAGCCCGGTGGCCGCGCCGGCCAGCGCACCGCTCGCCGCGCCCACCGAGCCGCAGCCGGGCAGCGTGGACACCGCCGCCGCGAGCGCGCAGACGGCCGCCGCGCCGCGCCACGCGCTCATTGCAGTGCTCCCCAGCGCGCCGTGGCCGGTTCGGCCGAGGCCCATTTCCATTTCGGCCCGTCGCGGCAGATAGTCGCGACGTAGAACGACGAGCCCAATTGCGCGGGCGGCGTCGCGGCCGCCGCGGCCGAGGCCGCCGATGCGGCGGCCGGAGCGGCGGCACCCGAGGCCGCGCTGGCCGCGGCCGCGTGCTTCGCGTCGCTGTCCACCGCGAACACGATTTCCTTGCAGTCGAGCGGCCCGACGCTGATCAGGCGGCTGACCGTCACGCGGCCGTATTCGTCGTCCTCGATCGGCACCGTGTGATGGGCGGACCAGCGCGCCACGCCGCCCACCGGAAGCGGGCCGGCCGCGTCGGCGATCTGGGCCTGCGAATAGGTATGGGCGACGCGCTGCGTGTACTGCACGCCGGCGCGCGCGGCGGCCACCGCGCCGAGGCCGATGCCGGTGGCCACCGCCGCGTTGTTGGTGACCTTCGCGGCCACCGCCGCGCCGGCGATGCCGGCGCCGGCGGTCGCGCCTTCGCTATAGAGGGAATTGCAGCCGGAGAGCAGCAGCGACAACGCGGCGCCGGCGAGCGCGAGGCTCGCGGCGCGGGGCGGCCGCCGAAACGAAGCGGTGCGTGAGTTCATGCTGGATGCGGTCCTGTCGGGAATGCGCCGCGTCCGCGGCTGCTTGCGCGGCATCGGCGTCATTGTTCCGCAATGTTTCGATCCGAATTGCAAAGAATGGAAAAAAACGTTCGCGGCGCCGGTTGGCACATAGTGTCATACAAATCGCTGGGGGAGGGTCGCATCGTTACAAATTGAAGGTAATTGTTACCGTTGCGCCGTCCGGGCCGGCCTACACTGGTTTGTCACTGTTTCAACGGCGATGCGCCGCACAGCTCGATGAGACATCCCGCAATGCGCCGTACCCGGCGCAATCCCCGCCCGGAAAGCGGCAGCAGCGCGCGCCGGCCGGCACCCGCCGACACCGCCGCGCCCATGCCGTCCGGCGCCCCCGCTGACGGTGAGCACAACCAGGGCGGCGCGCGCCCTGAAGGGATCGACTATCAGCGCGATCTCGGCGCCGAGCAGGACGCCTGAGATACCTGTTCCCGGCGTCCTCCGCGCCTTCCGCATCGCGGCGCCGGCCGTTCGCGCCGGCTGCCATCGCCGTCCAGTCCAAGCGTGACATCCGCGCCGTCGCGCCGGGCACCTCGCGTGCTTGCGACGGGGGACCGGGCGTGGTCACGCACCGTGGTATCCAGCACAGGAGGTCAGGCCGTATGAGCAGATTGATCGTGGTTTCGAATCGTGTGGCAGCCGGGCAGGACACGCGTCCGTCGGCGGGCGGGCTCGCGGTGGGCGTGCTCGATGCGCTGCAGCAGTCGGGCGGGATCTGGTTCGGGTGGAACGGCGAGATCGTCGGCGAGCCGGGCGAGCCGGTGATCGAGCGCGAAGGCAACCTCACCTACGCGACGGTGGGGCTCACGCGGCGCGATTACGACCAGTATTACCGCGGCTTCTCGAACGCCACGCTGTGGCCGGTATTCCACTACCGCATGGATCTCGCGCGCTTCGACCGGCAGGAGTACGAAGGCTATCAGCGCGTGAACGCGACGCTCGCCGCGCAACTGCGTGCGCTGATCCGGCCCGACGACATCATCTGGGTTCACGATTACCACCTGCTGCCGTTCGCGCACGCGCTGCGCGCGCTCGGCGTGCAGAACCCGATCGGCTTCTTCCTGCACATCCCGTTCCCCTCGCCGGAGGTGCTGCGCACCGTGCCGCCGCACGAGGAGCTGGTCCGCTGCCTGTGCGCCTACGACGTGGTGGGTTTCCAGACCGAATCGGACCAGCAGGCGTTCGTCGACTACATCGAACGGCGCGGCATCGGCACCGCCAGCGAGGACGGCATGCTCCACGTCCACGGCCGCGTCGTGAAGGTCGGCGCCTATCCGATCGGGGTCTATCCGGAGGCGATTGCGGAAGCCGCGCGCCAGCATGCGCAACGCAAGCCGGTGGCCGCGCTGCGCAACGCGGTCCGCGATCGCAAGCTGGTGATGAGCGTGGACCGGCTCGATTATTCGAAGGGGCTCGTCGAGCGCTTCCAGGCGTTCGAGCGGATGCTGGCCAGTGCGCCCGGCTGGCAGGGGCGCGTCTCGTTCGTGCAGGTCGCGCCGCCGACGCGCTCCGACGTGCAGACCTACCAGCGGATTCGCCAGACGCTGGAGCAGGAGGCGGGCCGTATCAACGGCCGCTTCGCGCAGCTCGACTGGACCCCGATCCAGTATCTGAACCGCAAGTACGAGCGCAACCTGCTGATGGCGCTGTTGCGGCATGCGCACGTCGGCTACGTGACGCCGCTGCGCGACGGCATGAATCTGGTTGCGAAGGAATACGTCGCCTCGCAGAATCCCGAGGATCCCGGCGTGCTGGTGCTGTCCGAGTTCGCCGGTGCCGCGGCCGAGCTGCCGGGCGCGCTGATCGTCAATCCCGCCGACCTTTCGCAGATGGCCGAGGCGCTCGAGCGTGCGCTGTCGATGCCGCTCGGCGAGCGGCGCGAGCGGCACGCCAGCAACTTCGCCGCGCTCAAGCGCAACGATCTCTCGGTGTGGCGCGATTCGTTCGTCTCGGACCTGCGCAGCGTGGCCACGGCCGTGTCGGTCACGCAGCGCGCGGGACGGCGCACCGCGGATGCGTGACGGCCAGCAGGCTGACTGGCCCGGCCAAGCCGGGCCAGTCAGAGCAACGCAGGCAAGGGGCGGCGCCGCGGCGCCGCCTTTTTTCGTCGTCACAGGCGGGCCGGGCGCGGGCAAGAGCACCCTCGTCGACGCGCTGGCCGCGCGCGGGCTGGCCCGCACCGACGAGGCGGGGCGCGGCGTGATCGTCGACCAGGTGGCGATCGACGGGCCCGCGCTGCCGTGGCGCGATCGCGCGGCGTTTGCGGAGCTGATGCTCGCCTGGGAAATGCGCTCCTACGCGATGGCGGAACGCGTGGCGGCGCGCGGTGCCGGGCCGGTGCTCTTCGATCGCGGCGTGCCGGACGTGATCGGCTATCTGCGGCTGTGCGGGCTGCCCGTGCCGCCGCACGTGCTGGCGGCGGCGCGGCGATATCGCTATCGCAGCCCGGTGTTCCTCGCCCCGCCGTGGCCCGAGATCTACGTGCGCGACGCCGAGCGCAAGCAGGATTACGCCGAAGCGGTGCGTACCGCGGAGGTGATGAGTCGGGTCTATCGCGCGCTCGGCTACCGGCTCGTCGAACTGCCTTGCGTGGCGGTCGAGGCGCGCTGCCGGTTCGTGCTCGACACGCTCGCCGCCGACGGCTCGGCGCACGCGCGCTGAGCCGTCGGCCCGGAAGGCTCAGGATCCGGCGTCCGCGGCGCCTGCACCGATTCGCAGCAGGCTCACGCAGGCGGCGAGCGCCGCGAACGCGGTGGCGACGTACAAGGCAAGGGTCGGCCCGTGCGTGGGCGCCACGTTGAAGATCAGCGCGACCAGCGCGGCGCCGAGCGTCTGTCCGCTGAGCCGTGCCGTGCCGAGCATGCCGCTCGCGCCGCCGCTGCGGTGGCGCGGCGCCGACGACAGGATCGCGCGATTGTTGGGCGATTGGAACAGCCCGAAGCCGGCCCCGCACAGCGCCATGCGCCAGATGATGTCGAAAGGGGCCGGGTGCGCGCCGAGCGTGGCGAGCGCGAGCAGCCCCGCGGCGAACAGCGCCAGGCCGATGCCGCCCAGCGTGCCCGCGGAGTAGCGGTCCGAAAGAACGCCCGCGAGCGGCGCGGCCACCATGATCACGAGCGGCCATGGCGTCATGTAGAGCCCGGTCTCGACCTGCGATAGCCCGAGCGTGTGCTGCAGCCAGAACGGCAAGGCGACGAAGGTGAGCATCTGCGAGGTGAACGAGGCCACCGAGGTGCCGATCGACAGCGCAAACAACGGGATTCGCAGCAGGTCGACGGGCAGCAGCGGCGCGGGCTGCGACAGTTGCCGGCGCACGAACACGTAGCCGAGCACCACCGCGCCGATCGCACCGGCCGCGACGAGGCCGTGGTTGCCGCCGTGGCCGAAGCCGTCGACGGTGAGGATCACGAGGCCGAACACGCAGGCGTTCAGGATCGCGCTCGGATAGTCGTACGGCGCGTCGTCGCCGCGCGTGACCGGCAGCGCGCGCAGGCCGACCGCGACGGCCGCGATGCCGATCGGCACGTTGATCGCGAACAGCCACGGCCAGGTCGTGACCGCGAGCACGGCCGACGCGATGGTCGGCCCGATCGCCGAGGCGAGCGCCACCACCATCGCGTTGAGCGAGACGCCCCGCCCGAGCAGGCGCGGCGGGTAGATCATCCGCACCAGCGCGGTGTTGACGCTCATGATGCCGGCCGCGCCGAAGCCCTGGATCACGCGCATCGCCGCGAGCGAGGCGAGCGAATCGGCCAGCGCGCAGCCCAGCGACGAAACCGTGAACAGCGCGAGCCCGGCGACATAGACGCGCCGGTAGCCGATTCGGTCGCCCAGCGCAGCCAGCGGCAGCAGCGAGATCGTGATGGTGAGCTGATAGGCGTTGACGACCCAGATCGAGGCGGCGTCGGTGGCGTGCAGGTCGCGCGCGATGGTCGGCAGCGCGACGTTCGCGATCGCGCTGTCGAGCACGGCAAGCAGCACGCCGAGCGCGACGCAGAGGATGGCCCAGTAGCGTTCGGGAAGCGGCAGGCCGTTGTCGTCGGCGTTCATGGTCGGGGGGCGGAGCGATACGGGCGGTGGGCCGGCGCATGGGCGCCGGCCGATCGGTGCGACCGCGACCGCAGGCGGCCGCGTCGGCGCGCCAGCCCTGGGGTGCGCGCCGGCGGCTGCGGTCGCGCGGGGGCTTACTTCAGCGCATAGAGGCCGGTGTAGCTGGCCGACGCGATCTCGTTCAGATGGATCATGAAGCGCGCCACCGCGTTGGTGGTGTCGGGCGTGACGGGCAGGCTGTCCACCTTCAGCGCATGGACGCGGAAGATGTAGCGATGCGGCTTGTCGCCTCGCGGCGGGGCCGTGCCGCCGAAGCCGTCGTCGCCGTAGTCGTTGCGCACCTGCACCGCGCCGGCCGGCAGCTTTGCGCCGCCCGCCGCACCCGCGCCTTCCGGCAGGCTGGTGGTGCCGACCGGCAGGTTCACCGCGACCCAGTGCCAGAAGCCGCTGCCAGTGGGCGCATCGGGATCGTAGACGGTGACGGCGAGGCTTTTCGCATCGGCCGGCACGCCTTCCCAGCGCAGCGCGGGCGAGGTGTTGCCGCCGTCCACGCCGAACCCGGCGTGGTGGTATTCCTGCGCTTTCGGCATCAGCGCGCCATCGGCAAAGGCGTCGGTTTGGAGCCGGAATTCAGCCATGGTGATGGATCTCCTGAGTTCGGTGGGAAGCCGCCGCGAACCGGGCCTGCCGGCCGCGCCGGCGCGGATCGGCCGAGTGTATCACCGGCGTTCCGATCACGACGGCGGCCGATGCGCGCGTGACGCGGCCCGGCCGGCCTTCGCGGCCGCCGGAGCGCCTCACGCTTCGAAATCGAGTCCCCCGAGCAGCACGTGCGGCGTGGTCTGCGTGCGCGAGCCGAAGTCGAGGCCGCGCGCGCTTTCCCAGCCCGGCAGCTTGCACGACAGGGCGTTGAGATAGCGCGCGAAGCGGGCGCCGTCCTGGTCGGCGACGAGCCGCTCGATCTCGTCGCCGTCCCAGGTCAGCGTGACGTCGAGCGGATGGTCGAAGCCGCGGACGTGGACGGGCGTGGTGCTGACGACGTGGATCTGGCTCGGGTGGCCGTGGCCGCCGTAGCGTACGGCGACGACGCGCACGCGCGGACCGAGCATCGTCGCGATGCGCGCGGCGATGCGGGGAGCGAGTTCGGTGTCGAACCGGTGCGCGGTGTCGGGTTTCATGATGAAGGCGTGGCGGTCCCGGGTGGGCGTTGCGTCGCTTCGTCGCGGTGTTCGAAAATCCTAGCATGCGACCGCCGCGCAGCGCTCGTGGCGCGCATCAAGTGCCCGTAACCGGGCGTTACCACTTGCTGCACCTGTTACGGCGAGCGCATCCCACAATTCGCTCCATCACGTACCACTTCGAGTGGAGAGCATCATGATCAACAAGAAAATCGTCGCAGTGCTGGTGGCCGCCGGGACGCTCGTCGCCGCCGGCCCGGCTTCCGCTCATGGGCGCTGGCACGATCACGGCGGGGGCGGCGCGGTGGTCGGTGCGCTGATCGGGGGCGCCGTGCTCGGCGCGATCGTCTCGTCGGCCTTGACGCCCGAGCCGGCCTACGCGGCGCCGGCCTATCAGCCCGTGTATCAGCAGCCCGCGCAGTATCAGTACCAGCAGACTTATGCCGGCCCGCCGCCAGGCACCTGCTATGACGGCTACCGCAATGCCTACGTGGCCTGTGGCCCGCAGCCGGCCCCCGACTACTATCCGCAACAGGGATGGTGAGCAAGCGCCGCGCGCCGCCCTGGCGGCGGCGACGGCGGCGCGTGGTATTCAGCTAGGCAGAATATGAAAAGCGCCCGCACCGGCACCGCCGGGCGGGCGCTTTTTTTTGCGCGACGCGGGATGAGCCGGCGCCGCGAGGCGTGACCGATGCAATCCGCCTTCCGGTTGGCGATACAACCAGTTGCAAATCCCGTGCTGCCGGCGCGCGGAGCGGCCGGCTTCGCCCGCGATTGCCGGCTTCGTCAGCCGGGCTAGTGGCCATGCCCTGCGCCGCGCCCGCCGCCGCCGTGCCCGCCGGGCCAGCCGCCGGGACCACCACCGGGACCACCACCGGGACCACCACCGGGACCACCACCGGGACCACCACCGGGACCACCACCGCGCCAGCCGCCGCCGCCGTTGCCACCGCCGCCGTTGCCACCCCCGCCGCGCCAGCCGCCGCCATGCCAGCCGCCACGATCGTGCCAGTCGCCGCCGCGGCCACGCCAGTCGCCGCGGTCGCGCCAGCCGTGGTCGCGATAGCCACCCCCGCCGCCCCAGATGTTGACGGTGCCGTAGACGGGCGCGTAGCCCCCGCCGCCATAGCCATAGCTGTCGGCATAGCCATTCGTGTAGTAGGGTTGCGAATAGCCATAGCCGCCGTCGGGTACGGCGACGCAGCCAGCCAGCGCGGCGGCGATTCCGAGGATTCCGATCCGTCTCAGCATGATGAGTCTCCAGAGTGCTGATGATAGGAAGGGTGCGGCTTCGGCGAGTTCGGGAGCAATTGTGTCGGGAGATTACAATCGCGTAAGTTGGCGCGCCACTCGGGCGGGCCGCCAGGCGCCACCGCCGTGGAGAGTTCGGGCGGCCCGCGGCGCGCGCCGGCGCAGGTTCCCGGGCGGCTCGCCCGTTTCAACCGGTTTCAACCGATTCGATCCACTTGCCCGATTCGTCAAACAGGAGATCCGTATGCGTCGTTCGTTCCGGCTGTCCCTCGTATTTACCGCGGCCGTGGTGTCGCTCGGCGGCGCGCATCTGGCGTCCGCGCAGTCCGTTGCTTCGGGCGCCGCCGCGTCGGCACCGGCTGCGGCGGCGGCCGCCGCCGATCTGAAAATGTTCCCGGCTCCGCAGCCCGGCATGCAGCGCGCGGTGATCTCGCTGCCGCCGGCCGAACTCGAGGACGACCTGCGCGTGCAGGTGATCGTCGGCAAGACGATGCCGACCGATTGCAACGTCCATTTCTTTCCGGCGCGCTTGCAGCACGACACCTTGCCGGGCTCGGGCTATCCGTACTACCGCGTGACCGACATCGGCCCGGTGGCCGCCACCAAAATGGCCTGCGCGCCGTCGGCCACGCCGCAGTCGGCGTTCGTGATCGGCCGCGGCGACGGTTTTTTGCTGCGTTACAACAGCCGCCTGCCGGTGGTCGTCTACGTGCCCGACGGCTATGAGGTGCGCTACCGGCTCTGGCAGGGGTCCAACGAGGTCGGGCGCGCGGTGGTGCGTTGAGCGCGCCGCCGCCGATGAAGCCACGGCAGGCGCGGTGCTAGCGTAGCGAGCAGGCCAGCCAGTTGCGGATGCGGATCGCGTCGGCGACATGGTCGCGCGGCCCCGGGGCGTCGAGCAGCACCACGTCCACGGGTCGAGCGCCGATGCGGTAGCGGATCACGAGGCAGTGGCCTGCCTCGTTGATGAAGCCGGTCTTCTGCAGCCGGATCCGCGTGTCGCCGCCGCGGACGAGCGCGTTCGAATTCACGTAGCTCAGTTGTCCGCGGCCGGGATGCACGACCTGCGCGTGGTCGGTCGAGAACGTGCGGATCGCCGGGTAGCGGGCTGCGGCCGACAGTAGGCGGGCCAGGTCGCGGGCCGTCGAGACGTTCTGGGGCGAGAGCCCCGTTGCGTTGACGAAACGCGTGTTCGTCATGCCGAGCATGCGCGCCTTGCGGTTCATCGCGGCGATGAAGGCCGGCCGCCCGCCCGGATAGTCGCGCGAGAGCGCCGCCGCCGCGCGGTTCTCCGACGACATCAGCGCGATGTGCAGCATGTCGCGCCGCGACAGCACCGAGCCGACCTTCAGGCGGGAACCGGTGAACTTGATCGTGTCGCGATCGCTGACGGAGACGCGCAGCCGGTGGGTGAGCGGCACGTGCCGATCGAGCGAGACCACCGCCGTCATCAGCTTCGAGACCGATGCGATCGGCTTGATCCGGTTCGCATGGCGTTCGAGCAGCACCGTGCCGCTGCGCTCGTCGATCACGTAGATCGCCTGGGAATGCAGCAGGCGCCGGGTGGCCGGCGTGTAGCCGCAACTCGCGAGCAACTGCGGTTTGGCGCTGCTGACGGTGCTCGCGGTGAGCGGCGCCGGCGGCACATGCGCGTGCCTTGCGGTATGCCGCGGCTGGCCGACGGGCCGATGCGGCTTGCGCCTCGCGGTTCTCGCGCGCGTCGCGCGCTGGCGATGCTGCCGCTCGTGCGAGACGGCGCCGTGCGTGGGCGCCGCGCGGCGGCGCGGCTTGCGGCGCGCCTTCGCGTGCCGTGCCGGCTTGGCGTGCCTGGCGGGGCGCACCGTGCAGCGCGCGCGGTGCGCGCCGTGGGCTTTCGCGCAGGTGCGCGAGGTGGGCGCGGCCGTTGCGGCGTCCGGCAGCAGGACGGCCGCCAGCGCGATCGTCAGCAGCACGAGGGGGCGCCGCAACGGCAGGGAAACTCGGAACAGACGGGTGATCGGGTGCTGGGTCATTCTGAATACGGCGAGGGAGCGGGTTGAACTGGTCGCGTCGCGCGTATGACCGGTCGCGCGCAAAAAGATTCGCGCGCGGCCGCCGGCGCAGGCGTCAGTCCCAGATGCTGCGGATGGCGATGGCGACGATCACGGGCACCGAGAACACCAGCGGAATCGCGAAGTAGGGCGCTTCACGGTCGACGAGGTAGCTATAGATTACCCAGGCGGCGCCGATCGCGAACGTGGCGATGCCGGCGAGCACGGCGATCAGGTTGAGCGTGCGGGTCGACAGGCGGCGCGGTTTGTCGGGTTCGGTGGGCATCGTCGGCGACAGCGGAAATAGAGGGCGCGGAAATGGCGGCGGTCGGACGCGCGGCGAGCGACCGCATTCATCATCGCAGCAAAGCGCCGCACTGCGCAAGGCGCGGCGCCCGGCACGAGCGTCAGGGGGCGCCGTCGCCCTGCGGCTCGACGCCGGCCGCGCCTTCGAGCAGGCGGCGCGTGGCTTTGTACGAGTGCAGCATCTGCTCCGGCCACGGCGATTGCAGCATCACCGCTTCGTGGTTCTCGAAGGCCGACGACAGCAGTTGCGCCAGCTGCGGCGAACACAGATGGCGCAGCAGCACCGTCAGCGCGATCGCGGTGGCCTGGCCGGCGCCTGCCGTCTGCAGTTCGGCGGCGGTTAGCGCGGCGATTTGTTCGTTGACGTTCATGAAGAAGCTCCCGAGGCTGATAGCTGAATGGCATGGGCCGCGCCGGGCGCGGCAAAATCGTGATTTTCGCATGAGCCGCACGGCGGAGCGGCGTTCTTTTCGGGAGGGGCGATGAGGCATCCGAACTATCTGCTGATTGCGATCGGCTTGGTCCTGGCGCTCGCGGCGGCGTCGAGCGTCTACCGGACCGCTGAGTTCTCCGCGGCGTCGGCCGTCACGACCGGCACCGTGGTGCGTCTGCTGGCGGGCGCTCACCATCCCGAAATCGTGTTCGAGGCGGCGGACGGCCGGCATTATCGGCGCGCGATCGGCACCTGGCGCTCGCTCGCGGCCGGGGAGCGCGTGCCGGTGCGTTATCTCGCGGACGACCCTGACGGCAGCGTGGAAATCGACTTTGACGCCGACATCTGGTCGCTGCCCGTGTTCCTGTGCCTGATGGCGGGGCTGTTCCTCTGGAACGGCGCGAGCGGGGCGCCGCCGCGCGGCCGCTGAGCACTGGCGCGGGCGCCCGGCCCCTGTGCGTAAGCCGGCGCGGTGCGCCGTGCGCCGCACGAATCAGGCGGAGATTCGGAATTCGATTGGCGGCTTCGCGAGCCGGGGGATGGCGCAGGCTGATTGCTATGTAATCGGTCGAGCCCCATCCGACCCGACGAGTTCATCCCCATGGTGGCCCCCCGTTCACCCGTCCGCCGCGCCGTCCGGCGCCACTGCGTTGCCCGATACCAGCCAGGCTTCCGCCGCCTCGCAGGCGGGCGGCCCGGCCGCGCCGCGTCGCAACGGTCATGCCGGGCCGCCGCAGCACATGCCGGGCAGCTTCGCCGCGCGCCGCCCGGACAGCCGGCCGGTTGCAGCGGCTGCCGCCGGCCGGGCGGACGCGTTGGACGCCGTGATCCGTCATTTCTCGATGCTTCAGGATCAGGCGTCGATGGACCGGCTGAGTTTGATGTCGACCGGGGACAACCCGATGCCGAGACTCAATGGCGCCGTGATGCAGTTCCCGACGCCGGGACTCGGCGGTGAACTCGCCGGCGCGAGCAGTCTGGCGCTCGGCCAGCGGATGATGACATGGCACATGCTGAGGTCCATCGAGGGCATCGGGCAGGAAATGCTGAACACGATCAAGGACGGCAAGGTGAAGGACGAGGATGCGTGAGCGACCCCGTGCGGCGGCATCTGCCGGCCGTGCGCTCCGGCCGTAGCGGCCGGTCCGGAATGCGCCGGACCGGCGCCGCTCCATGGCCTTGGCGGTGCTAGCGCAGCGAGACGCCGTCGAACCGGTGGCTGCCGAGCGGTGAGAACACCAGCCCCTCGACGCGCTTCGAGGCCGGCAGCGAGACGATCGAATGCGCGATCGGCGTGAACGGCACCTGCTGCTTGAAGATCACCTGCGCCTGCTCGTAGCGTGCCGTGCGCGCCTTCAGGTCGGGCTCGGCGCGCGCCTTGGTGATCAGCGCGTCGAACGCCGGATCGCACCATTTCGAGACGTTGCCGCCGTGGACGGCGGCGCAGCCGAGCAGCGCGCCGAGCCAGTTGTCGGGGTCGCCGTTGTCGCCCGACCAGCCGTAGAGCAGCGCGTCGTGTTCGCCGTTCTGCTTGGCGCGGCGGTTGTATTCACCCCATTCGTAGCTCACGATCCGTGCGCGCACGCCGATCTTCGCCCAATCCTGCTGAATCATCTGCGCCATCAACCGCGCGTTCGGATTGTAGGGGCGCTGCACCGGCATGGCCCACAGCGTCAGGTCGAAGCCGCTCGCGAGGCCCGCCTTCGCGAGCAGCGCGCGCGCGGCGGCCGGGTCATGCGGCGCGTCCTTCAAGGCCGGGTTGTAGGACCACTGCGCTGGCGGCATCGGATTGGTCGCGACCCGCGCGTTGCCTCCGAACACCGCCTCGATGATGGCCGGCTTGTCGATCGCCATGTCGAGCGCGCGGCGCACCTCGACGCGATCGAGCGGCGCGTGCTGCGTGTTGTAGGCGAGAAAGCCGACGTTGAAGCCGACGCCCGAGACGAGCTTCAGCGCGGGATTGCGCTTGACGGCCTCGAGGTCCGCCGGACGTGGAAACACCGAGACCTGACATTCGCCGCTCGCGAGCTTCTGGATGCGCACGCCTGGATCGGGGGTGATCGCGAATACCAGATGCGCGAGTCGGACGTCCTGGGGCCGCCAGTAATCGGGATTCGCGTCGTAGCGGATCAGCGAGTCCTTCTGGTAGGAGCGGAACACGAACGGCCCCGTGCCCACCGGCAACTGGTTGATGTCGGCCTCGCGGTGGCGCGCGCTCAGTTGCGCGGCATACTCGGCCGACAGGATCGATGCGAAGCTCATCGCCAGGTTGCGCGCGAAGATCACGTCGGGCGTCCTGAGATGGAAGCGCACCGTGTTGCCGTCGAGCTTTTCGATGCGCACGATGTTGCGGTCGAATCCGAGGTCGCTGAAGTACGGGAAGCTCGTCGGGTAGGCACGGCGAAACGACAACTGCGGATCGAGCATGCGGTTGAACGTGAACAGGACGTCGTCGGCGTTGAACTCGCGTGTCGGATGGAACCAGGGCGTGGTCTGGAATTTCACCCCGCGGCGCAGGTGGAACGTGTAGACGCGCTGGTCCGCCGAGCTTTCCCAACCCGTCGCGAGCCCCGGTTCGAGATCGAGCGTGCCGTTGCGAAACTGCACGAGTTCGTTGTAGACCGTGTACGTGCTGGCGTCGAAGTCGGTGCTGGTGGTGTGCTGGCCCGGATCGAAGCCGGCCGGGCTGCCTTCGCTGCAGAACACCAGCGTGCCGCGCGGCGTGGCGCCGGCGACTGGCGGCGCCAGGGTCATGGCGAGCGCGGCGGCCGCGACGAGGGGCATCAGCAAGGCGCAGGCCCGGCTTCGCGCTGGCGCGAGGCGGGCGCGGAACAGATCGAGTGGCATGGTGTCGTGTGATGAGGCCGGCGCCCGCCGCCATCGGGCGCGCGGCCGGGCCGGCGGTTGTCGATCGCATCGATTCTCGGCGCGTCCGGCGCTTCGGCACCACCAATTTATCCGCACAAGGATAGTCGGCTGCGCCATATGAAGCGGGGCAGGCCGCCGGCTTGACACATGGCCGCCATACCGCCGCTCGTCGCTCGGCCGGCGCGGCGGCGGTGGGCGGCATCGCCTGACCGAGATAGGTGTCGCGGCGAAATCGCCAGCGGCCGGATCATCGCGCCGAGTGCGCCGTGACGCGCCTGGCAGCCTTCCTACCCATGACTCGCCGGGGCAACCGGCCATGCGGCCGTGGATGTACCGAACCGCCGGTTGATCGATCGGTATTGTCGTGTGAGGCGGCACCGGGGCTGTCTATGTCGGCGAGCCCGGCCTATGCAGGCTCGGGTTCCGGTCCGGTGGGCACGATTTTCCGTAGCGTGAGGTATCGCAGCCCAAGCCCGAGCACGCGCGTGTCGGTCGGGGCGCCCCCCACGTCGCAGGCCCGCAGCGCGCCGCGCACTTCGGCGGTAATCAGGAGCAGGCGGCGCTCCAGGGCGTGGGTGTCGAGCTGGATGGCCCATTCCATGCCGTCTTCCTGGCTGGAGCGCAACTGGCACTCGCGGCCGTTGACCACGAGGCGTATGGCGGGTGGCGTGGCGCCGGCCGGCGCCCACGGATGGCCGTACAGCGCCAGTTCATAGCCGGCGCCCGGCTCGATGTCTTCCAGCAGTACGGCCAGGCAGGCGCGCGGCTCGGCGCTCCAGACGCCCCAGGGCTCGGGCCAGTGCCAGCCGTGCGCGAACCCGATGCTCGCCGCGCCGGGCGTATTGACGGCGAGGCTCAGCGACGCTCCCGGGGCGAGCGTGGGCAAATCGGGCAGACCGCTGGCGGCCGGATCGAAGCCCCAGCGATAGCCGAAGATGGTGTTGAGCATGTCGTCGGGGAAGGCCGAGGGCCTGCCGGTGACCGGTGACGGAGGAACCGTTTTGCCTTGCCGTGCCTTCGAGAACGCATCCAGCGAGCGAAGGCTGGCGACTTCGGACCAGACCGGAATCCACGGCGAGCAGGCGGCCGGCAGCCGGCTGGCGTCATTGCGATCGTCGACCGCCAACTGGCGGATGTCGTGGCAGCCCAGGTAGTGTGCTTCCCCGAGCACGCTCGAGGAGATCGCGCTGACGAACGCGAGGTTTTCCGCGCATAGCAGGCTGTAGGTATGGCGGCTGATGAGCGTGGCGTTGGGAATCCGGTCGAGCAGCGGGTGCAGCGGGCTCGTGTCGATCTGCGCGGGGTGCGGGCATATGGCCAGCAGATCGACCTGCCGCGCCCATTGCGCGAGGGACTCGATGAAGTCGTTCGGCTCCATCAGGCGGCCGTCGCCGACCACGGCCTGGTCGATGTCCATCTGGCCGACGAACACGCCCACGCTGAGATCGGGGCGCGCGATGAAGGCATTTCCGCGCCGTGCGAATTGGCCGCGCAGTCCCGCCGCGGCGCCCCAGAACGTCTCCTCGTCGATGCGCAACTGCTCGAGTTCAAGCCGGATGCCGGCATCGTTGGTGCGCATCGCTAGATGCAGGTCGCGGGTGAAGCGGATCGCGTGGATTTCCACGTCGATGAACGCGGCGCCCTGGAGGTCGATGTAGTGCAGCACGGACGGCGGCATGCCCCAGCCGATCACGAGGCTGGCCGGGGTCAGGGTGAGTTCGTGCAAATGGTCGGCCGCCCGGCCCAGGTCGGCCGTGCAGGCGGCGGCCCAGCCGTGCGGGCTGCGGGGCAGGCCCAAGGCTGCCATGATGTCGACCAGCGGAATTTTGCCTCCTTGCGATTGCGGGCTGATTTCACGAACGCGCCAGCCCAGCCGCGACGCCGCGACACCGAAGAAAGCGCGCAGGAATTTGCGGTTTCCGGGCGAGACTGCGGGCAGAGCGTTCTCTTCCGCACGCAGGAAATCGTCGGCGAAGACGACTTCCTCGATGGGGGGGTGGTACTTCGGTTCCTGCATGGCTGCTTGTTCCATCCTGCTGGTCATGGCTGTCTGTGGCGGGGCGGACATGCCCGGGTTGCGGTCGTGGTGGTATCGACGATGTCTTGCGAGGCGCCGGCGCGGTGCGAGGGCGAAGGCACGCGTGGCTAGCGGATTGTTTGGGAGGAAATGTAGCCAGGCGGCGGGAAGCGCTGGCGATTTTCCGGAAATTTTCTTTCGCGATCGCCGTGGTTTTTTTGCTGGCCGAATCTGGCACCGAGCCGATGAGCCTTGTGACCAGAGTTTGCAGGAAAAATGCGTGCAATGCTAGATGGATTTTCGGGCGGGATGGGGATTGCCGAAATCTCTGGTAATAATTGTGTCGAGCGCTTGGTGAACCGTTGGGGGGCGTGGGGCAGTGAGAATTTATATTGGCTTATCCGGTATGGCACGGGACATAATGTGAAAATAACGGCCCCAAAACCATCCCCAAGGCTCATAAAAAGGCGGCAGAACGGTGGCTCGTCTGCGGCGTGGGCCAAGTAACGATAATTTGACGATCTATTCTACCTAAGAGGTGGCCTCACACATTCGGACAGGTTTCTGAGATTTTTAAGTGGAACATCTGAGGTGATCATGCTGCCGATTGGATGGCAGGCAGCGTCGCGAAGCATGCCTGACCCGGCGTGCGATCCGCCAGGCTCGAATGGGGCCGTTTCCGGTTGTACAGCTCGATGTAGTCGTTGATGGAGCGCCGGGCATGGCTGACCGCCTCGTACGCTTTCAAATTGACTTCTTCGTATTTGACGCTGCGCCACACGCGCTCGACGAACACGTTGTCGCGCCAGGTTCCTTTGCCATCCATGGACAGACAAACCTGTCGGCCCAGCGCCGCCTCGGTGAACGCGCCGGCCGTGAACTGGCTACCCTGACCGGTGCTGACGATATCGAGCAGTCCGTAGCGGGCGAACGCCTCCTGCAGCGCCTCGACGGCGTGCGAGGCCTCCAGCGTGAACGCCACCCGATGCACGAGAATCTTGCGGCTCGCCCCAGTCCACCACCGCCGTCAGGACACGAAGCCACGCGCCATCGGAATGTACGTCGTATCCAGCGCAAACGCCTGGTTGGCTCGCTCGATCTTCATGCCGCGCAGCAGGTATGCACCAGATCTTGTGCCGAGCGTTGCGCCGGCTCGTGTTCGGCTTGCAGTACAACGCCTCGACGCCCATGCGCGTCATCAGCCTGCGCACGCGGCGACGGCCAACCTCGTGGGCATCCCGGCGCATCAATCGCTGATCCGCTTCGCCCACCGGCTGGGGCTGGCAGTACACACTCGATCTGGCAATTCCCACAAGCCGGGCTTGCCGCGATACCGGCAAGGCATGGTGACGGCCAATCATTTCTTTGCGCTCGGCAATCCCGCCTTGTCGAGCGCGCCGCTTAAAGAAGCATTTTCCAACGTCAGTTGCCCGATCTTCGCGTGCAGCGATTTCAGTTCAACCGGCGACCCGCTCGATGGCGCACCGCCCGCGCCAAACACGTCCGACGCGCGCGCCTGCAATTGCCGCTTCCATTCCGTGATCTGGTTGGGATGCACATCGAACTGCTGCGCCAGTTCAGCCAGCGTCCGCTTGCCCTTGGCTGCCGCTGAGTGTGTCCGTCGGGTTAGCTTCGTCATTTTCCAGGTTCCTTTGCCAGCGTTATCGCTGGCTCAGGCCCCAGCCGCTCCACTTATCCGGCTGTCCGAATTTGCGCGGCCACCTCTTTTTTCGAGTTGATCACATCTTTTCTGATCCGTTACCGTGACGCAACCTTCGCTTAGACGCATGCGTCCCATCGGATGCAATCTGAAATTTTCCGGCTGCCCTTTTTCTGCAAACGTCGAATCGACGCTTTTTGCATTCCGCAATATAAACCACTTCGTGTGATCCGCGGACCCGGAGCTTTACTTTGATGCCGCCTCATGCAGCCAGCCGAATAGCCCGACAGATTGTCGATCGACTATATAAATACTCCAGCTACTCGCTAAGAAGGCGCTTGAGTTCATCAAGAAAGGAAGCCGTCGTGTGATTCCACGAAACGGGGTTGAAAAAAAGCCCGTAGAGCGCTTTAAATGAGGCATCCAAGTCACTGGAGTTGTCGCAACGAAAAGCATCGATATCACGTCCCAGCTGCGAGCGCGCCGATATGTCATTTTCGCTCTTGTAGAGGGCAAATATTTCCTCTATTGTATTTCCCCATAAATCGAAATCTTCGCCAAAATAATTTTTAATGAAATTTGAAAGCTCGGGGTATCTATCGCTTGATTTCATAAATTATTTAATCAGATATGCTGTAATAATATAATATGGCATGCCGTTATAAAATTCCTTTTTCAGAAATACTTGGGATTTGCTTAATTCGATCATCTTCCCGGTTTCTCTGATCAAACCATATCCGACATTCCGTCCTGTCTCGCCAACCAGCTGAAGTCTATTGGATCCGCTAGTTGACTGCGCCCAGGCACTAACCCGAGCCGAGTGTTTCTGCAACACTTCCGAAATAGCCCATTCAGCAGCATTCATATTTCTAAATGAGCTTGCTATTTCAAGTTTCGGCTCGCGCGCCAGCCTGTCTCGCAACCACGCTTCACTCTTTCCGACATGCCTTTCGATGGTGTGCCCTCCGAGCCTTGCATCGGATGCCTTTGCCTCATGCATTTCCAGATTGATCCGGCCCATCGTGACCCGAGCCGCGCGAGCCGCTTTGATCGAACCCGCAAAGCCGAACGGCACGATCATATCCAACGACAGGCCGAGGCTGTTCGCCATGTCCGGGCCGACCTTCATCGTCTCGGCCAGCTTCGTCATGCCTTGTTGGGTCAGCGTGATCGTGTCCTGGCCGCTCCAAACCTGCCGCCAACCCGCCGACACGGTATCCGAGCCGTGTACGCCGAATACGATACATCCGGCCTTGCTCGCCATCGTCGGTTCCGGTGCGACGCAGAGTACCGCCGCCCCCGCCATTTCCATCACCCCGCCGACGATTTGGAGGCCGCCCCATAGTCGGTTGGATAGAATTTCCGTCTGGTTGATCGACTGGCGAGCGAGCACTGCCGCCAGCTGTGGCGCACTCAGTACCACGCGCAGTCCGTCTGTATCCCGTCTATCCGCCATTCGATTCTCCATTGTGATCTGGTGGGCCTTCGAAGCTAACGAGGCACGACGGAACAAGAAATGGGCGAAGGCTGACTTTGGAGGGGAGCGACGTTTGGCCGAATGTGGGTAAGGCAGAAGGCTTTCCCGCTCTTTGATTTCGCGGTTACGAAAAAAGGATGAGATAGGTAGCGAGCCGCACCGAGAATCGAGGAGGCTAATTGGTTTCAATCAATGCCGGAACGTCAGCGGCATTCCGAGTTGCCCATAATAGTTTGCCTCGCCTCTGCGGGCGCGAGATAGCCGAGCGGATTCGTCATCCGATGCTGGCTTTACCAGGCGGCCGATTATAGCGTTGCCCATTCAACGGATTTTTTCACGTTTCAGGAGCGCCGCCGATGATGAATTGGTTGCGCTTGTACAAGCCGTTGTTCACCTGTCCGGGGGGAGCAAAACGGAGCGGGCCGCGCGCGCGAGCGGGCCCCTGAGAGTGGCGAGATGTCGGGGCCTCAATGTCGGCTAGGGAAGGGCTAGGAGCGCGTTGGCTCCGCCGGCCGAACATCATCAATCGCGGCCAACTCATCGAGCCGATCCGCCCGGCGCTGCATCATCTGCAGCCGCTCCGGCAGATACTCGGCATGCACGTAGGCCGCGGTGACTGGATTGCGCTCCGCATGTGCCATCTGCCGCTCGTCTACATTGCCGCCGTACCCCAACTCGCGCAGGGCGGTGGCGGCCAGTCCGCGAAAGCCGTGGCTCGTCATCCGCGATTTGTATCCGATCCGATACAGCGCATAGAGCGTCGTGTTGTTCGAGATGTGGCTACGCCCCGCATGCTGTAGAAAACCAAGCGGTGTTGCCCGTTGATCTCGCGTAGCCGGGCCAGCACCTCCAGCGCTTGTCGGGAGAGCGGCACGATGTGCGGGTCCGCATCTTCATGCGCTTGTCCGCCGGCTTGGTGGTGCGGATCTTCCGATCGGTGATGGGCATGGTCTGGTGCCCCCGGAGGGGGCGTTTGGGGGTGTTCGCCGAAGCCGCAAAACAACCCCAAATGGGGGGCTGCTGATGGTAGATGGGGAAGTTTGAAACAAAAAAACCCACGCAGGCAGGCTGGGCGGGGCTTTTCGGTAGACGCTGGTGGAACTTTGGAGGATCTCTGGTCCCCCCGACAGGAATCGAACCTGTATCTAGCGCTTAGGAGGCGCTTGTTCTATCCATTGAACTACGGGGAGCGGATAGTTTGAGCGGGAATCGATGGAGCCTTGTGCTACAAGCCCTTCGCCTTATCCCATCAGCCTCTCGGCCAATTTTTTTGTGCCGCTCAATGACAGTCTGTGAGGCGGAATGATACAGAGTTTAACGGCCGCTCTGCTACACTTTTGCTACAAATCACCGCTGTAGCATGCCTCTCTAACGCCGCATTGCTACAGTTTCTAAGGGGTAGCGTGTGGCATCGATCATCAAGGTTGGCAATCGCTGGCGGGCTCAAGTCCGCCGGCAGGGGCACAAGAGTACAGCAAAGACGTTCGGAACGAAAGGTGCCGCCGAGGCTTGGGCTCGGGAAATCGAGACAGCGATCGACAAGGGCGTGCGTGCGGTTGATGAATCGAGCGTCACGGTCGGCGAGCTGGTACGACAGTATCGTCAGGCCCGCCAGGATTCCGGCCGTGGGATCGTCGAGAGATCGAACGAGCACTACATGCTCGCGCGGCTCGAAAGGTACTTTGACGATGAAGTCGCGATCAAGCTGTCGACGCAGCGGCTGGTGAGGTTTGCCCAAGAGCGAAAGAAGGAAGGCGCTGGCCAGTACACCATCGACATGGACATTTCCAAGCTCGGCACCGTCTTCAAGCATATGGCATCGCTACTCGATCTGCGGTTGCCGCACGCGCCGAGCATCGCCCGGCCGACGTTGAATCATCTCCAACTGGTCGGCCCAGGCGGGCATCGCGATCGTAGACCGACTCGCGAGGAGATACAGAAGATTTTCGACTGGTTCGCGGAGCACCCGGAGCGCGAGCAGGCCGTGCCGGATGTCATCCGGATCGCCATGAAAAGCGCGTTCCGCCGTGGCGAGTTGTTCCGGCTGACGTGGTCGGATCTCGACGTCGAAAAGCGCTTGGCCCTCGTGCGAGATCGGAAGCACCCAAGGCAGAAGAAGGGCAACAACGAGTGGGTGCCGCTGATCGGGGATTCGCTCGAAGTCTTGCTGCGGCAGCCACGGTATCCGGTGCCGCCCGACTACGAGATGCGGCGTGCCGCCGATCCTGCTTGCCCGCCTCACGCGAATGAGTACATCTTCCGGTTCGACAAGAGTCTGGCCAGCAAGTATTTCAAGATGGCGTGTGACGCCAAGGGCATCGTCGATTTGCGACTACATGACTTGCGGCACGAGGCCACGAGCGCACTCTTTGAGGGTGGATGGGATATTCCGGAGGTGGCAACCGTGACCGGACACAAAGACTGGCGCAACCTCAAGCGGTACACGAATCTGCGGCCGGATGAGGTTGCCAAGAAAGGGCAGTTGAAGATGGCGGGTGGGCAGTGACAGGCGGGGCTACTTCCCCGCTCCTCGGCGTTGCTTGATCCAGCGCGCGGTACGCAGGGCGCTGGCGCCGGGGAAGGGCACGCGGTGCGCCCGCTTTACCGCCCCTTGGCGCGGGGATGCCCCGCTGCGATCGAGGAAAATGCCTTTCGAGCGGAGTCGGAGATCTGTTTTTTCCCTTGCTTTAGCGCTGCGACCTCGGATTTCCTCAGCGGTACGGAAGCCGATAAGGTACTGGGCCTCGTCGGCCGTGAGCGCAGTTGGCTCGATGCGGAACGTTTGGCGGATGACATGGCCGTATTGCTCCTCTAGACGGCGCACGATTTTTCGTGCAGGGAACAGTTTACCAGATCGGCTTGCATTCACTAGGACGCAGGCCGCGACCACGTTCCCGCCGCTTCGGCGGATGTAGTCGGAAAGATCGCAAAGCGTGCCGCCCAATGTGGTGACGTCATCGACCAGAACGTAGTTTCCGCCTCGCCGTACTGGTCCTTGGAAGCTGGCCCGGGCGATGAGGCGTTCCATGGCGTCGGCACCCGTGTGATACACCTTCGTCGTCTGCACAATCCGTTCGTCGACCTCGCCTAAGCCGAAGCTCAAAAAAACAGCAAGCACCTGGGGAATCGCATTGTCTCCTCGGGCTTCACGTGCGTGAGGGGCAACAAATATCAGCGGTTCTGCCCAGCCTCTTGCATGCAGCACTTTCCCAACTTGTTGCGAAAGTGGATCCGCAAGATCAAGGATCAGGTCAATCGCGGCAGTAGTGTCGCCGGCTTTGGCTGCGGAATACGCGGGGTGAGCCTTTAGCTCGGCATCGTTGCGCCAACGGAAGATGGGTTCATCGAGGCTACTGGGGAATCCGAGTGTACGCATCGGCGTACCGCTCGAAGTGTGCTTGCCTAGCAGTGGCGATCGTGATGCTCTGCGTTTGGATTTCAAGCGGAAGTATTGGCGACGGGTTGCAACAGCCGGAGTATAGCTTGCAGGAGGGCAACTCGATCGACGTCGAGGCGAAGTAGGCGGGATTGGCGGCGCCTCTCGTTAGAATGCGGATGCGGATTTCCGCTACCACCCACATTCAACGAGAGGGCGACCCTATGGAACAAGACAAGCTTGATACCCTGCTGGTAACTCAAGTACTGATTCTCGCAAGGCTGATTCAGGCGGAGAAGAACACCAATACGACGGCTGGCTACTATGTGCCAGAAGCGGTCAAGCTGGTTTCGCAATCTCGCGAGCGCATTCTTCAGATGCTGTCCGAAAATCATTCGTAGTGCAGTCAAGGACGAGTTGTCCGTTTAGCCAGCCATCTACCTGACGGAGGACATATTTGATATTGCCAAGCGACATGCCGTCAAAATGTGTCCTGAGCAGTTCGAGCGCTCGATGGCGGGCTTCTTCTTCACTGATTGGGTTCAACTGGATACTCCAAAGTAACTTTGAGGATTAGGCGGCCATGCGTCGCGCTTCGGCAGACATTTGGTCAAGATAGTCTGCGACGGCGTCATACGCCGCGAATCGCCCAGCTCCTTCCTTGTACGTCGGGATGGGGAAAGTCTCGGCACTGATCTGGTTGCGGATGGTTCCCTCTGACATCTGCAGCAGTTGCGCAAGCTGCGAGAGGTTCATGCGAGGGCCGAATTTCTCAAGGATGTATGCGCGGGTCAAGAGGCTCACTGGCTACCCCCGTTCGCGATATCTTCGGCAATCACGACACGTGTCGTCGAACGGCGCTTTTTGCCGATCGCCCATGTCTGTTTCTCATATGTGATCGTTCGAATGGCGCGGCCGTGTTCTTGGCCCGCGACACCGCTAGGATCTGGCTGATTGGTCGCCTCGTCTCGTTGTTCGCATAGGTCGCAAATGGCGTCGAACAGCACCTCGACACGAGTGTGTGGCGCGATTACCGGAGAGAGAAATTCGAGGAGTGCGCTGCCGAGGTTCGCGAGGTCTGCGATCTTCCGCCAGCCGCTCGGCTCGAAGGCAAGATCGCAATCATAGACGGCGTGGAATCGATCGATTGCCCGCGTCGCATGGAGGTATTGTTCGGCCTGGCCCATTAGATCGGTGCAGTCGATGTGGGCGGCACGTAGGCGCCTCACGGACGCGACTACGATTTCACGTGCCTTGGTGATGTGTGCTGCGTGGAGGGCTTGATCAATCATGTCGGGTTCTCTGGGCGGTGGAATTGGGAAGAGAGCGGGCTAGCTGCATGAGGCCGGTTTCGAGCGTGATGCCGGCGGTTGCTGCCCAGGTGCGGGCTTCCTGCGCGGCCTTGTGGCGTGCGAACGAACCGACCTCGTCGGCCATCAGATCCAGCAGCTCGACGTCGGCCGCGTACGAGACCTCGGCGATCAGCGTGCGGATCTCGATGCGAAGCGCATCGAGCCGCGCGAGCCGGCCTTGGCGGGTATCCGCCAAGGCTTCGTTCGTCTGGATAGGTTTGCGCCGCGCGAGCGGCGCCTTCCCTTTCTGGATTGCTTTTGCGGGCGGAAGCCCGCTGCTGTCCGCCTGCATCGACGTCCCGTTGACGGTTACGAGCGCGATAGCCGGGTGCTTCGTCGCGCGTTCCCGCTTGCGCGGCAGCGGACGTGGGGTAGAGGGGGCCGGGCGAGGCATCATTGAACCTCCTTTTCGGCTATGCGCTTGGCTGCAAGCTCGGGCGTCCAGTCGGGATCGGGCATCGTGTACAGCTTGTCAAGCCATCGCCGTACGACGTCTGCGCCCTTTGCCTTCGACATCGACGCCGACGACTCCAATGCGTGCGTGATGTCGGCCACTGCAGCCCGGATTGCTTGTCCGCGCGTAGGCGACGTGGTGGTAAAGCTTCCCAAGGATGGAAGGCCGGTCATGCCGCTCGTACCCAGCTCTAGCGAGAACGAATGAATCCAGGTCTGCTCGTCGACATGAGCAAGACGAATTTCGGCGGGTGCCGGCCCTTTGTTTTTGACGCGTGGCGACGTGATCCTCTCGCACTGTTCGAACACGCCGTGCTTATTCGGCACGTGGATCGGGTGTTGGCCTGCGCGCGAGGGGAGATCGAGCATGTCCTCAAGGCCGGTCAATGCAGCATGGACGCCGTGGATCGTCCCAGGGGACAACTGGCCGAACATCGGATCATGCAGCACTGCTTGCAGCGCGAGCAAAAGTTGCTTTGCCTGCTGCTCGCCGATCTTGGTGGGTGCGCTCGATCGCGCGGATGGTTGCTCTGGCTTCGGCGATTTCTCGGGCAGGTGATCGGGCGGCGCTGCGGCTGGCTGTCGAGCGTTTGGCGATGCGTCGAGGAGTTTCTTCGTCACGCGGCCCTTGCCGGACTCCGATGCCTTCGCCGCACCTATCTGAAGTCGTTCAAGAGCTTTTTCGGCCCCGTGTTCGCGAATCTGCTCGATCGCCAGTGTGCCGGCAACGGCGCCATTGCGAACCATCTGGTGCAGTTCAACCGGGGCTCGTTCGAGCAGCCCGACATCGCGGACGGTTTGGTCCGTGATGTTCAAGCGCTTGCAGATCGCCGCGAGCGTCATGCCGTGAATGTCCCGCAACTCGGCGACGACGCCCGCCAGTTCGAGAGGCGACGAGCGCTTGCTGTCGTTGCTGAGATAGCCGTCGATCACCATTTCGGCCCGGATGACCGTCTTGGCATCGCGTACGACGACGGGGATCTTTCCGACGTCCTTACCTGCCTCGATTGCCTTCCCGGCCGCGAGGTAGCGGTGCTGCCCCTTGTAGACATACAGCAGATCCTTGCCGTCCACCTTTCGCACATAGCAATGCAGCGGCGAACCCTTGTCGTAGCCGTTTTCGACGATTAGTGCGGTGAGGTGAGTAACCCACTCGGGGTCAACCGGGCGGATATTGTCGGCCGGGTCATAGTGAAGTTGACCGTAAGGCACCATCCAGAGATCTGCGGACGTTGCGCCGGCTGCTGCTGCGGCTGCTTTCGCGGTTCCAGTCAGAATTGGCGCAATGAGGTCGAGGTGGCGCGTCCGTTCGTCCATTACGCGGTCTCCCTGGCCGTCTGACGTTGACCGTTATCGCGCTTCTTCGCCTTGCGGATTGCCATCGACGCCGTCTTGGCCGCTGCTCGCTTCTTGTCACGCAGCCGCTTCACTGCTTGCGCGCAGTCGTCTTCGCTTGGGATCGAGATCTGGGTGCCGGCAATGTCTCCTTCGTCGAGGATCAAATACAGCGTGTGCAAGCTGTCGGGGATGGGGCGACGGGCGACGACATATTTGCCGATGAGGATCGGGGTGGATGGGCGAGCGGCATTGCGGTCATAGCGCACAACGGTGCGGAGCGAGAGGGTGTGGCGGCGATCAGCAGTGACGGGGGCGGTGGCTTTGAGCTGGATGCGCGGCATGGTCATGATCTCCATGGCGCCGGGGAGTACCCCGGCATAAGCGGGGCAGTTAGGCAGTGAGGGGGCGTGCGGCCGGCTGTGCTTCGGCCGGCGCTTCTTGTGCGAGGTCTGCGGCGACGATCAGAAGGATCGCAACAACTGCGACGCGAACGATCGTGGATTTCTCAAAGTTACTTTGACGAGCTGCATCGGCCGTAACCACGCGCGGTGCTTGTTCGTCACGGATTCGCTTTTGGCGTTCTTCGGTGTACAGATCGGTCGTGTTCAAGGCAGTTTCTCCGGGTTACGCGGCATTGCGCAACCCGGAGATTAGTCTTTTATGGCTTACTTAGTCAAGCCATAAAAGACTGTCTTGAGGAGTATAGGAGCCTGTCAAATGCGGGGGCGGGGCTTATTTGACTTGATCCCGTTGGCGTCGCTCTTTGTGCGGGCGGCCAAGCCGGCTACCAGTTGGCCGAGAACGGACAGGGCGACGTCAATCCAAGGGATGACGTTGATATATGTGGCTGCGAGGATGGCAGTCGAAAGGAGGGGAAGTAACTTTGCAAACCCGGCTTGGCCGCTGTGTGAGGGCCGTTTGCTAGTGCTTGTCTCGATGTGCCGCGTGATGCGGCGCAGGCCGGATTGGATGGCGGGTGCGAACTGAGGCTCGATACCGGCCCCGGATATCGTAACTTCGCCATCCTCGGACAGGAGCACGGCAGCGTAAGCGACAATTGGAACGTCTCGCGAATTGAGTTCACCTAATAAGGCGTTCCGGGCGAAGGCTGCCCGCTCGCGGGTGGAATTTTTTGAGGTGGTCGGTGGTAGTTTGTGCTTGCGTGCTCGATAGTCAGACAAATCAGCGATGCCGGCGCTTTCCCTCGTTTGCGTGGCTTTGGTTCTCATGAATGCTCAACGTTTTGTTTGATAATGGTTGTTGAGCTGCCCGACGGACCGCCTCAGCCTGAGCGGGCGTCGCAGGAATGCGTTCCGAAAAATTCAGTGGTTCTTCGGTCTGGCTACGTGCCATGCCGCTGGCACTTATGACGAACTCGATGTACGACTCGATTTTCTTCTTGTCCTCTTCCGACAAGCGGTGGACGGCGTCTATATCGTAGTGCAACGTCGACCCTTGAGATTGCTCGTCGGAGATCAAGTCGATCAATGGCACGCCGAGTGCGGTCGCGACGGCTTCGACGTGCCCGAGCTGAGGGTCAGCCTCATTCTTCTTCATGCGCCCGACCGTGCGCTGTGCCAGTCCAGCCCGAGCGGCGAGCTTGCCCTGTGTGTTCAGTATCGGGTGTGCGTCCATCAACGCTGACAGCTTGTCGGCGAGGATCTCGCGTGCGGATCTCTTGTTCATTGTTTGATGTTGCCGAATATGGCTAGTCATAAGTGACTATTCTCGCGACGAGCTGGCCTTGAAAAATAGCCATAAAAGACTTAACATCGGGCTTACATAGAAATTGGGGAGCGCTATGAGTCGGAGTGCCGGTGAATGGTTGACGTTCGTTGTCGACAGCTTGCGAGCGAGCAAGGGGAAGTGGCGCCAGATCTCTGCCGATACAGGCGTGCCGTACGACACCTTGACGAAGATCGCGCTTTCGCGTGTATCCGACCCGCGAGTGTCCAACGTTCAGGCGCTGCACGACTACTTTGTTGCCGCCGAATCTTCCATGTCCGAGCGAGTTTCCCCGTCCGCAGTTGACCCTGCTGCGATGTGCTGAATCGTAAGCCGTCGCCTTCTGCCGTAACAGCATGAAAGCGCCGCAATCTCAAAACTTCGATATGACCTGCCGATACGACAGTACCGAATGGCTGGGCGTGCTCTACACGTCCGTGCGCAATACGCCGGGTGGCGTCGCCGACGCCGCGAACCACCTCACGAATCGACGGGGAAAGAACATCACGCCCGAGTCGCTGCGCCTTCGCCTGCGTGGCGTCGGCGACAGCCGGCTCTCGATGGAGATGTTCGAGCTGCTGGTCGAGTGGATGCAGGAAAAAGCCGAGGCGAGCGCGCATGCGCTCGACGCCTTGCACGCATTGAATGCACGGTTCGGTTTGGTCGCTGAGTCAGTCGACGAGCAGGGCGTGGACGACGCGGGCGAGGGCAGTGCGATGCGGCTGGTATCGACTGCCCTGAGCCTGCAAGCGCACGTCGGGCTTGTTGCGGACGATGTTACGCGCGCCCTTGTCGATCGTCGTATCGACGACAACGATGCGGAGAAGATCATCGCGACGGGACGGAAGGGACAGCGTCTCTTTCAACGCCTGATTCACGCGGCCCGCAACCTCGCAGCCCGACGTCGGCGCCGCCATGGATCGAATTGAACCGGGTATGGGCTGCTGCCGCATAGCGCGGGAGCATGTCGGCCTGTCCTGCGATCGAGGGCAGCAACTCGCGTGTGGACGAGCCGCGCTGGCCTGTCGCCTCGACAGGGCGCCCGAGGATGCGGGGCGGCTGTTCAAGTCGCTGATGTCGACGTTCCCCGATCGCCTCGCGATGTTTGCCGACGAGGCAATCCAGGCCGGCCGCGTCGATGCTTTTGTGCGCGTCGCTGCTCGCGTGTGCGCCGCGCTTCCCACCAAAGCGGAACGCCATTCGTTCCGTGATCAGTTCGCCGGGTGCATACCGGCGGATGACCTGTCCGCGTTCGATACCCAGATGGCCGCCGAGTGGCGCCGCCTGCGCGGCAAATAACCGGAGACCAAAGTGACTTTAGAGCGTGTGAGCCGCGCATTGCGTCGGCGGCACTCGGTGCCGCTGCGTAAATCGATCGGCGTGAATGTCTATGCCGCTGGCCGTAAGGCTTGGCGTTCCACCCTGCATCAAATTGAACTGGAAAGGAGAATTGCGGAATGTCGTCGCTAGACCAGATTCGCGCGCAGTTGGCGGCAGCGGGTCATCCTGAGCTGCCTGTCGGACACCCCGTTGCGGACGGCAAGCACCATCGATACGGTCCCCGCAAGAAGTATTGGTATCAACTGCGCGAAGTCGTGAGCAAGGGCGCCGTCATCGGCTACTCGGGCACCTACGGCTATTTCTCCGGCGACGATCCCGGCACCGAGCGGTTCCAGTGGGCCGGTGCGCCCCTGAGCGACGAGGTGCTTGCCGAAACGCGGCGCCGCCAGGAAGCGGCCGAGCGCGAGGAGAGCGAGCGGGCGGCACGTCAGGCGCAACTAGCGGCCAACCGCGCACGCAGCCAGTGGGATCGAGCAAGCGACGTTGGTGCATCCGCCTATCTGCAGCGCAAACAGATCACGCCCGAGGGCGTGCGGTTCGACGCGGACGGCACGATGTTCGTCCCGATGTACCGCTATGAAGCCGAGGGGCGGCTCGTCGGTCTGCAGAAGATCACGCCGAACGGCGAGAAGCGCTACAACAAAGGCATGGAGAAGAGGGGCGCCAGCCGGCTGCTCGGCAGCATCGGCGCCGAGGACAAGATGGTGCTGGTCGCCGAGGGGTACGCCACCGGACGTTCGATCCGTATGGCGACGCGTGAAGCCTTCGCGGTGTCCGTCTGCTTCGACGCGGCCGGCATCCAGTCGGCGGTGCAGGGGCTGCGTGCAGCCTTCCCGGCGGTTCATATTCTGGTGTGCGCCGACGACGACTGGAAGATCGAGCAGCGCCTTCGCGAATGGCTCGTCGAGGAGTTTGGGTTTCGCGGCGAGCTGACATACGGCGCATCGCCGATCAAGGTCGAGGCGAAGAACACGTGGTACATGCTGGCCGCGCACAAGCGTGTCGACGACAACGGCGTGCAATTCGTCGAGGCGACGTACGGCAACGACGTGATGCCGCTGCGTCGTAAGCGCTTCGAAAACACGGGCCTTAAACGCGCTCACGAGGCGGCAGCCGCGGTCGACGGCGCGTCGGTCACGTATCCGACGTTCGCCGATCGAGGCGATCGGAAGCTGACCGACTTCAACGATCTGCACGTCGAGGAAGGGCTGGAAGCCGTCGAGCGGCAATTGCATGCGGCGATTCGGGCCGTCCTCGCGCCAGCCGATGACGAGCAGCAGCCCGCCGAGGTCGTGCCTGCCGAGCGCGCGATGCAGCCGGCCGCGACGTCCGCTGCCGCAGAGGAGCGGGAGTGGGACGGACGCGAAGCGGAGAACGGTGCCTTCACCTGGGAGGAGAGCCTTGCGAGATCGGACAAGGGCACGCTGCTGCCGACGCTTGGCAACGTCCATCTGATCCTGTCGAACCATGCGGAGTGGCGCGGTGTCATCGCCCAGGATGATTTTGCCGGTCGGGTGGTCAAGCGTCGCGTGCCGCCGTTCGGGCAGGGAGCGCTGGGTGAATGGACCGACATGGATGACCATCGCAGCACGCTCTGGTTGTCGCAGAAGTATGGCCTGAACGTTCGGCCAGACATCGTCATGAACGCTGTCTTGCTCGTTGCCGATGCCACGCATTTTCACGACATACGCGAGTACCTGAACACCCTGGAATGGGATGGCGTCGAGCGCGTGAAGTCGATGCCCGCGACGTACCTGCACGTGGCCGACAGCGAATATGTCCAGTTGGCGTTCATGAAGTGGATGATCGCCGCCGTCGCGCGTGTCATGCAGCCGGGCTGCAAGGTCGACAACGTCTTGATTCTCGAAGGGCGGCAGGGCTGGCGGAAGTCGACGGCGCTGAAGGTGCTGGCCGGCAAGCAGTGGTTCACCGATACCCCGATCCAGATCGGCAACAAGGATACGTACGCCGTCATGGCCGGCAAATGGATCATCGAGCTGGCCGAGCTGGATTCGCTCAACAAGACTGACTCGTCGGCCGCCAAGAGCTTCTTCGCGACGGAGACGGACCGGTTCCGTAACTTCTACGGCAAGCGGGCCACCGACGTCCATCGTCAGTGCGTGTTCGCGGGCTCGGTCAACTTCGATGCCTACCTGAAGGACGAGTCGGGTAACCGGCGGTACTGGCCGCTGCGTTGCGGCGGTCTGGTCGATATTGACGGCATCGCACGCGCACGTGATCAGCTTTGGGCCGAGGCGGTCCACCTGTATCGGCAGGGCGTGGTGTGGCACGTCACTGAGGCCGAGCGGCCCCTCTTTGAGGTCGAGCAGGCCGAGCGCTACGAGGGCGACGTGTACGAGGACGTGATCGGCAAGCAGATCGCGCATTCCAGCCGCACCACGATGGAGGAGATCCTGCGCGACGTGCTCAGGCTGGACTCGTCGAAATGGACGCTGCCCGAGCAGCGGCGTATCGGCAAGGCGCTGAAATCCCTTGGATGGGTGCGCAAGCGCGAGTCGACCGGATCGCGCGGCTGGTACTACGTGCCGGATGAAGAGCAGGAGGCGGAGCCGGTGCTGGAGGCAGTGTGCGCGGGCGACGACGACAGCCCGCTATGAGCGAATGGCGCGCTGTGCCGGCATCTCCGGCGCGCTTTGTCGCCGGTCTTGGCGCGCTTGGGACGTCCCAATGTCCCAACGTCCCAAGAGCCCGCCTCGGGCGCGCGTATGTGCCTGCGACGTGCGCGACGTAGGCAGCGCATGTCGCGCGGGCGCGCGCCCCTGCAAGCCTTTTTCTTTGGGACATTGGGACGTTGGGACGAATAGGAGAGAGTGAAATGATCGATTTGAAGGAGCGGGCAGGTGTGGCAATGAGCGTGCGTGGTCAGTTCACCGATCCCATTGCCGATCCGAAAGTTACTTTGGGGGCACTCGCCTTTGCGAACGATCTCGGTCGTTTGCTGACTCGAATCAAGGCCGGCCCGCAAGCGACGCCTGCGATGATTCGACGAGCAACGTTGCTGTTGGCGCAGATGATCCGGACGTCCGGCAGGTTCAAGCGGGCGCGATTCACGGGCTATACACGCGATGAGCGTCGCGATCAGCGTTCGGGGCATGCTGTCGAGCGCGCAAACGTCGACATCGTCGAACGGTTCGCGCTGCGTTTGCTGGACGAGTGGGTGAACGATCAGTGTGTCGAGTGCGAGGGGCGCGGCGTGGTGCGTCGTGCGCGTGCCGTTACGACAGCAACGCATGCATGCGATTCATGTGGAGGAAGCGGAAAGGTGTGCGTGTCTGAGGAGCGCATTCCGTTCTTTGAAGGGCGTAGCGGGCCGGTTGTCTTTCGGGAATACGAACCATGCGACGACTGTGGCGGGATGGGCCGGATCGCGGCATCGCCTGTCGCGGATGCGAAGGGCCGGCACATTTGCCCTGAATGTTCAGGATCGGGGAAGCGGCAGATCGACGACGCTGGCCGAGCCCATGCACTCGGTATCTCGCTCATCGACTATCGCCGCAACTGGTCGTGGCGCTTCCACGACATGCTCGCGCTCCTCGATAGCGTCGATGGTTCGGTATCCGACACAATGCGTCGGCAATTGCGAGGATGAAACGTATTCCATTTCAAGAGCGGATCGCTTACACTCTGTATGTCCTTTACCGAGTCACTGGACACATGAGCGACCGCATACTCGTGTCGCAACCTTCGCCCGACAGGCGTACTGAATCGCGGGAGCGCCGCGACCAACAACGATAACTGTCTGTCGGGAACTGTTGGGAGGGCGTTCGCCCTCACGAAATGAATATCAAAGCCCTGAGCGCGAAAGCCCTCGGGGCTTTTTGCATTGGGGCGCCGAAATGCGAATCGAATCAACAGGGGCGGGCCTGAACGAGTTCTGGTCGGCATCGGATGAGTACGGTCGCCTGGACTACGTTACCGCGCGCTCCTTCGACCTGGGCGATGTGGTTGATCGTATCGCGTGGGCGATGGAGCGTGCCGGCGGGGCCGGGGCGGCCGAGCGGGCAGCGGCAGGGGGTATGCCTACCTTTTAGGCAGGGCACCCCTGCTCAGAAAGTGGGCAGGGACCCCCCAGCAGGACGGACATGCGGGGGCTCGCACCCGCGTTTTTTCTCTACTGGTGAAACTTCAAGGGGGGTCATATTCATGCCCACTCAATTACAGATTGCGGAACACCTTGACCTCGACCAGTCAGCGGTTTCGCGCTTCGTCGACAAGATCGGTCTTGATTACCGGGACGCGACGATTGATGACGTGCGTCTCGCATACATTCGGCATCTACGCGAGATGGCTGCTGGCAGAGGAAGTAATGGTGGCCTCGATCTCGTTGCAGAGAGAGCGAAGACAGAAATCGTCGAGCGCGAACTGAAGCTGCTGGCGCTTGCGGAGAAGAAGCGCGAGCTTGTCAACGCACAACAACTTGAACGTGCCTACGGCGAGATGGTGACTGCGTTTCAGATTGAGCTGTTGGCCTTCCCGGACAGCTTGGTCCAAGAACTACGCACGTTGTACGGCGTGGACGTCGATGTCGAATGGCTGAATGAGCACATTTATGGATTTCTTGATCAACTATCTCGATACGGCTCAGACGGTGAAGGACGTCATCCGCCGACTGGCTGCGCTGCTCCGACCGCCGGAGAAGATTGGTACGACGGAGTGGGCGACAAATTACCGCCGGATGAGTGCGAAGGCGGCGGCGAAGCCCGGACGCTATAACCCCAACGTCACGCCGTGGGTTATCGGCATGCACGCTGCGCTAGACGATCCAAAGGTGCAGAAGGTCGTGTGCATGAAGTCAGCGCAGGTCGCATGGACCGATGGCGTACTGCTCAACTACATCGGCAAGCGGATTGACGTTGATCCGTGCCCAATGATTGTGATGTTTCCAAAGGAGGGCGCTGCGAAAGATTTCAGCAACGAGAAATTCAAGCCCATGGTGGAGGTGACGCCGCGCCTGCTATCAAAGTTGCCAGTTCAGGCTCGACGAGACAAAAACAACTTGTGGTATCACAAGACGTTTCCTCGTGGGTTCTTGAAGTTCGTTACCTCGAATTCACCGACTGCGGTTAAGTCGACGCCGGCCCCCGTGGTGGCGGTGGAGGAGCCCGACGACGCGAACACCAACGTGCGCGAGCAGGGTGACTCGATCACTCTGCTAGAGGAGCGGACCAAGAGCTATTCGGACAGCCGGCGCAAGGTGATCTTCGGCGGCACGCCAACGGTCGATGGCTTCTCGCGGATCCAGGCGGCGTATCACGCGTCGGACCAGCGCGTGTTCCTCGTGCCTTGCCCTGATTGTGGCGAAGAGCACGAACTGGCATGGGAGAACGTTACCTGGACTGATGACGCTGAAAAGCCGCATGAAGTGTTCGGGCGGGCGCGGCCTGATTCGGCCCGCTACATCTGTCCGCACTGCGGATCGTTGTGGGACGATGCCGCAAGGATCCGGGCGGTGCGCAAGGGGCGCTGGCTCGCAACGGCGCCGTTCCATGGTGTTGCGGGCTTCCGGCTGAATGAGCTTGTGTCGCCGTTCCCCGGCTCGCGTATGCCGGAACTGGTCAAGAAGTGGCTCACGGCCGAAAAGGCGCTGCTCGCGGGCGACGACACGAAAATGCGGTCGTTCGTGAACAACTCGCAGGGGCGGCCCTACAAGTACAAGAGCGACTTGCCCGAGCTGGATGAGCTGGCCGAACGCGCGATGCCCTATGCGGCATTCACGGTGCCGGCAGGCGGCCTGCTGCTGACGCTGGGTGTCGACGTGCAACACGATCGGATCGCGCTTGTTCTGCGCGCATGGGGGCGGGGCGAGGAAAGCTGGCTGGTCGTGTGGGACGAGATCCATGGCAACGTGCTGCATCAAGACGAGAATCCGCTCGAAGGTGGTGTATGGGGCGCGTTGACCGAGATGCTGATGAGTGGCTATCGCCACGAAACCGGCGGTGTGCTCCGGATCCGCGCGATGTCGATCGACTCGTCGGACGGCTCGACGTCGGACGCCGTCTACAAGTACGTGCGAGCCGCGCGGCGAGTCGGCCTAAATGTCATGGCGATCAAGGGCAGCACCGATGCGAACGCGGAGGTTTTCAGCGTACCGAAGCAGTCGGTCGACTCGACACGGAACAACAGCAAGGCGGCGAAGTATGGCTTGCGCCCATTCATGGTGGGCGTGAGCAAGGCGAAAGACCTGATTCTCGAGAATCGTTTCAAGCTGGACGGCGAGGGGCCGGGGCGCATGCACTGGTATGTCGGGGTGCGCTCCGACTACCTGTCGCAAGTCACGGCCGAGGTGAAGGTTCCGGGGCGCATCGGTTCGAAGCGAGTCTGGCAGAAGAAAGCCGGTGCCCGAAACGAGGCGCTGGACTGCGAGGTCTACGCCCTGCACGCGGCTCGCAGCGTGAAAACGCACATGATGACGGAAGCGCACTGGAGCGTGGAGCAGGTCCGCATCTCGCAGTCGTCGTTGTTCGAGGCAGTGCCGATTCTGGAAGCGCTGCCGTCCGCGTTGCCGATCGAGGAAGTGCCGGATCCGCCGGCCGAGTTGGTGCCGTCCGAGACGACGGAGCCGGCGCCTACGCAGCCGGTGCCTACTCAGCCGGTGCCGCAACAAATCAAACCCGCCGAAACCCCGCCACCGAGCGGGGTTTCGCGCATTCAGGGGCGTCGCATGGGCCGGTCGAGCTATCTCGGGCGGCGCTAGGAGGTAGAGCATGGCATACACGAGGCAGGATCTGGAGCGCGTCCAGTCGGCAATCGCCAAGGGCGAGCTGGAGGTGCAGTACGCCGACAGGCGCGTGCGTTACCGCTCGATCAGCGAGCTGCGCGACGCGCAAACCGAGATCGTTCGCGCACTCGACGGGGCGGCTGGCCGGCCCCGCATGTTTCGCCTGCGGCATGCCGGCAAGGGGGTGCGATGAGTCGCGCTTACCCCTCGCTCGCGCAGCGCGGGTTTGTCGTTCCGACTCGGGTGAAGGCGGCGGCGTACGAATCGGCCAGCACGGTCGGCGCCCGTGCGAAGGCGTGGCGCGTGTCGGGCGCCGGGCCGAACGCGGCGGCGGTGCAGAACCTGCCGTTGATGCGAGCCCGCGCACGGGACGCGATCCGTAACGATCCTTGGGCGAAGACGGCCATCGGCCGGCTGGTGTCGAACACGATCGGTGCCGGCATTCAAGCGCATCCGCAACACCCGATCGATGCGATCCGAAAGGAGCAAAAGCAACTTTGGGAGGACAGCGGGGAGGAGATCGATGCCGATGGCCGATACGATCTGGCGGGCGTGCAGAGCCTCGCCGCGCGCTCGTTCTTCAGCGACGGCGAGGTGCTGGTGCTCCGGCGAATGCGAAACCTGCGAGACGGGTTGGCTGTCCCGATGCAGATCCAGGTACTGGAAGGCGACATGCTGCCGATGGACAAGAACGAGATCGTGGCCGGCGGGGAGATCATCAACGGCGTCGAATTCGATCACGATGGCCGGCGCGTCGCTTATCACCTGCATCGGCGGCATCCCGGCGAATACGGTCGCGCGTCTTTCCCAAGCGTGCAGACCGTGCGCGTGCCCGCCGACCAGATCGCGCATGTGTTCCAGGCGCTGCGGCCGGGGCAGGTGCGCGGCGTGCCCGAGCTGTCGACGGTGCTGCTGCGGTTGCGCTCGCTCGACAACTTCGACGATGCGGTGCTGTTCCGGCAAGAGGTCAGCAACCTGTTTGCCGGCTTCATCGTCAAGCCGCATTCGGAGCCGGGCTTGATTGGCGATCCGATTACTGGCGCCGCTGTCGATTACGACGCGGACGGTTTCTCGCCGGTGGTTTCGCTCGAACCTGGGGGCATGCAGGAACTGGCGCCGGGGGAGGACGTGCGATTTGCGTCGCCGCCGGGCGCTGGCACCGACTACGCGCCCTTCATGCGGCAGCAATTGATGGCGGCGGCGGCCTCGGTCGGCATGCCCTATGAGGTGCTGACGGGCGATCTGCGCGACGTCAGCGATCGAGTGCTGCGGGTGATCCTGAACGAATTCCGGCGGGCGGTCGAGCAGATCCAGTGGAACGTCTTCATTCACCAGTTCTGCCGTCCGGTCTGGCGCTGGTGGGTCGACGCGTGCGCGCTGTCGGGGGCCATGTCGATGCCGGACTACTACCGCAGGCGCCGGGACTACTTCCGGGTGCGATGGGTGCCGCAAGGATGGCCATACATCCATCCGGTGCAGGACGTCACGGCCAAGCGCATGGAGATCCGCTCAGGCTTGGCGAGCCGGTCGGGCGCCGTGCTCGCGCGAGGCGACGATCCGGAGCAGGTGGACAACGAGAACGCGGCGGACCTTGCACGCGAGCAGCGGCTCGGGCTGCGCTACGACACGCTGGTGCCGGTCGAGGACACGAGCAGCAATTCGAATGGGGATGACGAATGAAAGGCAAAAAGAAGTGGTGGGACATCCGCGCGCAGGCGAACGCGGATGGCGGTAACGACGTCGAGATCCGGATCTATGGCGACATCGGTTTCTGGGGCACGGACGCCGAGCAGTTCGCGGCACGGCTCGACGAGGTCGGCTCGTCGGCGGCATCGATCGTCGTTGCGGTCAACTCGATGGGCGGCGACGTGTTTGATGCCTTCACGATCTACAACCTGCTGCGGCGCTACCCCGGCAAGACGACGGGGCGCGTCGACGGCATCGCCGCGTCGGCCGCATCGCTGCTGTTGATGGGGTGCAGCCAGATCGTGATGCCATCCAACGCGATGCTGATGATCCATAACCCGCATACGCTCGCGGCGGGCGACGAGGGCGAATTGCGCCGGTTGGCGGATCTGCTGGGCAGCACGAGCGCGAACATGCTGACGGCGTACGCCGAGCGCAGCGGACAGACCGAGGACAAGGTGCGCGAGCTGATGGACGTCGAGACCTGGCTGACGGCGGCGCAAGCCGTCGAGCTGGGATTCTGCGACGCGATCGAGGAACCGATTCGGATTGCGGCGTACGCCGGCGCCCAGCCGCTCGTCGCGCGGTTCGCGGCGATGCCCGAGCAGGTCCGCGCCCTGGTCGATGGCGAGCCCGAGGCGCCGCCGAATCCGCCTGTCGATCCGCCCGTGGATCCTGTCGATCCGCCGGCCCCGCAAGATCCGCCTGCGCCGCCGCAGGCGCCGAATGTCGCGGCGCTGGCCTCGCATGTGTACGCGTCGTGCCGCGACGCGCGGATCGAGCACTGCGCTGAGGGCATCGTGCTCGCGACGGGTCTGCGGGATCGCGCAACGGTGGACGCGGCGATTCGCACCGCGCAAGACATCGCAGGCATCTGTCTAGCGGCCAACCTGACCGAGCTGACGGCCGGGTTCGTGTCGGACGGTCTGAGCCCGGATCAAGTTCGCGCGCGGCTCTATGAGCGCGTGACGGCATCCCAGGCGCATATCAATCCCAGGCAGACGCCGAGCAGCCCGAGCGAGCCGGTGATCGCCGCAAACGCGCCGCGTGCGGCCTCCATCTACGCAGCCCGCCGTAGCGGCGGAAAGTAACTTTGACGTCCCATGAGGAGGGGCAAACCATGTCGATTGTGAAGGAACAGGGCATTCTCCCGGCCGAATTTCTGGTGTCCGAAGGCAACGGCCAAATCTCTCGCGAGCAGATCGTCGTCAAGGCCGGGCCGGCGCTGCCCGCCGGTCAGGTGCTCGGCGTGACGAACACGGGCGAATATGCCCCGTACGACAACAAGGCCGAGGACGGCGCGGAAGTCGCGGGCGCGGTGCTCTACGCGCCGCTGGCGGCGTCCGACGAAGCGCGGCCGGCGACGGCCATCGTCCGACTCGCCGAGGTCGTGGGTGGCTTGCTGACGGGCCTGGATGCGGCGGGGCGTACCGATCTCGCGGATCGCCACGTGATCGTCCGCTGATCGAGAGGCAAGACAGGCTCACGAAGGCCACGCAATGCGTGGCCTTTTTCTTTTCCATTTCCAGGTTGGAGGTTGTATGGCGGATATCGCCCTGTTTCAAGACGACGCTTTCTCGCTTTCGTCGCTCACGGCGGCAATCAACGATCAGCCAGCGGTGCCGGGCCGCGTCGGCACGCTCGGGCTGTTCGAGGAAGACGGTATCACCACGACGACGGTCCAGATCGAGCGCGACGGCGATACGCTCGCGCTCGTGCCGGCCGGCCAGCGCGGATCGCCCGCCCCAGTGGTCGGTGGCAGCAAGCGCAGCATGATCCCGTTCAACACGGTCCACCTGCCGCAGCGCGGCTACATCGCGGCCGACGAGGTGCAGAACCTGCGTGCGTTCGGTTCCGAAAGCGAGCTGGAGGCGCTGTAGACGGTCGTGAATCGGCGCCTCGCCAAGCTCCGGCGCCAACTGGACGCCACGCACGAGTTCCATCGCATTGGCGCGATCAAGGGCGCCGTGCTCGACGCGGACGGCAAAACCGTGCTGATCGATCTGCTGAAGTATTTCGGCATCAAGCAGACGGTGATCGGCTTCGAACTGGACAAACCCGAGACCGAGATCCGCACGAAGTGCAGCGAGGTGCAGGACGCGATCGAGGACGCGCTCGGCGCGATGACCTACACGGGCGTGCGCGTGTTGTGCGGCAGGACCTTCTGGAACAAGCTGATTGTCGCGAAGACGGTGAAGGAAACCTACCTTGCGACGAGCATGGCGGCGGCACTGCGCGGTGACGCGCGTGATGCGCTCGACTTCGGCGGCTGCACGTTCGAGCGGTATCGCGGGCGTGTCGGCGACGTCGGCTACGTGGCCGACGACGAAGCGCATGCCGTGCCGGAAGGGGTGCCCGACCTGTTCATCTCGCGCTTCGCGCCGGCCGACTACGTCGAGGCGGTCAATACGACGGGCCTGCCGTACTACGCGAAGCAGGAGCTGGCGCCGTTCGGCAAGGGGATCGACATCGAGGCGCAGTCGAACCCGATCCATCTCTGCACGCGCCCGAAGGCGCTGATCAAGCTGAAGGCTTGAGATGCGGTTCCGCGATCTGATGGCGGACGTCGATGCCGCCGTGAAGCGCGATCTGGCCGACGACGACGTCACGATCGACGGCAAGCCGGTGCAGGGCATGTTCGCGGCGCCGTGGCTTGGGCCGGATCTCGGCTCACGGCGCACGCAGCTGGTGGCGCCTGTCCTGCACATCACGGATGCCGATGCCGCGGTCGTCAAGGTCGGTAGCATCGTCGTGGCCGGCGGGAACCGCTACCGCGTTCATGAACTGCAGCCGGACGGCACGGGGTGGACGGTCTTGATCTTGGGGTAACGCATGGACCTGCTGAAAGTCGAAATCGACGTGAAGGGGGCGCTCGAAGCGCTCGCCGCTCTGCCGCCTGCCGCGATGCAGTCGGCATGGCGGCGAACGCTCCGGAAGACAGCGGCCTGGATCAAGAGCCAGACGGCGAAAGATGTCGGCCGCGCAACGGGTATACAGCAGAAGGTGATCCGACAGCGGACGTATTTCTACATGCGGTCTGCCGATAGCGGGAAGGTGTGGCTCGGCCTCAATCCGATCGGGGCACACCGGCTCGGCGCCGTGCGTCGGACGCGCAAGGGCATTCGCGCCGGCAAGACGCTGTTCGAGGGCGCCTGGCGCATGACGGGGAAGGCGCCGGACGGTCCCGTGTTCCGCCGAACCGGCAAGGGGCGCACGCCGATCGAGGTGGTGAGGTTCGATTGGGCGCATGAGGGAGATCCGGCCTTTCGTCGGGCTGCCCGAGCGTGCGAGCAAAGACTGCTGGCGGTACTGCGGCAGGAGGTCAACTACGAAATCCAGAAGGCGGTGGGCCGTGCTCGATAACCTCAAGCAACTGCACGACGCGATAGAAACCGGGCTGCGTGCCCGGCTCGTGGGGCTCGACCGGGTGCTTGCTTATCCGGGGATCGGGAAGTCGATCGAGACGCCGCTGGTGGCGATCGAGCTGGCCGAGCTGGAACCAGGGCACGACGACGGCACGGGCCGCGTGCCGTTGATCGGGCGGATGCAGGCTCGCATCGTCGTCGATCCGCTGGTCCCCGGCGCGGACATCCTCGTGCGCGAGCTGTCCGCCCGCGTGCTGCGAGCCGTTCACGGAGAGACCTGGGGATTGCCGATCACGCCGGGCAAGCAGATCGGATCGGCGGCCGAAGACCCGTTCCGGCCGGATCTCGATACCTATCTGGTGTGGCTGGTCGAGTGGGTGCATGAATTCGACCTGGGCGAGATAGTCGAGCCGCCACCGCAGGGCCGGGAGATCCGCTGGGGCGTCTACCCGGAGACAGGAACTGAGCATCAAGGCGACTACGTCAACGTGGCAATCGCAGAGGAGGGGCGACAGTGAGCGACTACGAGCTGGGCGAAATGGATCGCCGCATGGCGTGCCTGACGCAGTCGGCCATCGTGGAGGCGGTGACCTACGATCCGCCGCGCGTGAAGGTGCGCATCGGCGATTGGGTAAGCGACTGGCTGAAATGGCAAGCCGGCGCGGCCGGTGCGGTTCGCCAGTGGCGTCCTCCCTCCCGCGACGAGGAGGTCGCTTTGTGGGCGCCGTCCGGCGATCTGGCGGCAGCCTTCGTCGCGCCCGGCTACTACACGGATCAGCACGGCGGTGCTGGCCGGACGAGCCCGGATGAGACGGCCATCGATTATCCCGATGGGGCGTTCGAGCAATACAACCATGCAACGCACGACTACACGCTGTCGGTGCCGGCCGGTGGCCGGATCCTGTTTCGCATCGGCTCAACCGAGTTCGAGCTTCGGGCTGATGGTGCTACGCTCCGGAGCGACAAGCTACTCGCCGAAGTGCCGGATTCGACATTCACGGGCAACACGACGACGGAGCGGCTGCTGACCTTCAACGGCGGCATGCAGGGACGGCCGGGAGACGGGCAGGGCGTAGCGGTGAAGGTCGACGGCGGTGCGGAATTTACGGCGGATGTCGTTGCAGCTGGCACGTCAGTTCACGGGCACCAGCACCGCGAGCAGGGGGACGGTGAGCTTGTGAGTCCACCGGTTTGATGGAATCTGTAGTTTTCGACAGCTATCGAACTTTCAATTGTTGTGTATGTTCCTCGCGCGGCTGAGTGTCGCGCAAAGATACGTCATAACAATGAGGGCCTATAGATGAGTACTGTCGAAGAGAAGAAATCAGAGTACATGCGTCTGCGAGACTGGCCGTGGCCAGTAATCGCGTCTGTCATTGGATTGTTGTTGTTGGGTATTGCATACTCATCCGGGGATGCATATTACAAAGCATTCATGAAGCAATTTTGGATCGAGGCTGAAGCGTTTCCAATAGATAAATCCAGGCATCTAATATTATCGGTGTGGGGAGGGTTGAATGCATCGATAGCGGTTCAGAAATGGCTTGGAGAAAATTGGGAACGGTTGCTCTGGATGATTTTGGGTCTGTTGGCATACATTGCCGTCTGGGTGCTCTTTGAGAAGGGGGCAACGTGGCTTGCTGCTCGTTTGCGATTTCGAAAAGATGGTACTCCTAGGTCGTACACAATTTCACCACTTTTTTTGCGCTATCTCAGTTTCGTATTTTGGTGGGTATTCGGCGCCAGTACTTTTTTTGTTTTGAGTTGGGCAATTCCAGTGGTGCTTGCGATACCGTCGGGTATTGGCGAGGCGGTCGGTAATAGTATTGCTTCCGACTACAAGCATGATTTAGATCGTGGTTGCGCAAAATCGGAGGAGCGTTGTCAAATCCTCGTTAAGAACGGTCAGGAGGTGGCCCGTGGCTATGTGATTGCGCAATCCCCTACGCGTATTGCGCTGTACTACGACGGTAACACTCGTCAAATACCGATGGATGGGATCGAAATGCGAACAGCGGATCGAGCGCTTCCTCGTTGATTCGAAGTGCCCACCGCAAAGTTACTTGCCCCGCCTAGTGCGGGGTTTTTCATTTCTGGAGATGCATATGTCGAAACAGGTAGACGTTTCGGTGCCGGTCGTGTTCGTCGATACCGAGTATCGCAGCCGCGTCGTGGTGTTTCCTGACGGCTCCTTCATTCCGGTGCTCGCCGGAAAGGCCGAGGTGACGGCGCCCGAGCACGTCGCCTATCTGGAGTCGAATCCGAGTTTCACGCGGATCCCGGCGAAGGAGCAGTCACGATGACCCTGGTCGGGATGTGCCGCCGCTCAGGGCGGCTGATCAGCGGCGTCGAACACCTGGTGCAGAGCATCGGCGACATCCTGAGCACGCGCAAGGGCACGCGACGGCAGCGGCCGGAATACGGCTCCGATCTCCCGGCCATGGTTGACTTGCCCGTGACGCGCGGTTGGATCTCGGCCGTCCAGGCCGAGGCGGCCGGCGCGATCGGACGGTGGGAGCCGCGTATCAAGCTGGATCGGGTCGCGGTGCAGTCGGTTGTCGACGGCAAAGTAACTTTCCTCATTGCCGGTCGTTATGACGATGGCGATGTCGTGTTCGAGGTGACGGTATGACCATGATCGATCTCTCGGCGATGGATCCGCCGGATCTCGTTGAAACGCTCGATTTCGAGGCTGCCTATCAGCTGAAGCTGGCTCATTTCAAAGGCATCTACCCGGATTGGACTGCGGCGCTCGAATCGGACCCGGTGGTCAAGCTGCTGGAGTTGGCGGCGTACGACGAGGTTCGATATCGAGCGCGTATCAATGATTGCGGGCGGGCTGTTCTGCTCGCCTGCGCGACCGGGGCTGATCTCGAACATCTCGCCGCGCTTTGGAACATCAAGAAAGAGATCGTCGATCCCGGCGATCCCGATGCGCATCCGCCGGTTCCCGTGACCTACGAGAAAGACGATCGCCTGCGCCTTCGCACGCAGATGGCGATCGAGCAGGCGACGACGGCCGGGCCGGCGGGTTCGTATCGGTCGATTGCGCTCAACGCATCGGCCGACGTTGCGGACGTGCGGGTCGATCGCGGTGTGCCGGGCGTCGTCCGCGTGGTCGTGAAGTCGCAATCGAACGGTGGGGTGCCAAGTGCCGCGCTGCTCGATGTGGTTCAACATGCCCTGACGCCCGAGGATCGGCGCCCGCTGAACGACACGGTGCAAGTGCTGCCCGCTCGGCCGGTCGACTACTCGATCGTGGCGGACATCTACGTCGGTCGCGGCCCTGATCCTGACGTCGTGATCGCCGCACGTCGCTTCGATCTCGATATTGCGGTCAACGATGGCGCCCGACTGCGCAATGGCATGCCGCGCTCGGCGATCACCGGGGCGCTGCATCCGAAGTCGTCGGGTGTCGTTCGGGTCGAGCTGACGGCCCCGGCTGCCGACGTCGAATGCGAGTTCGACCAGTTCGCGCGGTGCGCGTCGATCACGCTGAATGCGAAGGTGAAGGATGACGACTGAACCGCTCTTGCCGGCGAATCAAACCTCGCTTGAGGCGGCGCTCGCTCAGATGATGCGGCCGAGCGTCGAGCCCGACATCATCCGCACGCTGTGGGACGCGGACCGCTGCCCGGCTGCGTTCCTTCCGTGGTTGGCGTGGTCGCTTCAGGTGGACGGGTGGGAACTGGCCGAGTCCGACGAGGCACGCCGCGAGCTGATCAAGTCGTCGCTGGCGATCTATCGGCGCAAGGGCACGCCGTGGGCGATTCGGGAGATCGTACGGCGGCTCGGGTTCGGCGAGGTGGATATTCAAGAGGGGCGTGGCCTTGCTCGCCGCGACGGCTCGGCACGCCGCGATGGGCGCTATCTGCATGGCGGCGACGGTGCCTGGGCCGAATACATCGTCACCCTGCGTCGTGCCGTGACGCGCGACCAGGGCGAGAAGATCAAACGGGCGATCGAACGCTACGCGCCGGCCCGCAGCAGGCTGGCATGGCTGGATTTCTCCGAGGTTGCGATCCGGCACAACGGCGTCGCGACACGCAACGGGCAATTTACACGAGGGATTATCGGAACATGGCCAATCTGAAAGAGGACAGTGCCTGGGTAGACGGTATCTACCAGTTGGAAACGTCGGATCCCGTGCAGGGTGGCCCCGATGGTGTCGACAATGTGCAGGCAAAGCAACTTGGGAGTCGCACGCGATACCTGAAGGATCGTGTCGACGCGACCGACAAGCGGGTCGATGCGATGGGGCAAACGGTGGCGGGCCTCGGCACCGACAAGCTTCCCATCGCAGGCGGAGCGATGAAGGGGGCATTGCTGGGAAAGCCCGGCGAAATTACGGCGCTCAACAAGCTGAATGCGGGCTTCGTGTTCGATGAGGATACGGATACCGGGATGTTCTCGCCGCGTGACGGGTATGTGCAGATCGGAGGGAACGGGGTTTCGCACTTCGAGATTCGCGACGGGAATACGTTCGTTGGACCGGAGGCCGTCGCTGGTCTGCTCGTGCTCGTCACGGGAGCCGCCGAGCGGGCTCGCATCACATCCGATGGTCGCATGCTGGTCGGTACGCAAGGGGGCGACGACGGCGTAAGCCGGCTTCAGGTTGCTGGCACGGTTCGAGCAGACGGGGTGGTGTCGGACACGCCGGATGCGGGCGGTGCGCATTTCCGTGCGCGCTATGGCGGCTATGGTGCGTATCTTCGTAACGACGGATCGAGCGTCTATCTGCTTTCGACGAAAAAGGGCGACCCGTCCGGGCAACCGAACGACTACCGGCCATTCGCGTGGAATCTCGGGACCGGCTACGTCACCATCGATGCCGGTGGCCATGGCACGGCGATCGGCGGCAACGCGACGATTGTTGGCGATGTGCGGATCGGACACGGCTTGGACGAGGGGCACGCGCGAATCGGCCCCCTAGATGGTTACTTCTATTCGAACAAGACCTCTGTCGGTTGGTGGTCGCCGACAGTCGGATCGTTCCAGTATGTGGCTCAGGACCGAACGTTTCGCGTCGACGGCTACCTCGTCTGGCACAGCGGCAACATGACACCGCTCGATGCCAATAAGGGGGGCGTGATCGGCGGCAATGTGACTTTTGCTGCCGGGCAGCGGCTGTTTCTGGACGAAGGCAGCGCAGCATTCCCTTCGCTCGCGTTCGTGAACGATGGCGTCCCCGATACCGGCTTCTACCACGCTAGAGACGGTGTCTTTGGTGTGACCTGCAATGGCGAGGTCACGGTCACCTTCGCGCAAGAGGCAACCTATTTCCAGAAACCAGCGGCCGGGCCTTCTCCGGCACCGGACGACAGCTCGCTGCGCTTCGCCACGACGGAGTGGGTCACGGCTGCAATTGGCACTGCATCGATCGGTCAGATCGTCATGGAGGCGCGGACGTCGCCGCGTGCGGGCTATGTGAAGTGCGACGGCTCGCAATACAAACGCGCGGACTATCCGGCGCTGTGGGCCTATGCACAGGCCAGCGGTGCACTGGTATCGGAAGCCGAGTACACGGATGGGCGATGGGGCGGTTTTTCGACCGCCGATGGGCAAACGTACTTCCGTGTTCCGGATCTTCGTGGCGAATTCCTGCGCTGCTGGTCGGACGGACGCGGGGATGTCGATCCCGGCCGCGCAATCGGCTCATTCCAGGGCGGTCAGAACCAGGCCCATGCGCACGGCGCGTCCTCGGATCCCGATGGTGCTCATGTGCATGACGCATGGACTGGTGGTGCCGGTTGGCATAGCCACCACGGCGTGACAGGAGGCGGGGGGATGCACAACCACGCCAATGGGGTGTTTAGTCGGCTGCTGCGTCCGCCTTATCTCGGGTCGCTCACGGGATCAGACACCGATGGCAGTGGTAATGAACAGGCTGTGGGAGGCGGTGATTCGGCAGATATCGCGTGGGCGGGGGAACACCAGCACGAATTCTGGACGGACGGTGCTGGCGATCACGTTCATGCCGTGGGCATCGGCAATGCCGGCGGGCACGCGCACGCGATCCACGTTCAAGCCGATGGCGGCGCCGAAGCGCGTCCGCGCAACGTCGCGTTGCTGGCGATGATTCGCGCCTATTGATGAGGGAGAAGACATGCTTTGCAACCACTACGACAGACAGACGGGCCAATACCTGAGCAGTACGCTGGCTGATTCGGATCCGAAAGACGACAGCCGATGGCTCGAACCAGCATTTTCGACCGTTACGCCGATACCCGAGCGCAAGCCGCTGACGTGGCCGTTCTGGAAGGACGGCGCCTGGGTACTGATGCCCGACTATCGTGGTCGCGTGCTGTATCGAACCGATACCGGCGAGCGATCCGAGATCCTGGCAGCCGGCGTTACGCCGGCCGACGCCGGTCTCACCGAGACGCCACGGCCGTCCGACGAGTATCGCTGGAGCGATGGCGCCTGGGAGATCGACCCGGACATCGTGGCACGCAAGGCCAAGGAGCGGGCGACGGCGGAATTTCAGCATCGGCTGGCGAACGCACAGACGAAAAACTACGGTCGAGCGGACGCGCACGCGGCCGGCCTGCTGACGGATGTCGAGGAGGCGCAGTTCGCTGCGTGGTCCAAGTACCAGATCGATCTCGTACGCGTCGTGAATGCGCCGGACTTCCCGGCCTCGGCAGTGTGGCCAGTCGAACCGGACGACGAAGCGATCCGCCGCGACGTCGAGGCGAAGCGAGCCGCTGCCGCAGCGGCGGTGAAAGCAGCCGAGGCACAGCAGGCGGCGGACAAGACGGAAGCGGCCCAGGCTGGCCGGGTCGACCCAGATCGCGTGTCGGATGCCGACAGCGCTCGTGAAAAGTAACTTTTCAGACATTGATTCAATCATTCATAGAGCCGCCCACTTGGGCGGCTTTCTCATTTCTGGAGACCGGTATGGGAGCAACATCGTTTTTCCATGGCATCACGACGACGATCGTCGACTCGGGGCCGCGCACGATCGCCGTGCCGTCGTCGTCGGTGGTGGGGCTCGTTGATACGTACGCACCACGTGTCGGTCTGGCGCAGCCGAACATGCCCGTGCAACTGACGAGCTATCGCGATGCGGTGATGGCGTTCGGCGACACGAGCGCCATCGCGCGAGCTGCGCGCGCGATCTATGCGCAGAGCCGTGCGGTGATCGTCGCGGTGGGCGTGCCGGCCGACGGCGACGAGGCGCAGCGCACTTCGGCCGTGATCGGGGGCGTGACGGCAGGCGGAGCGCGTACGGGCATGCAGGCGCTGCTCGATGGGAAGTCGCGGTTCAACGCACAGCCGCGTTTGCTGATCGCACCGGGACACTCGGCCAAGCAGGCGGTCGCGACGGCGGCAGACGAAATCGCGGCGAAGCTGCGCGGAATCGCCGTGATAGACGGCCCGAACGAGGACGACGAGGCAGCGATTGCCTATGCGCAGAACTTCGGCAGCAAGCGGCTCTACATGGTCGATCCTGGCTCGACGATGTGGGATACGACGGCAAACGCCGATGTCGCGGTGCCGTCGTCGGTGTTCGCGGCCGGCCTGTTCTGCCAGACCGACGCCAACATTGGCTTCTGGGCGTCGCCGTCGAACAAGGAAATCACGGGCATCACGGCAACGGCTCGGCCAATCGAATACCTCGATGGCGACGAGACCTGCCGCGCGAACCTCCTGAACAACGCCAATATCGCGACCATCATCCGCGACGGCGGGTATCGGCTGTGGGGCAATCGGACGCTGTCGGCGGATCCGAAGTGGAAGTTCGTCACACGCGTGCGCACGCTCGACATCGTCATGGACGCGGTCCAGGCCGGGCACAAATGGGCGGTGGACCGCGGCATCACGGCGACCTACGTTAGCGACGTGACGGAGGGGCTGCAGGCGTTCATGCGCGACCTGAAGCGCCAGGGTGCCCTCATCAATTTCGAGGTCTATCCGGATCCCGAGCTGAACACGGCCAGCCAGCTGGAGGACGGCAAGGTGTACTGGAACATCCGCTTTACCGATGTACCGCCGGCCGAAAACCCAATTTTCCGCTTCGAGGTCACCAATCAGTGGATGACCGAAGTGCTCGATAACCAGGTCTAAGGGGGAAAGATGGTTCCGGAAACTCTGTACAACTGCTCGGTGGCGGTGGACGGTCGCGGGTACGCTGGCCGGGCGACGGGCATGACGCCGCCGAAACTGAAACTCAAGACCGACGACTACCGCGCGGGCGGCATGGACGCGCCGTCCAAGGTCGACCAGGGCATGGAAGCGCTCGAAGCGTCGTTCGCCATGGCGTCCATGGAACACGACGTGCTGAAGTATTTCGGCATCCTCGACGGGAACGCGTTCAGCGGCAATTTCCGCGCGGCTTTCAAGGACCACTACGGCAAGGTCAAGTATGTCGGGGCGTTCTTTCGCGGCAAGCTGACCGAGGTGGATCCGGGCGAGTGGAAGCCGGGCGAGAAGGCGGAAACGAAGTACACCATCGCTGTCGATTACTACCGGATGGAGATCGACGGGGCCGTGGTTCACGAGATCGATGTGTTCGCGTGCAAGCGCGTGGTCAATGGCGTCGACCAACTGGCCGAGGTGCGTAAGGCGCTCGGCATGTAGCGCGGCCGGCTGGTCACGAGCAAAGTTACTTTTCACTCAACGGCGGGCCGATGGCTCGCCGTTTCTCTTTGAGGACACGATATGGACAAGGTCACCGTCACGCTGGCTTACCCGATCAAGCTGAACGGCGTCGAGTGCGACAAATTCACGATGCGCCGCCCGAAGGTGCGCGACATGCGCGGCGCGCAAAAACTCGCACCGAAAGACGAGGAGCAACAGGAGCTGATCCTGTTCGCTTCGCTCGCCGAGGTGTCGCCGGACGACATCGAGGAGATGGACATGGCCGACTACGCGCGCGTGCAGGACGCCTACTACTCCTTTCGATCCGTACGCCAAGACGGACGCCAAGACGCTGAAGGCGCTGGCGAGGCGGCTCGCGCTTGAGTTTGGCATGTCGCCTGCCTCGATTGACGACATGACGATCGACGACATGATCTGGTGGTTGACTGACTGAGAGGTGCGGACATGGCAAAGGATATCGCCCTGGGCATCGTGATCGGGGGCGCCGTGTCGGCGACGTTCGGCAAGGCGATCACGGATACGACGTCGAAGATCGACGGTATGAAGAAGCGTGCGAACGATGCTCGCCTCTGGCAGCGGCAGATTGGCGAGACGGTCCGCCTGCAGGAGGAGTTCCGGCGGCTGCATGCCGCCGGGGATAGCGCGGCGGATGGCATCCGCCGCAAGCTGGACAGCAACCTGAAATCGTTGCGCGACGCGGGTGTCGAGGTGAGCAAGCTCGATCGCGCGTATGCCCAACTCGGGCGCACGGCGCGGGGGCTCGATCTGAAGGCGGCCGGTTTCGAGCGGATGGAAGCCGGCAAGGAAGCGGGTCGCGGGGTGATCGGTGACGCGGTCAAGCTGTCGGCGGCCGTGGCGGTGCCTGCGACGATCGCGGCTAACTATCAGGCGATCATTCGCGACATCTCGATCAAGGCCGGCATCGCGCGCACGCAGCAAGAGGCGGCGATGGGCGTGCGCATCCGCAAGGATGCGGCGGACAACGGGATCGGCCGCAACGAGCTGGCCGACGCCATCAACCAGATGGTTGCGGGCGGCATGGATCTCGACCGGGCGCTCAACTTCGGGCCGCTGGTCGCGAAGTTTGCGATCGGGCAGGGCGCGACAACGGTCGAGACGGCGAAGATGATCCAGGCGCTCCAGCAGAACGCAGAGATTGTCGATCCGCGTCAGATGTCGAAAGCGCTGGAGGCGATCGCTTATCTCGGCAAGGAAGGGTCGTTCGAGTCGGTCGACATGGCGCGGTGGTTCCCGGTGCTGCTCGCCGAAATGAAGAAGATCGGCATCACGGGGCAGGATTCCGTCACGCAGTTGGGCTCCATGCTGCAGGTGCAGATGAAGACGGCCGGCGGCGCCGACGAGGCTGCGAACAACCTCAAGAACTGGTTTTCGAAGATCGGCTCGGGGGAGACCGAGCGCAACTACGCGAAAGCCGGGGTCGACTACCAAGCGAAGATGCGCGAGGCGATCGGCAAAGGCTGGTCGACGCTGGAGGCGTCGTTTGTGCTGGCTCGTGCGTACATCGAGCGCGTGGATCCGGAGAGGGCGAAGCAACTGGCTGGCGCGGCCAAGCAGTTCAATGCGGAGATGGATCCGGCGAAGCGGCAAGCGCAGATGGATGCGTTCGCCGAGACGATGAAGACCGGCGATCTGTTCAACGATATGCAGGTCAAGGCGGCGCTGACGGCCTACATGCAGAACGCGGATCTGTACAACGAGCTGAAGACCAACGCGCAGAAGGCAAGCGGCGAGATCCAGAAGGATCTCGAAGCTCGCCGCGAGACGTCCAAGCAGATCTGGAGCGAGGTCGGCCAGCAGTGGGACGACGCGATGCGCAGCATCGGCGACGCGTTGCGGCCGGTCACGGATCTCGCGGGGAAGGCGGCAAAGGGGCTCGGCGGCACGGTGCGCGAAGCGGCGGACAAGGCGCCGGGTGTCACGGCAGCGGTGGTTGGCGTGGCCGGCGCGGCCGTCGCCTATCGCGGGGCAAAGGCACTTTGGAACATCGGGCGCGGTGTGTTCGATATCGCTCGCGGCACGGTTCTGGGCCGTGGCGGGGGAGGCTCCGGCGTCCGTGGCGATGGAAAGGGCGGTGCAGCGGGCAGGGCGCTCGATGCCCTCGCCGGTTCGGCTGGCGGGGTGCAGCGGGTGTTCGTCGTGAACATGCCCGGAGGCGCGGGTGGACTCGGCGGGGGCGGTTTGGCCGATGTCCCGGCGAGCGGCGGTAAGGGACGGGCAGGTGGAGGTGGTGCCGCGCGCGGCGGGCGCATCGGTCGTGCCCTGCGCGCCGGGCGCTCGCTCTTCGGCAAGGTAGCGCCCTATGCCGGAAAGATCGCGCTGGCCGGGACGGTCCTGAAGGTTGGTTTCGCTGCGAAGGACGCGTATGCCGTCGCGTCGAGTACCGAAACGCGCGAGCGTAAGGCGACGCAGTTCGCCGGGATTGCCGGAAGCCTTGCCGGAGGCTTCGCGGGCGCGAAGATCGGCGCTCTAGTCGGTGCCTTCGGTGGTCCGATCGGCGCGGCCGTGGGAGGCGTGATTGGCGGTGCGATCGGCACCTTCGCGGGCGACAAGGCATTGAGCGCGATCGCGCGCAAGGTGTTCGAGCATAAGTCGAGCGAGCCGCCGGTCAGCGCGGAGGCGGTCGCGAAAGCGGCGGTGGCAGGTGCCGGCGACCGCGCTACGCCCCGAGCTGGCCTACGCGTCGAGCAGACGAACACGTTCGCGCCCGTCTTCCATGTACGTGTGGAAAGCAACGAGGCGGACGCGGCCGAGAAGTTTCTGGCGCGGGTCAGTCCGACGTTGACGCGGATGATGGCCGAGCAGCAGCGCAAGACAACCAACTTTTCGGCGATGTTTGATGCGCCGCATCTATGAGGGTAAAGCATGGACCTGATCAGACAGATCACGTCGGCCGCGACGCAGGCGAGTGTCGCCTCGGAGCGCGTCCGGCAGATGGTGCGCGTCGCCGATCGCAACCGGGCCGCGAGCGCGACAACGGTCGAGACGTTGCAAAAGCTCGCGACCGGCAATCTCAGCAGCGCGGCCGAGTTGCTGACCGGTGCCAAGAGCGCGATGTCAGTCGCTGGTGATCTGTTCCCCCAAGTCGGGATCGTGACGCGCAGCTTCAACGCCACGCAGGCGTCGGTCGGCTCGATCCTGAAGATGGCGGACAGTTCGAGCTTTCCGCTCGTTCGCTCGGCCGCCGATAGCGTCAAATCGGCACTTGGCGGGGCAGTGAACCAGTTCTCGAGCTTGGTCGGCATCAAGGACAAGGCGGCGGCCGACGCGGACAAGGCGACGAGCCTGAGTTCGTTGTTACCAGGGCTGGCCGATGGTGCGACGTCGAGCACGCCGCACTTGATGACGATGGCGGCCGACGACGGCAGCGCGTTCCATTTCAACCTGTCCACGGCCGCGTTCGAGAAGCTTCGGCGGGCGACGCGATACCGCGTCGCCACGCAGGAGCGCTTGAACCGGCAGGAGGCGTTGCAGCCGGTCAGCGAGGGCGGCGAGACGATCACCTTGTCCGGCGTCGTCTTCCCCACCCTGGGTGCCGGCACGACGCAGATCAGCAAGCTGCGTGCGATCGGCAGCCGCATGAAGCCGGTGCGGCTCACGACGGGCAGCGGCGAAGTGCTGGGCCGCTGGCTGCTGCAGACGATCGAGGAGGAGCAGGACGCCATGCTGGCCGATGGTCTGCCCCGCAAGCAATCCTTCACTGTGGAGTTTGGCCGCTATGGCGAAGATTTTAAGAACGTCTGAGGGGGACGTGCTCGATACCTTGTGCTATCGGGCGTACGGAACGCTGCAGGGCACGGTAGAGGCTGTTTACGAGGCGAATCCCGGCCTTGCCGCGAGACCGCAGCCGTTCGCCTCGGGCGTCGAGATTGTCATGCCGGATATCGAGGCGCCGCGCGACGAAACCGTGTCGCTTTGGACATAGCGAGGCGCGATGGAAGCGATCTTTCAGATTATCGCGAACGGCGACGACGTCACCAAGGTGATTCAGGACCGGGTCATGGAGATCCGGACCGTCGACAAGCCTGGCCTGGATGCGGACGAATGCACGATCACGCTCGACGATCGCGACGGCCGGATCCGATTCCCGCCCAAGGGCGCGACGGTCAAGGTGTCGCTGGGATGGGAGGGGCAGGGGCTGTCGATGCTGGGCGAGTATGCCGTCGACGAGGTCGGGCTGCGTGGGCCGCCGGCCAGCGTGGTGTTTCGCGGCAAGCCTGCGAACATGCGGGCGACGTCGAAGACGCAGCGCTACGGGAGCTGGTCGAACGTGCGGCTGGCCGACATCGTCGGCGATGTCGCGCGACGCAACAAGTGGTCGGCCGCGTGCGATGTCAACGTGGTGGTGCCTCGGATCGACCAGTTTGGCGAAAGCGATCTGCATTTCGTGACGCGACTCGCCCGGCAGTATGGAGCGACGGCGACGGTCAAGGCCGGCAAGCTGATCGTGCTGCCCCGAGGCGGCGGCAAGAGCGCGAGCGGCAAGCCGTTGCCGGTGGTGACCCTGACGCCCGAGCTGCTGCTCGACTATGACATCAATTTCCCCGATCGCGCGAGCTTCGCGGCGGTCCGCACCAAGGTCCACGATCGCAAGACGGGGAGGAAAATCGATCTGACGATTCCCAATCCGGATGCGCCGCAAGGGGCGGCCGCGGTTCATACCGAGCGGCACGCCTTCGCCAGTCCGCAGGCGGCGAAGGCGGCCGCCACGTCGAGGCTCGAAACGCTCAATCGGCACACGTCGGCGAGCCGCCTGACGATGCGCGGCCGGGCGGACCTGTCCGCCGAAAAGACGATCGCGCTGAAAGGGTTCAAAGAGGGAGTCGACGGAGAGTTTCTGATCGAGGCGGTCGAGCACACGTTCGCCTCGCGGGGCTGGATCACGGTGGTGACGTTGAATGGAGGAAACAAGGGCAAGGCGAAGGTGGGGCACAAGAAGAAGTCGGGCAAGAAAATCGATCTGGTGGTGCCGGCGCCGACGTAACGCGCCACACGAGAACGATGCAGGCCGCTCACGGGCAACCGGAGCGGCCTTTCTTTTTTCAACGGGGGTGGGATGGGTGACGAGAAGCAGGAGGGGCTGGCGGTACAGATCGCCACGCTCACGCAGCAGATGCGATCGGTCGCGGCGAGCGTGGAGGACATCAAGCGCTCGGTGCAGCCGTTCGCGGATCTCGATCGCGGATTTGCCGAGATGCGCGTGCGGGCGGAATCGGTGCGTGAGGACGTCGGGCTGCTGTGGGCGCGGTCGCAGGCCGAGGAGCGTGCGCGGCTCGACCAAGCCAGCGATATCGCCGAGGTCGACCGGAAGGTCGACGCCATGAGGAACCGGGCGACGGGCGCTGTGTGGGTGCTCGGTATCGGTCTCGGGGCGGTGCAAGCCTTCGTCGTCGGCTCGATCGTCTGGGTCTTCACGCACGTCAACGAGGCGGACGTGCTCAATCGACTGCAACAGCAGCGTATCGAAACGCTGGAACTGGCCATTGGCCGAGGGGGAAAGCCATGAATGTCACGGCGAAGATCGACGCGCTGATCGGGCGCGAGGGCGGTTTTTCGAACGATCCGAGCGACCGGGGGAATTGGTATCTCGGCAAGCTGGAGGGGACGATGTGGGGCGTGACGGCCGCCGAGGCGCGGGCGAACGGCTACCTCGGCGCGATGAAGGACATGCCGCGCGCAACGGCCATCGCGATCTACGCGTCGCGCTACTGGTCGCGACCGAAATTCGACCAGATCGACGCGATCTCGACGACGCTGGCCGAGAAGCTGTTCGATATCGGCGTGAACGCGGGGCCGGCAACCGGGGTGAAGTTCATGCAGCGGGCGCTCAACGTGTTGAACCAGGGCGGCAAGGCGTTCCCGGACATCGCGGCCGATGGCGGGATCGGCCCGATGACCCTCGCGGCGCTGAAGGCGTTCCTGCAGCAGCGAGGGGCGGACGGGCATCGCGTGCTGTACGGCATGATTGCCGCGCAGCAGTCGGTGTTCTATATCGAGCTGGCCGAGCGTCGCCCGGAGAACGAGGCGTTCGAGTATGGCTGGCAACTCAACCGTGCGCTGGGAGTGTGAGCATGCTCGACATTTTGAAAACGGTGGCGCCCTGGCTCGTCACCGCATTGACGGGGGGCGTGCCGGGTGTGGCGGCAATGGCCGCCTCGGCGATCGCTGACCGGCTCGGCCTGGGCGATGGATCGGTCGAGGCGGTGACGTCGGCGCTGTCCGGTCAGTCGGTGACGCCCGAGCAGTTGCTCGCGCTAAAGCAGGCCGACGCCGACTTCGAGTTGAAGATGCGGCAGGCGGGTTTCGCGCATGCGGAGAATCTGGCCGGGATCCAGGTGCAGGCCGACAAGGTCGCGGCCGACGATCGCGCCGGCGCTCGGCAGTATGCGGCGTCCGAGCACGATCACACGGCGCGGAATCTAGCCTACATGTACACGGTGGCGCTGTTCGTGGTGATCGGGCTGGAGTTCTATCTGGCGATCGGCGAGATCCGGATGCCCGATGTCGTGAAAAGCACGCTCGACACGTTGCTCGGCGTGCTGATCACGATGGTGATCGGCTCGAAGGAGTATTTCTTTGGATCGTCGTCGCGGGCGGACAAGCAGACGGCGGAGATCACGCGCTTTGCGGTCTCGCCGGACATTACCGTCAGCGCGGGCATGGCGCGAGGAGGGGAGGCGGACAAGTCACTTTGATCGCGCAAAAGCGCTGAGGAAGAACAGGGCGGTCGGACGACGTGCGGGAACATGTCGACCGGCCGCCTTTCCACTGTGCGTGCCAGTGAGTCAGCCAAGGCCCTGTTACCTACCGGTAGGCGGGCCGGATTCTACACCAAGTTTAAAAAAAGGCTTTCACAATGGCGGAACCCATCATTCCCTGGCTCGGCGGCAAGCGCCGTCTGGCAGACATCCTGATTCCCCGCTTTCCTGCGCACGAGTGCTACGTCGAGGTGTTCGCGGGCGGGGCGGCGCTGTACTTCCTTCGGCCGCCGGCCAAGGTCGAGGTGATCAACGACATCAATGGGGAACTGATCAACCTGTATCGGGTGGTGCAGCACCATCTGGAGGAGTTTGTACGCCAGTTCAAATGGGCGCTGACGAGCCGTCAGGTGTTTGAATGGCTCAAGCAGACAGTCCCGGAAAGTCTCACCGATATCCAGCGTGCGGCGAGGTTCTATTACCTGCAGAAAAGTTGCTTTGGCGGCAAGCTGGAGGGGCAGACGTTCGGCACGAGGACGGCCGCCCCGCCGAGCTTGAACCTGATCTGTAGAAGTCGCGACCCGATCTGACAGTTACCCGTTCCGACGGTGCGTGACTGTCAGATCAGATTCAGGTGGCTCACTTTCTCCTTCCACACCTCCTTGCCCGCGATGAGCGTCTGCAAAGGCGTGCGACCACAACACATCTTACCTTGATGCGTTCGCTCGCCGTTGTAGTACATCAGCCAAGTATCGAGATCGACCTGCAGTTCCGCCAGCGTCAGATAGAGCTTGTGGCGGAACGCGACCTGATAAAACTCCTGCAGGATGGTTTTATGGAACCGCTCGCAGATGCCATTGGTCTGCGGATGTCGCGCCTTGGTTTTGGTGTGCTCGATGTCGTTCAGCGCCAGGTACAGCTGATAATCGTGCGATTCCGGCTTGCCGCAATACTCCGTGCCTCGATCGGTCAGCATGCGGATCACACCCATGCCGTGCTCCTCGAAGAACGGCAACACCCGGTCATTGAGCAGATCGGCCGCCGTGATCGGCGTCTTGGTCGTGTACAGCTTGGCCATCGCCACTTTGCTGTAGGTGTCGACGAAGGTCTGCTGGTAAATCCGGCCTACGCCCTTGATCGTGCCCACGTAGAACGTGTCCTGCGAGCCCAGATAGCCGGGATGAGCGGTTTCGATTTCGCCATGAGCCACATCGTCGTCCTGCTTTCTTTCCAGCGCGGCCACCTGGTCCTCGCTCAGCACGATGCCTTTTTCAGCGACCTGCTTCTCCAGCGCCACGAGCCTCAGCTTGAAGGACGACAACGCGTGACGCAGCCAGATCGAACGAACGCCGGATGCAGACACGAAAATGCCGCGCCGGCGTAATTCGTTGCTGACCCGAACCTGCCCGTGGGCGGGCTGCTCGATGGCATAGGCCAGCACGGCGATTTCCGTCGCTTCATCGACTCGATTCTTGGGATTCGGCTTGCGCCGATTGCTGTCGAACAGGGCATCGACGCCGCCCTCGGCCACGGCGTTCTGATAGCGGTAGAACGTATCGCGCGACAGCCCCATCACCTTGCAGGCTTTCGACACGTTGCCCAGCTCGGCGGCCAGATTCAGCAGACCGATCTTGTGGCGGATGACATTTTGGTTGAGACTACTCACGGGGTTACTCCTTGGCGCTTGCGCGCTGTTTTGATGAAGATTCGCACCTCTATCAAAACGGGTAACCCCGCCTCTTGGCAAGGCCTTACTGTCAGATCAAGTCTGAACTTCTACACCTGATCCGGCTGGAAGAGGATCTGTCGGCGGCACATCTGCGGCTCTCTGGCGCGTACATCGAGCGTCTGGATTGGGCCGAGTGCATCGATCGATACGATCGCCCGCATACGCTGTTCTACTGTACGCGGTCTTTTAACGACGCCCCTCAGCGGTTGAGGCCAGCAGACATTCTCCAAGGCATGAGATCGGCGTAGTCGTCGGCGGTTGCAGCGAGCGGCAACCTGGTGAACAGCCAGACCAGATAGCGATACGGCTCGATGCCGTTCGCCTTGCACGTCTCGACGAGGGAGTACAGGTTGGCACTGGCCTGCGCACCGGCGACCGTATCAGAGAACAGCCAGCCCTTGCGGCCGACGACGAACGGCCTTATCGCGTTCTCGCACAGGTTGTTCGAGATCGGCCAGTTGCCGTTCTCGACGTAGCGGACCAGCTTGGGCCACTGTCCGTTCATGTACTGCAATGCCTTGCCGAGCAAACTCGACGGCACGACGCCCGGCAGATGCTCGATTAGCATGCGCTCGATGATGACGAGCACGCGGGCGCTGTACCGGGCGCGCAGCCGTCGCCGACGTTCAGACTCCCACTTCGCGCTGCGCGCCTCGGCCGCGAACAGCTTGCCGATCAGTGCCACGAAGCGTGTGGCCAGCAGATCCGGTGAGCGTGCCGCCTTCGGCACCGACTCCTCGGCCTTGATGAAGCCGCGGCGCACGTGTGCCCAGCATCCGAGATGCACGAGCTGGTGATCGTGGGCGATGCCGTTATAGAGCTCGTAGCCATCCGTCATCAGCGCAGTGCCGGGCTGTACACCGGCATACAGCTTCTGCGCATGTTGAGCACCGCGCCCGGGCGAGTAGGAGAACATCCGCACGGACGGCCCCGAGCCGTTGACCTGCGCCCACAGGTAACTCTTCGTCTGCGGCCTTCGTCCTGGTTCCTTCAGCACCTGGAACGTGGTTTCGTCGCCGTAGATCAAGTTCGATTCGAGCAGCGCGTCGCGCATCAGGTTGATCACCGGCTGCGTGGCCAGACCTACCCGCACCACGCTGGCGGCCAGCGTATTCGACGAGATGTCACCGCCGAAGCGACGCAGCAGTGTGGCCTGACGATACAGCGGCATGCCGTACTGATACTTGCCGGTGATGATCCACGCCAGCGCGGATTCCGTGAGCAGCCCGCGCGGAATGATGCGCGTCGGCGCCAGCGTGACCTTGATGCCGAGATCGCAGCATGGGCACGCGTACTTGACCCGCTGGTGCTGAACGACGCGCACTTGCTCGGGAATCACGTCGAGCTGTTCGCTCGTTTCCACGCCGATCTCGACGAGGGCCTGGCCGTCATGGGCGCAGAACCGTTCGGACTCGGGCAGCTCGTGCCGCACGACCTCGCGCGGCAGATTCGGATCGAGTGGTTTGCGCCCGCGCTTGCCTCGCGTGTGGGCCGCGACCGATGTACCGGGCATATCCTCGCGCGCGGGCGCGTCGGCAGTCGTCGCCAGCGCCTCGGCTTCGTTGAACAGGCCGAGCTGGTCGGCATGGCGCGCCTCGCTCGAGGCGCCGAACAGTTCGTGCTTGTAGGCCCGCAGTTTCTCTTCGGCCAGATCGCGCTGAGCCGTCACGAGCCGAAGCTCACCGCGCAGCGCATCGCGTTCGGCGAGCAGTGCCTGGTATTGCTCAACACTCGGCATGACGGGGCTGTTCGGCATGGCCAATTAGACCACGCCACCTGCGTGGTGTTCAGCTCATCCGCGCGTAATATCGCTGGGGATGCTTCTGGATCACGGCCAGGTCGATGCCGTCGAGCAGCCAGTGCAACTGCTCGGTGCTGATCGTGATCGTGTCGCCACCGTTCGGCCAGACGAAGCGGTCGGCTTCGAGTCGCTTGAGCAGTAACCAGAAACCGTTGCCGCCCCAGCCGAGGATCTTGACTCGATCACGACGGCGGTTGCCGAAGACGAACAGCGCCGAGGTCATTGAGTTCAGGCGCATCGCCTGTTCGACCAGGATCGACAGCCCGTTGATGCCCATGCGGAAGTCGACCGGATCGCGATGCAGGTAGACCTTCAGCCCTTCGTCGAACCGTAAGCGCTCAATTCGCCACACGTTGACGGTCGGGCCGAAGCTATGCGCTCGATCGATCAAGGCGGCGGCGGTGTAGCCGTTTGCCGTTTCGCGAAGTTGAACGGCAGCAAGTCCGTGATGTCGGCATCCGGGGCTCGCTGAGGCAGTTCGGTGAGCACATGAAGCAGGTAGGCATACGGCTCGACGTTGCATGCGCGGCACGTGAGCATGAGACTGTAGACCATTGCGCTCGCCTTCGCGCCAGCGACCGTGTCGCTGAACAGCCAAGATTTGCGGCCTGTGCAGAAGGGCCTGATGTCGCGTTCGATAACGTTATTGTCGATTGGGGCGCGGCCGTCGATGACGTAGCGGCTCAGATACTCCCATTGATTGCGCGTATAGCTGATCGCCTTGCCCAGCAGACTTTCGGGCAACACGTGTGGCGCCTGCTCGTCCAGCCAGGTCTTGAATGCAGTGAGCAACGGCACGCTATGTTCCTGGCGTAATCGGTACGTGTAATCGTCGCGGGTTTCTCCTTCGGGCAGACCGCCCTTGGCGAGCGTCTCGACCTGATACAACGCCTTGAAGTACTCAAGAGCCTGTGCCGCACGCCCACCGGGCTTCTTCTGACCTTTGAGCGCATCGACGAACGCCCTACGGGCGTGGGCAAGGCAGCCCAAGTGCGTCGCTGCGTCGAGCGTGCGCCACGCAGCGTAGCCGTCACTCATCAGCATGCCCGTGTATCCGGCCAGGAACGCTTGCGGATACTCTTGGCCGCGCCCTGGCTGGTAGTCGAACAGCACCACCGGCTGCTCGCATTGCTCGGCACTGCGATAGACCCACATATACGAGGTGCTTTGCGCGGTCTTGCCCGGTTCTTTGAGAACCTGCACCGTCGTCTCGTCGCCGTGAATCAACTGTTGCGATAGCAGCGTTTGGCGCAAGGCCTCGTACAGTCGGCTGTAGTGCAGTTGAGCGGGCCGGATGATCCAGTTGGCCAGCGTGCCGCGGCCCACCGCGATGTTCGCGCGCGAGAGCGCATCCTCCATGCGGTATAGCGGCGTGCCATCGACATATTTGCCCGCCGTCACGGTGGCGATGAGCGCTGCGCTCGCATTGCTGCCCGGCAGCGGCTGCGCCGGCATCGGGGCGGTCACGATCGGCGTGCTCTCGGCATTGCGCTCGCAGTGGCGACATGCGTACTTGAAGCGAACGTGCTGCAGCACAGAGGCTTTCACTTCGAAGTGCAGTTGCTCGCTGACTTCTTCGCCCATGCGATGCATCGCGCTGCGGCAGCAGGGGCAGACCTTCTCATCGTCGGGTAGATCGTATTCAATGCGCTGGCGCGGCAGCTCGGCCGGCAACGGTTTGCGGCCTCGCTTGCCCCGCTCTGGCTCATCGGGTGCGGGCAGCCCTGTGTCCGGCAACGCGAACGCGTCGTCGTCGGGGTCCTCCGATGGCGCTGCCGCAGCCATCTGCTCGGCCTCGTCGAATACGCGGTCCTTCAGCTTCTCGCTGCTCGGTGCGAAGCGTTTGCTCTGCGCCAAGCGGAACTGCTCCTCCAACTGGGCGATGCGTTCGCCTAGTTGTCGGTTGCGCGCCTCCAGTTCTCGGATATAGGCCTGAGCGGCCGACGGCAATTGCGAGAAGTCATGTTCGTCCATGCCGCTCACCATACCGGAGCGGCGCGCCCAGTGGGTTTACGGAAATGGGCAACAACCGTCGCGCGCGTTGTTTACCGACAACATCAGTTGGCGCCGCCTTCAACTCGCATGACGATACCGGCGCGCCGGGTGTCGCTGCATGGCGTCGATATCGATGCCGTCGAGCAGCCAGTGAAGCTGCTCGGTCGTCAACTCGATCACCGCTTGCTCTCGGTGGGGCCAGACGAAGTGGTCCGCTTCAAGACGCTTTAACATGAGCCAGAAGCCGGTGCGCTCATACAGCAGCAGCTTGACCCGATTGCGCTTGCGATTGCGGAACGCGAATATCGCTCGCGCGAACGGATCGAGCTGTAACGACTGCTCGACCAGCATCACGAGGCTGTTGATGCCGGCTCGGAAATCAATCGCATCGCGGTGCAAGTAGACCCGCAATTCGGCGTCGAGCCGAAACATTAGCGCACTCCCAATGCTTCGATCATCGCTCGCACGAGGGCGGCATCGTGCGCTGCGCATTCGAGTCGCAGCGTCACGCCATTGGGCAACTGCGCCGAAAGTCGAGCCTGCACGGCGGAGCTTATCGAGTGGTTCTTCTTCGGCGATTCAGGCGCGGGTGCGCGCTGCGCCACGGACATCACGTCGTTGACGGTCACGACCGGTACGAATGCCGATGGCGCCGGCTTACGAGTTGTCGTCAGCGCAGTCCCGCTCGTACGCTCGCGCAAGTGAATCCATTTATGCAGTTGGTTCGCGTTGACGCCGGCCTTCAGCGCAAGTCCGGCAATCGACGCACCTGGCTGCATACAGGCCTCGATCAGCTTGCGCTTACCCTCTGGATCAAAGCGTCGCTTGCCGGTGGCGGTCACGCCCGTCACCCGCAGCGGAAAGAAATCAACTTCGTTCTCTGTCATAGGTTGCGTCCGCAAGTTGTGGTTGCGGACGCAAGCCTGCGCGCATTCATCCGGGAATTCTAGGTGCGCTTAAATTCGCGCTTACGTCGAACCGGAACACGGCAGCCTCCCGAGCATCTGGACGAGCATCGTCAGTTCATCGAAGTTCGCCTGGCTCAGCTCCAAGGAAACGCCGTTTGGTAAGTGCACCTTCAGCGAGGACACCGCAGCCGATTTAGCCGGAGTGGGGGCAGCCGCAGAGGTGACGACCTGCATGAAGGCTGATTCCTCAGGCACGGAAGCCGTCGACAACTCGACGCGAGCCTCTCGTGACGGCTCCGCCGCGGAGCTGGCTATCTCGCCCGCGGCTTGTTCGCGCTGATACTTGGAAATCCACGTCCGAACGAGGTTCGGATTGATGTCGTGCTCCATGGCCGTCCGCGCGATCGACACCCCTGGCTTCAGACACGCCTGTATCAACTCGCGCTTCGCATCCTCGTCGTACTTGCGCCGTCCGTCTCGCTTGCGATCGGCCACCAACCGGCTCTGCAAACCTCCGTGTTGCTCGTTCATGCACACCTGTCCACGCTCATTGAACATGGACACGTAGCCTCGGTGAATCAGCCTCGTCGTGCAATGGCGTCCTTCAAAGAGCGCTTACGTTCTACTTGGATCCGCCGTATCTCGACACGGCCGGCTATGGCGTAGCGTTTCTGTCCAATCAATACGAGAAGATGGCCGAGCGTCTACGGACGCTCAAGGGCCGTGCGATCGTGAGCCTGAATGATCACCCGGAGATCCGGCGCGTTTTCGATGGATTCCATATCGAAACAGTGCCGATCCAGTACACGGTTGGCCTGGAGGCCGCAAGCCGCCGCGAGGTGATCATTTCGAGCTGGGACGTCGGCGCAGAGCCGGCTGGGTTGTTCTAAAGCGGTTGACGGTGCGGCTGCCCACTCGTGCCAGGAGCAGCCGCGCACTTGCTTTGCCGGGACAAGCTTGCTTTTCGTGAATAACAAGTGGATGCGATATCGAACTGCAATCTTCCTTGTTTTGATTTGGATGCCTAAGATATTGAGGAAACTCACGGGAGGCGCTTGTGGTGAATGCTCAAATTGATTGGAAGAGGGCTCCCAAGGGAGCGCGCTGGTGGGCACTTGATGAGGATGGGCGTGCACACTGGTTTGTGGCTCCGAATGTGGCTGCGTACACCGATTTCTGGTTTTCGGAACCGATACCTGCACCGCGCTTCGGCTTCACGGGAAACTGGAGGGAGAGCTTGACGGAGCGCCCAGATTGAGTGGGCCGCTCCAGCCGTCGACTGCGTGGCAACCTCGTCCGCTCGACTCGCACCTGGCGATAGAGCGGCAAAATCTTAGAGGTCAGACGTCCGTGTATCTCGGCAGAAGGTCCAAGTCGACGAGACGAATCTCTATTCGGTTCGCGGTTTCGATATGGCCGGGGTTGTCCATCGAGAATGGGGCGTCGATTACGCTGACGATGATCGTACCGATCTGCTTCCCGTCTATGGTAACAGGCAAAAGGGAGTGTGCTTCGGGCACCTGTTGCGACGTGATTGGCTTTGGTAGGTATAGCATCCATCCGACGCCGGGTTTGTCGTCGAACACCTGCTTGTCGGCATAACCCTGCGGCTCGACGGTCACGTATGCCGGGTTCGTCTGTCGGGCGATAGCTTCGACGATTGCAGCGACTTGCTCGGCGGAAAATTCGCGCTCGTCGTTGAAGTCGGCTTCGATCTTTTTCGGTCGCTCCTTGGCTGCGACGAGATAGGTCAATACCGCGCCAGTGCGTTGATCGTCGCCACCGTCCCACAAAGAGATGATCTGCGGTCGGTGCTCTGCTCCTTCGAACTCGGTCCGCAATACTGCCAGTGCGGCAGTCGTTGGAGTCCAGTTCTCAAACGCCGGATACAGATGCGCTTCTTCTTTTGAGTCGCCGGTCAGGAACCATTGCGCGAACCGGGGGGCGCTAGCATGTATCGCCTCGGCGATCGATCCGAGTTGTTCAAAGACGGTCGGCAGGTTCGACGCATCATGCAGCGGATCTCGAAAGCGGGAAGTGATTTTCATGGTCAACCAGTGACGACGTAGGGAATTCCGTTTTCCGCGAGCGTGGTGCGGAAATAGGACATCGTTAGCGGAGTCTGGAAATAGTACTGGAGTTTGGTGGGCGGGTTTGCATGCACCTTCATCGCGCGCTCTTCTATCTCAACCGTGATTTTGGAAAGCCCTTTGAACCATGTAACCGGCTTCTTCGTCTGAGGATCGAAGAACTGATCATAGTCACCTTTCGCTTCCTGCAAGAGGCATTCCGGTTGCTGGAACCCGTCGAAATCCGTGCCGAGCCATGCCCATTCTTCGCTCCATCCTTCCTCGACACTGTACGGTCGGCCGGTGATGCGGCCTTGATACTCCCGAGGTTCACGATTCATGTGGTAGCGCCGACGTGCCGGCACACCGGTTTGCTCGGGCGGGCATTGCTTACACTTTTCTCCAGTGCGAGGAAGGGCGCGCACTGCTGGCGTTGTGCTGCTCTGATCCTTTGTCGTGTCACCCGATAGGCTCGCCGTTCCTGCCACCGCCGTCCCGCCCAACAAGGCGGCGCCAACTCGCGCCAATACTGGCCCAAGTTCCACCGCTGCTCCCTCGATTATCGGCACTGCCAGTCCCGCCATTTCGATCTCCCTCAGTGTATTTCGGATGGTCGATACGCCATTTGATGACGCGAAGATAATCACGGAAGCGTTCATCGGCCGAGCGGCCGGGCCGGGTTAGCCACGCGCGTATCGCTGGCTTCTCGTAAAAATTCGGTGCGTACGCCTCGATTCGGAGAAAAGCGGCCACGTTCTCGTCGGACTGGATGTCGAGCCGAATAGCAGCGAGGTACGCCTTCCAGAGGCGCGTCGGCAGCTTGTCGTCGTCTGCTAACTTCGGATCCCCTTTGACGAGATCCTGTCGGATGCGCTCGACGTATCCGCGTGCATCGATCTCGGCAAGACCTGCGACCTGTTCGTCTGTCAGTTCAAGCATGCGGATGTACTCCCTTCAGTGTTCCGTTCAATTCGACGAGCCAGTCAAAGGTCGGGACAAAGAACTGCATGCGCTGACTGAAGGTCATCAGTGATGCCATGTCGGCGGCTATGCGCGCGTCGTAAAACCGAAATAGCGCCATGCGCCCATCCGGCAAACGCACGTCGAGTCGATGACGCAGCTCGTCGGCCAGTGATTCGATCGGGTAGGCACTGATCAACCACGATACGCCAGTCGGGCCAGCGGCCATTGCAGAGAGCGCGTGTCGAATGCTGCTGGATGCTTGCTCCCAGGCGAGCAGCCATGGACCCGCTTCGGCGAGCGACGCGTCTGGTGTGCCGTCGAACAGTGCGACTGCTGCTTGAGATCGTTGCGGCGCGGAGCCGCCGGCTGCATCCGCGAGCAGTAAGCCGTCGACGAGCGCATACAGGTGTGCTCGTATGGTCACCTGCTGTTGTCGCTGGGAGAAAAACGCTTCGATTGAGACGTTCGTCATGAGCCTATCCGCGCGCAATCATCGTCGCGGCGTTTTCGGCCGCAGACTTCAGGCATTCAAGGCAGAGCGTCGAGGATGGGGCCAGCCCTGTAGCGGCAGCGACGGCACCGCCAGTCATTGCTTCGCCCGCGCCGACGTCGTCTAGTGTCGTGGCCGATTGGCTGGCGATGAGCGTGGCGCCACATGCGGTTTTCATGCCTTGGATGGCGGTGTCGCGGCCCGTAATTTGGTGCGGGTAACGCCGCCCGGTGGCGGGGAGGATGGGGAAGACGCCTTTGCACTGAGGGCAAAGTACCTTGTGACCCACGCCCGCGATGGGCTTCCCGTCAATGGTGGCGATTGCGCTGCCCTCCAGCACGCGCCCACCGTGCGTCGTAGTGTCGCCGACGCAGATCATGGCTCGGCCCATATGCTCTCTCGTAGGTATGGTTTTCGTATGAATTTACCACTTTTCGCGAAGGCGGCCGGTCGCCGGTTGGAGTGGTCCCACGTATCTGAGGACGCGAGGACTCTCTAAAACCTAACGGCGTCCTCGTGTCTTGGGTTGCAGGGGCAACTCCATCATGTTCGATTGGCGCAACTCCTATTTAGCAGTGTTTCGCAAGTCTCGGTCGGCCGCTATTTTCTTCGCGAAAGGCGATGGCACCGGCTCCGCAACCAGAGGCGCGTCCAGTCGAACGCGTATGTCCCGAAGGGAGCGTTCTATGGCGTCGAGCCGCTTGGCACTTTCTTTTCCCTGGCTAATGAGATCCGCGCGCTGTTGCTGAGTGTGAGGAGGCTCTGCGGAAACTTCCACTATAGTCGGCTGTCCTCTAGAGAACACCCACTGGACAGTTGCCAATAGGACTCCACTAAAACCAACGGTGAATCCCCATTTGACGATCTCCCGCGCAGCTATGGAAATCCGCGAATCGTGCATCCGACCATCCACACTGCGTCGATGTAGGAATCGGAGCTTAGCCACAGTCCATCGGTCCCACATAGTTGGCAGACCATCTAAGCAAGTACATTGCATATAGGCTATGAGCACTCGGAAGTAGCGCGCAAGGATTGTGTCCTTCGCGAATTCAGCTGCGTCGTCGACGACACCGAGTTCAAGGGCGTCCTCCAAAGGTTTCATCCCCTCACTAGTTGCCGGGTACAGGGTTACGTGGACTCTGCCGAGATCATCTCGCACAAACTCTAAAGTTGCGCCTTGCTCCGCGAGCAACTTCATCGTCGGCCGAAACGAACGGTCAAAGCCTTCATGTTCATCGTACGGTCGGGCACCAAAGAAAACTTCGAACTGGCGCCGGTTGTTTCCTCCTAGCCGGCCCCCGGGAGTAACGCACAAACTGTAAATATCGTTAAGCCGCTTAGCTGTCGGATTGAGATCGCACAGTGCCTCGAACGTCGTTGGCGCGGAGTTTAAAAACTCTTGAAATGCTGAGTAGCGCTTATGGCGAGAGTTGGGCATAGTTGATGTCACTTAAAGTTATCTTCGTCGTTAAAGCGTAGAGCGCCTAGCGTGATGGCGGCCCATGGATTGTACCGACCGGATTGTCCGAAGGCTTCACTTGCCCCGGATAACGTCGTCTCACGTCCACTTTTCGTTGCATCAACGGGTTGAATCCGCAGCTGAAAACTGCCGATCGTCCCGCCCGCCTCTGAATGACCGGTGCGCCAACTGCTGTCAGCGAAGGTAAATGTCAAACGTTTCTGGTAGCATCCGACTAGCCTATGCACAGGCTATACGATAAGCAATCAGGCTTTGAGGGGGAGCCGTGGGTAAAGCCAAGCCTATCATCCTTTCCAACGGGCGCAGCTGGTCTAAAAAAGGCGATGCCGTGGATCACTTCAAGAAGATGCTTGCCCGGTACCGAGATGGCTCGCGGATTTCTGACCCGACCGATCACAATGACTTGGCGTCTCTGCTGGAAGTATATGACTCGGTCTTGAATGCTGATCAGCCGAGCAAAGCGGGAACTGGCGTGTCGCACTTTGAGCGACGCAGCGACCAGGATCACCCAGGCCACACCTCATGCTTCTTCGTCGTTCGCACCGATGGTACCAGCAACGACTTTAGCACTCGGCGGGCGCTCGATGTCGCAAGCGAGAAGACGTCCTGACAGTACGAACCCACGCGGCTAAGTCGCTTTGATAGATCGTTCCTCTCATGCGACTAGGGGTTGGATGACCTTGCCTTCCCATTGGATCAAGTGAAACTCCAGTCCAGCTGTTGCTGTCATGAAGACCGACTCGTCCTCATCGAACGACGCGGCAACGATGGCCTGAAGGCCGGGCTGCGCGATTAGCAGTTGAAGTAGCGCGCGCTGACTGGCTGAACGCATCGAATGCTGGCCAGGTTCATCCATCAGAAGGAGCCCGGGGTGCTGCCCTTCGAACTCGCGCGTCGCCGAAGTTTGGTACAGCGCCAGCAAGTAGCTCCAGATGAGGCGGACGAAGTCGCTCGCGCTCGAGTCCGCAGTTAGGCTTGTCTGCACCTTCGGACGTAGAATCTCGCGCAGCTCGAGCTCCGAGAGGATAGGTGTCAACGTATCCAAGCTAATGCGAATGTCGTCAATGTCTGCACTTTCATAACCGAAGGAACTGGCATTGCCTCTGAAGTTTTTCTCGAAGAGCGAGATTCTAGATAAGTCAACATCGCTGTAGGTCTCTTTAGGAAGAGCCCGCCTGTCGCGTTGGTTCGCTGCCAGACGATCGGCAATCTCCGCGAAGGTAAGCATGAGAGCTTCCGCCTGCGTGTTGAGTGCTTGCAAGTTCGACAGTTCTAGTTCGATCTGAATCTGTCGGCGGACGATGGCGCGAGACTCCGTCATACCGGTGCTCACGTCGCCGCGTAGCGAGTTGCAGAAGTCATGAGTTGCCGCCAAACGACGAGCTACGTCGGCAACGGTAATTTCTGACTGGCGAATTTCCTCTGCCGCCCCGTTGATTTGGTTTTGCAGCATCCTCCGCTGGCTATCGAGATAGTCGATGTTGGTGTTCAGGTCCATCAGCGGACCTGTCACGATGCCGAGCAGCAGCGTGTCGTCGACTGCCTGATGGCAGGTCGGGCAATGGTCTGTCGCGACCTCTATCTCCATCTGAGCGCCAAGATTCCGCAGCTTCAGAGCCGTCTTGTTCCGCTCCAGATCTTCGCTGGCTTCGGCTAGAAGGAGGCGCAGTTCATCCAAGGCAGCTTTCTGTAACGTCAGATTCGTGGTCGCACGTTCGTGCAGCACGCTGAGCCGTTGCAGTTCGGATGAGGCAACCTCGATTTCTTGTAAAGCCTCTGCGCCCGAGGCCTTTCTGTATGCCTCCGCCTTCGCTCCCAGCGCATTGTGTTCGGCGCGAAGGTTGCTGACTTGGTCGAGCAGAGTGGTCTTGATGTTACCATCGGACTTCACGAGAAGGACGGTCGCGGGGTCGAACATTGAGACTGGCGTGGCAGACAGACCTTCAATGACGATTCCGTTTGCAGTTGCGGCCTGCCGCAGAGTGTCGTAGGCCTTGCGCCAGTCAGAGTCAATCGCCATGGAGTCGGTGTCGAGTGCCGCTCGTTTAGCCTGTCGTTCGAAGACTCCCAGGCCCAGAAGGAACTCGGTGACCCTAATGCGGGCATCGCGAATTCCGAAGAAGGGGATATTAGCGATGTAGTCAGTCCACCCACGCTTCTGCTCCACGGCGAGCGCGGCGAAGATCGTCTGAAGATACAGCTTGGCCATGCCGCCATTCGTCGCTGGGACTTGTGGCAGTTGGTAGCCCATGAACCCTTCGAGGAACTGGAAATACCCTTCGTGCTTCTGGGCGCTGCCTGGATCAAAGAGGTAGGTCGGCCGCGGCATACCCAGTTCAGTGCCATCCGTGAGATGGGCGCCCTCAAAAACCTCCATCAACTTGGACTGGCGCACGGAATCGCGAATTGCCCGACGCAACGTGACGCAACTCCCAGAGGCATTCTCTAGCTCGACAAGAACCTCGGAACTCTCCACTGCGACGTGGCTAGCGCCATGCACGAAATACTCTTTGACCGCATAAGGCAGCACCTTCTCGCCCTTGCCGCCGATTAGCTCTTCCATGCCCAAGCCGTAGATTAGGGTGTTGTAGAGCGTGCTCTTGCCGCTCGAATTGCTACCCCGGATGACGGTTAGGCCACGGCTGAATTCAAACTTGAAGCCGAACTCGCCTTGGGCTGCGGTGATTCTTAGTTTTACTGCTTTGATCTTCATGCCGACTCCCATCCCTTCGCAACTTTCTCGACCATGCCTTCAGTGATGTCTTTACCGATCTGCGTTAGAAGCTGGCGCTCGGGCGTGAAGGCGTCGGTATCCTTAAGGACTTCGGTAACGAAGGCTCGGCCTTTTTCGGTCAATTGGTATCCGGTTGACGTGGTGTCGATCAAACTCTCGGCCACGGCAAACCGAATGGCGATAGCTAGAGCGGGGTCGAAGCCCCACGCCGTCATGTTCAATACCTTGGCCTTCGCGGCGTCGACCAATTTCTGAATCCGGTCGGTACTCTTCAATGCCCAGTTGAACAGGTGCAGGCGCGGCAGCGTTGACTTACCACCACGAGACGACATCTGCAGAACCAGAAGCAGCTGCGTGATCTTGTAGAGCGGCCGGTGTTCCACCAGCACTGGAGACGGCCGTCGGACGAAGCGCAGACGTCTAGACTCGAAGGCCACGGCTTCAGTCATAGTCAACCTCACAAACTGCAATCCACCTTGCGACGATCATGCGGGCGATGTCTGCGGCGTCGGTTTCCCCAATAGAGGGGGCTAGCTCCCTGACTATGCGCGCGGTAAGGCCGTCGCGAATCTTGTCGGTCAGCTCTTGGGGTGTTCCTTCCCAGGTAAAGCACCTTTCATCGACTTCAGCTTCGTACCCGTTTATGAGCCGCGCAAGTCTTGAATGCACGGTTGGTGCCGTGTCGTTTATCCGTTTTAGGTAGGAGCCGTGGTCAAGGAACTCTCGCAGAGTCTTCGCGTAAAGGCGAGTAACGCGACTTTCCAGCTTGTCGGCCGGAGCCTGCGCAAGTCGCGCCCGCGTCTTGCGCATGATGTTTTTCTCGTAGATCTCGGAATTACCGTTCAGGTCGGGCAAGACCGCAGGCAGGCTGCCGAAATCCAGTGCCTGACCGACGGCTAGCTTCATCTCCTGAATCTCTGTCGCGTAGTGGTCAGCGTCGTGGACCAGCACTTGGAAGTCCGGGGCCAAAATTGACAGGTTCCACCCGCGAACCTCGGCCTCCTTCGCCTGCGCATGCTTGATGAGGTCGTTGTGAGCGATGGTTGGCGTCACCAAGTGCCATCGCCGCAGCTTGGTCGTTCCCAGCACCCTCGTCAGCTCGGTTGTGTTGGTCTGAAGCTTCTTCAGGTCTGTCGTGATTTTGTCCCGCTGCTTCTCATAGAGGTCTTTCGCCGGATAGACCTTATCTGGGCAGTAGCACTGATATCCATAACCTGTTGTCTTAGTGAAACCTTCTAGACCGTAGTCGCCGGGAGTAGCCGGAATGTGGGTGTAGCCGTCGTCCGTGAACTTGCGCTTAAAGACGAGCTGACATAGCCGTTCCCAGCTGTTTCCGTCGAATGGACCGTAGGGAGTCTGAAACACGATTGAGTTACCGTGATCGCTTAGCCGAGATCCGGCACGCAGATACCAATGATCACTGCTTTCGGGAAAAGTAGTGATGTCGTTTGGCGGCTGCCGTCTGAAGTGATTGGTCTTGTGCGCAAGCGATCCTCCCCGATTGTTACCGCGCTGTAGCTGTATAAACATGCCGCGCGGCGTGTCAATTACGCATTGTTCGGTACAAATAGTTGCTTGTAAAGCAAAAAGTCTGGGAGTTGATTGATCAAATTTGGCAAGGCGGCACATCTAGCGATGCGGCAGAACCTATGTGACTACGGGGCCTATTGTTTGGAAGATCGGATCGAGCAATGATGTACTGTATATAAAAACAGTAGCTATCGTGCTCATATTGTCTTCTTCAGAGTTGATTTTGCGTGTGGCTCGAAGTCGCACAAGCCCTGAGTAAATGCCGCTGAGATAAGGAGCTACGCAGCTTTTTATTTGCCCCTGAGCTAGGGTTGTGAGATTTCGCCGGTTCATTGCCACTTCCTGACTCTCGGCGCGCAATGTCGAAGGACCGGGAAATGCTGCAAAGCGGTCAGCCAGGTCGATTGGCCAAGACGGGGTGGCAACAGCCTGCCCAAAAAAACGAATGTGTAGGTCTAGCTTTGTGCACTTGATCTTTTCAGATAAGGCGAAGGTGCTGATATAGCATCGGTCGCAGCAAGTTGCTTTGCAACAAAATGCAGGCCGGGGTCGAGAAGCACGAAAGCCCTCAACGAGCGGGGCTCTTTTCGGTGCTACGAATCTGCTACAGCAACAGGTGTGAGCCTTACTGGGCAAGCCTTTTGCTTGTCATTCCATCCCCTGAACTACGGGGAGCGGATAGTCGCGAAGCGAGTCGTGTGCGGGCGGCGTGCCGGCAAACGTCGGCTGGCGTGCGTGACCTCGGGCGATAGGGCTTCAGGGCTTCGTGCCGACCTCGTTTCGTGAGGCGGGCACATAGCGCCGAGCGCGAATCGCCCGGCAGCCTTCGTCGCCGACGGCCGTTCAGCGGGGGAGAGTATAGCAAAGACCGGCGAAGCCGAAAGCCGGACGCGCGCCCCTCTCGCGATCACGCACGGCTCACGCGGCACGCCAGAGCCGTTGCCGGCCTGCGCCCTCACGCTTCAAGGCCGCGAAGTCGTCCTTGCCCACGTCGCGGAAGCGGGCCGCGCCAGTCGGCCCACAGGTCCGCGAGCCGCCTGGCGGCGGGAATGCCTTCGTCGGCAGACTTCCCGCCTCGTTGTCGATCAGATCGGGCAGCGCCAGCGCTTGTCCTCCACCACCTGGCTCACGACGGTAATCCGCACTGCGATATCGAATCCTCGAAGAACCCGGAAAGGGCCACGCCGGCACGGCTCACGCTCGTGCCGCCAGCCTCGCGCGAGGCGCGCCGCCGCCGGCCAACCGCGCAATAACCCCCGAAACGCCGCCCCGGCCCGCCTGACGGCGCCCTCGCGCGCCACAGTGTATGCTTGCGGCGCTTCACCCCTATCCCCGTACCGCCTGACAACAAAACAGCAGGCAATAGGAAAAAGGAGAGAACGATGATCAGCAAACGATGGATGGCCGCCACGCTTTGCGCTACCGCGCTTGCCGCGTCCGCCGGCGTCGCGCATGCCGCGCAGCCGCGCGTGTATTTCGTCGAGCCGAAGGACGGCGCCACGGTGTCGAACCCGGTGCACGTGGTGTTCGGCGTCGACGGCATGGCGATCAAGCCGGCCGGCGACCTGACGCCGAACACCGGGCATCACCACCTCGAAATCGACGGCGGCCCGGTGCCGAAGGATCAGGTGATCCCCGCCACGGAGCGCTCGCTGCACTTCGGCAAAGGCCAGACGGAAACCGACCTGAAGCTGCCGCCCGGCCCGCACACGCTCACGCTGCAGTTCGGCGACGGCGCGCATCGCTCCTACGGGCCTGATCTGAGCCAGACGATCCACATCGACGTCAAGTAAGCGGCCGCCGCATCCCAGCCGCCGCGCCCGCCCGCTCGCCGGGCGGGCGCCACCGCGGCACGCCGAGGCGCGTTCCCGCTCACCCCCAGGTGTTTCGCCGGCTTCTCGCGCGCTGCGGCCGCGCTGGCCGACCGGCCGGTACGGCGCCCGGCCCGATGCCCGTTACAATGGGCGTTTCCGAATCCTTCTCTTCGCCGTCTTCCCCATGTCGCTCTATTCCATTACCGGCGCGCAGCTTGCGTTCGGTCACGTCGCGTTGCTGGATCACGCGGATTTCTCGCTCGAAGCTGGCGAGCGCGTCGGTTTGATCGGCCGCAACGGCGCGGGCAAGTCGTCGCTGCTGAAGATCGTCGCGGAGCTCGCACGCCCCGACGACGGCCTGGTCACGCGCCAGCAGGATCTGGTGACGGTCTACGTGTCGCAGGAGCCCGAGTTCGAGCCGGGGCAGTCGGTGTTCGACGCGGTGGCCTCGGGCCTCGCGCACACGCAGGCGCTGCTCGACGAGTTCGACACGATCGCGCACCGCCTCGCGGACGCGCCGGAGGGCGCGGAGCACGACGCGCTGCTGGCGCGCATGAACACGCTGCAATCGGCACTCGACACGGCCGATGCCTGGAACTGGCGCACCCGCGTGGCCACCACGCTCGCGCAGATCGGCCTGGATGGCGCGAACCGGGTGGAGGCGCTGTCGGGCGGGATGAAAAAGCGCGTCGCGCTGGCCCGCGCGCTGGTGCTGCAGCCGGACGTGCTGCTGCTCGACGAGCCGACCAATCACCTCGATTTCGAAGGCATCCGCTGGCTGGAGGAACTGCTGATCTCGCAGCGCTCGAGCGTGCTGTTCATCACCCACGATCGGGCCTTCCTCGACCGCGTCGCCACCCGCATCGTCGAGCTCGATCGCGGCCGCCTGCTGTCCTATCCGGGCAACTTCTCGGCCTATCAGACGCGCAAGGCGCAGCAGCTCGAAGTCGAGCGGGTGGAGAACGAGAAGTTCGACAAGCTGCTCGCCCAGGAGGAAGTGTGGATCCGCAAGGGCGTGGAGGCGCGCCGCACGCGCAGCGTGGGCCGCATCGCGCGGCTGGTGCAGATGCGTGCGGAGCGCGAGGAGCGCCGCTCGACGCAGGGCAACGTGCGTTTGGACGTGGCGCAGGGCGAGAAGTCGGGCAAGATCGTGGCGGAGCTGACCGACGTGACGGTCCGCTACGACGGCCGCACCTACATCGACCGCTTCACGGCAACGGTGATGCGCGGCGACAAGATCGGCCTGATCGGCCCGAACGGCGTGGGCAAGACGACCATGCTCAAGCTGATCCTCGGCGAGCTGACGCCGGACGAGGGCAAGGTGCGCACCGGCACCAACCTGCAGGTGGCCTACTTCGACCAGATGCGCGCGCAGCTCGACCTCGACCGGAGCCTGGCCGACACCATCAGCCCGGGCAGCGAGTGGGTGGAGATCGGCGGCGCGAAGAAGCACGTGATGAGCTACCTCGGCGATTTCCTGTTCGCGCCCGAGCGGGCGCGCTCGCCGGTGCGCTCGCTGTCGGGCGGCGAGCGCAACCGCCTGCTGCTGGCGCGCTTGTTCGCGCGGCCGGCCAACGTGCTGGTGCTCGACGAGCCGACCAACGACCTCGACATCCCGACGCTCGAACTGCTCGAAGAACTGCTGGCCGACTACGACGGCACGGTGCTGCTGGTCAGCCACGATCGCGCCTTCCTCGACAACGTCGTGACCTCGGTGATCGCCTCGGAGGGCGACGGCCGCTGGCGCGAATACGTGGGCGGCTTCTCGGACTGGCAGGTGCAGCGCACGCGTGCCGACGAGCTTGCCCAGCAGGACGCGGCCCGGCGCACGCCGCGCGAGGCCGCGCCGAAGGACGAGGCCGGCAAGGGCGCGGCGGCCGGAGCCGGCGCGCCGGCCGCCGGCCGTAACGCGCAGCGCACGGTCAAGCTCTCGTTCAACGAGCAGCGCGAGCTCGACGCGCTGCCGGAACGGATCGCGGCGCTCGAGGCCGAGCAGAAGGCGATCAACGAAAAACTCGAGGACGGCTCGATCTTCGCGCGCGACGCGAAGGAGGGCACGCGGCTGACGGAGCGCTTCGCGGCGCTCGACGACGAGCTGCTTGCGGCACTGGAGCGCTGGGAGGAACTGGAGGCCAAGCGCAAGCCGTCATGAGCGCGCACGCAAGGAACCAGTAAAATACGCCGCGTTCCGGCCCCCGGTGCTGCTTGCGGCGCCGGCGTGCCCTGCGCCGTCGGAGCGGTCGCGTAACCGCGAGGTTCCGAGCGGCGCGTTCATCGAATTCAACGTTTTGTCCATGCGCTTGTCGGCCCCGGCGGCCGGCGATCACCCGGACGATTGACGAAACTGGCGCCTATGTCCACGAAAAAGCCCGCAGCGGCATATAGCGAAGCATCGATCAAGGTGCTGAAGGGCCTCGAGCCCGTCAAGCAGCGGCCCGGTATGTATACGCGTACCGAAAACCCGCTGCACATCATTCAGGAAGTGATCGACAACGCCTCGGACGAGGCGCTCGGCGGCCACGGCAAGCAGATCACGGTCACCCTGCATGCGGACCAGTCGGTCTCGGTGGAGGACGACGGCCGCGGCATTCCGTTCGGCCTGCATCCGGACGAAGGCGTGCCGGTGGTGGAGATCGTGTTCACGCGGCTGCACGCGGGCGGCAAGTTCGACAAGGCCGCGGGCGGCGCCTACACCTTCTCGGGCGGCCTGCACGGGGTGGGCGTGTCGGTCACGAACGCGCTCGCCACGCGGCTCGACGTCACGGTCTGGCGCGAGGGCAAATGCGCCGAGCTCGGCTTCGCGCACGGCGACGTGGTCAAGCCGCTCGTCACGCAGCCGGCCGGCCGCGGCGAGAAGAAGTCGGGCACGCGGGTGCGCGTCTGGCCCGACGGCAAGTATTTCGATTCGCCGAACCTGCCGCTCGGCGAGCTGCAGCGGCTGCTGCGCTCGAAGGCGGTGCTGCTGCCGGGCGTGGAAGTGGTGCTCGTCATCGAGAAGTCGGGCGAACGGCAGAGCTGGAAGTACGAGGACGGCCTGCGCGGCTACCTGCTCGACGAGATGAACGGCAGCGAGCTGCTGATTCCGCTGTTCGAGGGCGAGCGCTTCGCCGATTCGAAGTCGGGCGACGACAGCTTCGCCGACGGCGAGGGCGCCTCGTGGGTGGTGGCCTGGAGCGAGGAAGGCTCGCTCACGCGCGAATCCTACGTGAACCTGATCCCCACGCCTGCCGGCGGCACGCACGAGTCGGGCTTGCGCGACGGGCTCTACCAGGCGGTCAAGAGCTTCGTCGAGCTGCACAATCTGCAGCCGAAAGGCGTCAAGCTGCTGGCCGAGGACGTGTTCGCGCGCGTCTCGTTCGTGCTGTCGGCGAAGGTGCTCGACCCGCAGTTCCAAGGGCAGATCAAGGAGCGGCTCAACAGCCGGGACGCGGTGAAGCTGGTCTCGTCGTTCACGCGCCCGGCGCTCGAGCTGTGGCTGAACCAGCACGTCGAGCACGGCAAGAAGCTCGCCGAGCTCGTGATCAAGCAGGCGCAGGCGCGCACGCGCGCGGGCCAGAAGGTGGAGAAGCGCAAGAGCTCGGGCGTGGCGGTGCTGCCGGGCAAGCTGACCGACTGCGAGACGCAGGACATCACGCGCAACGAGCTGTTCCTGGTCGAGGGCGATTCGGCGGGCGGCTCGGCCAAGATGGGGCGCGACAAGGAGTATCAGGCGATCCTGCCGCTGCGCGGCAAGGTGCTCAACACCTGGGAAACCGAGCGCGATCGGCTGTTCGCGAACAACGAGGTGCACGACATCTCGGTGGCGATCGGCGTCGATCCGCACGGTCCCGACGACAACGTCGACCTGTCGAACCTGCGCTACGGCAAGATCTGCATCCTCTCGGACGCGGACGTGGACGGCGCGCACATCCAGGTGCTGCTGCTCACGCTGTTCTTCAAGCATTTCCCGCAGCTGATCGAGCGCGGCAACGTGTTCGTGGCGCGCCCGCCGCTGTTTCGCGTCGACGCGCCGGCGCGCGGCAAGAAGCCCGCGCAGAAGCTCTACGCGCTCGACGACGGCGAGCTCGAGGCGATCCTCGACAAGCTGCGCAAGGACGGCGTGCGCGACACGCAGTGGACCATCAGCCGCTTCAAGGGCCTCGGCGAGATGAGCGCCGAGCAGCTGTGGGACACCACCATGAATCCCGACACGCGGCGCCTGATGCCGGTGGCGCTCGGCCAGCTCGACTACGACGCGACCGTCTCGCGCATGACGATGCTGATGGGCAAGGGCGAAGCCGCGGCGCGCCGCAGCTGGCTGGAAGAAAAGGGCAACGAGGTCGAGGCCGACATCTGAGCGGCGGCGCGCCCGCCCGAGGTGCCCGCCTGCCGCCCCGAACCGATACGCAAGCATACGGAAGCGATACCCGATGGACGACAACACTCCCGACTTTTTCGATCCGCCGCCGCCCCCGCCCGAGGGCGGCGACGTGCTGACGCTCGGCCATTACGCCGAGAGCGCCTACCTCGGCTACGCGGTCAGCGTGGTCAAGGGCCGTGCGCTGCCGGACGTCTGCGACGGCCAGAAGCCGGTGCAGCGCCGGATCCTCTACGCGATGAACGAAATGGGCCTCGGCAACAACGCGAAGCCGGTGAAGTCGGCGCGCGTGGTCGGCGACGTGCTCGGCAAGTACCACCCGCACGGCGACCAGTCGGCCTATGACGCGCTGGTGCGGCTCGCGCAGGATTTCTCGATGCGCTATCCGCTGATCGACGGCCAGGGCAATTTCGGCTCGCGCGACGGCGACGGCGCGGCCGCGATGCGCTACACCGAGGCGCGGCTCACGCCGATCGCGCAGCTGCTGCTCGACGAGATCGACCAGGGCACGGTCGATTTCATGCCGAACTACGACGGCTCGTTCGACGAGCCGAAGCTGCTGCCGGCGCGCCTGCCGTTCGTGCTGCTCAACGGCGCCTCGGGCATCGCGGTCGGCCTTGCCACCGAGATCCCGTCGCACAACCTGCGCGAGATCGCGGCGGCCGCGGTCGCGCTGATCCGCAACCCGAAGCTCACCCACGCGGAGCTGATGCAGATCGTGCCGGGGCCGGATTTCCCGGGCGGCGGCCAGATCATTTCCAGCGATGCGGAAATCGCGGCCGCCTACGAAACCGGCCGCGGCAGCCTCAAGGTGCGCGCGCGCTGGAAGATCGAGGATCTCGCGCGCGGCCAGTGGCAGCTGGTGGTCACCGAGCTGCCGCCGAACACCTCGGGCCAGAAGGTGCTCGAGGAGATCGAGGAGCTGACCAATCCGAAGATCAAGGCCGGCAAGAAGACGCTGTCGCCCGAACAGGTCAATACCAAGAAGACGATGCTCGACCTGCTCGACGCGGTGCGCGACGAGTCGGGCAAGGACGCGCCGGTGCGGCTCGTGTTCGAGCCGAAGTCGCGCAGCCTCGACCAGGCCGAGTTCGTGCAGTCGCTGCTCGCGCACACCAGCCTCGAATCGAACGCGCCGCTCAACCTCGTGATGATCGGCAACGACGGCCGGCCCGCGCAGAAGGGGCTCGGCACGATTCTCGGCGAATGGGTGCGGTTCCGCCAGCTCACGCTCACGCGCCGCTGCCGCCACCGCCTCGGCAAGGTCGATGACCGGATCCACATCCTCGAAGGGCGGATGATCGTCTTCCTCAACATCGACGAGGTGATCCGCATCATCCGCGAGTCGGACGAGCCGAAGGCCGCGCTGATGTCGGCGTTCGGGCTGACCGAGCGGCAGGCCGACGACATTCTCGAGATTCGGCTGCGCCAGCTCGCGCGGCTCGAGAAGATCAAGATCGAGAAGGAGCTCGAGGAGCTGCGCGCCGAGAAGGCGAAGCTCGAAGAGCTGCTGGCCAACGAAAGCGCGATGAAGCGCCTGATGATCAAGGAGATCGAGGGCGACGCCAAGCAGTACGGCGACGATCGCCGCACGCTGATCCAGCAGGAGAAGCGCGCGACGTTCGAGGCCAAGGTGGTGGACGAGCCGGTCACCGTGGTGGTCTCGCAGAAGGGCTGGGTGCGCGCGCTGAAGGGCCACGGGCTCGATCCGGCGAGCTTCACGTTCAAGGCCGGCGACGGGCTCTACGCGGCGTTCCAGTGCCGCACGCCGGACGTGCTGATCGCCTGGGGCAGCAAGGGCCGCGTCCATTCGGTGCCGGTGCAGGTGCTGCCCGGCGGGCGCGGTGACGGCGTGCCCGTCACCTCGCTGATCGAGCTCGAATCGGGCACCCATCTGATGCACTATTTCGCCGCCAACGCCGAGCAGCAGCTGTTGCTGGCCTCGAGCAACGGCTTCGGCTTCATCGCGAAGCTCGGCGACATGGTGAGCCGCGTGAAGGCCGGCAAGGCGTTCATGACGATCGACGAAGGCGCCGAGCCGCTCGCGCCGATGCCGGTGATGCCGCTCGCCACGCAGGTGGCCTGCCTGTCGGGGCAGGGACGCCTGCTGGTTTTCGGCCTCGACGAGATGAAGACGCTCTCGGCGGGCGGGCGCGGCGTGATCCTGATGGCGCTGGAGGACAAGGAGACGCTCGCGCAGGCGCTCGCGATCGACGGCCGCGGCGTCGTGCTGCTCGGCGCGGGCCGCGGCGGCAAGGCACAGGAGGTCACGCTGGCCGGCGCGGCGCTCGCGCCGTATCTCGGCAAGCGCGCGCGCAAGGGCCGTGCGCCCGACGTGAAGCTGAAGCCGACCGGCCTGCGGCCGATTCTCGACTGACGCGCGCGCGGCGCGCGGCGGCCCCCGGCGGCGCCCGTTGCGGGCGGCGCCGGGGCATGTCCACGCAGGCTGGCCGCGCCGCGACTTCGGGGCATGCCGTGCCGTGCCCCGCCGGTCGGACGATTTCCCCCGAAATGGCGCGCCGCGTCGAACCGGTCAGGCTCGCGGCGGTCGAACCCGGTCATGCCGCAGCCGTTGCGTCGCCGTTCGCGGCGAGGCCGCCGCGCTTCCTTCCATCACGACACCCCACAGGATTTGCTCATGTCCCACGCCATCGCCGTCGCGCTGTTCCTTCACCTTCTCGCCGTCGCGGTGTGGGTGGGCGGAATGGTGTTCGCGCATTTCTGCCTGCGCCCCGCGCTGTCGGATCTCTCGCCGCAGCTGCGGCTGCCGCTCGTGGAGGCCGTATTCGGCCGCTTCTTCAACTGGGTGGCGGGCGCCGTGATCGTCACGCTGCTCACGGGCGGCTACCTGCTCACGGCGTTCGGCGGCGCGCACGCGAACTGGCCGCTGCATGCGATGGCCGGCTGCGGCGTGCTGATGATGCTGATCTTCGGCCACATCCGCTTCGCGATCTTCCCGCGCATCCGCCGCGCCGTGCAGGCGCAGAACTGGCCGGACGGCGCGCGCGCCGTGGCGGCGATGCGCATGCTGGTGATGGTGAACCTCGTGCTCGGCGTCGTGACGATCGCCGTCGCGGTGCTCTCGCGCGGCTTCTGATGCGCGCCGCGCGCGGTGCCGGCGGCATCCGGCACGGTTGGCCGGCTTGCCCCGTAGCGCGGCATCGCGCGGGGCCGCGCCGCGCTCAATGCGCCGCGAGCAGCAGCCATCCCCCGCAGCCGGCCGCCACGGTCCCGTACACCGCGTAGACCGGCACCCCGAAGCGCGCGAACGCGAAACAGGCCAGCGCGCCGATCGCCCAATAGCCCGGCGCGGCCGGCGTGCCGCTCAGGATTCGCACCACGGCGATCGCGAGGAACGCGGTGGTGGCCGCGCGCAGCATCCGCATGCCGTGCTCGAAACGCGGGCTGCGGCGCAGCCGGTGCAGGTGCCGCTGTGCGAGCACCACCAGGCAGCCGGACGGGATGAACAGCGCGGCCGTGCCGAGCAGCGCGCCGCGCCAGCCGTCCATCAGGTAGCCCAGGAACGGCACGACGTTCAGCAGCGGCCCGGGCGAGACCGGCGAGAGCGCGAAGGCCAGCGTGAAATCGCTGTCGGACAGGCCGGTGGCCGGCGTGACGAGCAGCGCCTTCAGCACCGGCAGCGCCGAGAAGCCGCCGCCGAACAGCGTCATGCCGGCGCCGGCGAGCCGCAGCCACAGCAGCCTCGCCTCGCAGGCGTCCGGCAGCGGCAGCGCGAACAGCACCACCAGCGGCGCCAGCGCGAGCAGTACCAGGCGCTCGGCGCAGGCGAGCCGCGGCCTCGGCACCGCGCCGCGCGCCGCGCTGCTGAACCAGCCCGAGGCGAACGCGCCCGCCAGGATCGCGACGAACGCGCTCGGCCGGTGCGCCGCCATCAGCAGCGCCGTGGCGGCCGCGGCCACCAGCCGCTCGGCCGGCCCTGCCGCGAGCGTGCGGATCTGGCGCCGCCAGGTCACCCCGATCAACGCGGCCAGCACCATGCCGAACGCGTGCAGCAGCATCGGCGCCGCGAGCGAGCGCACCGCCGGCGCGCGATAGAAGATCGCGAACAGCGTCATCGGCACGAAGAACGGCAGCACGCTCGCGATGCCGGCGAGCCAGGCGCCGACGCGCCCGCGCAGCGCCTGGCCGAGCTGGATCGCGACGTTGCAGCCGACCGGACCGGGCACGATCCAGGCGAGCGCCACCAGGTCGGCATAGGCAGCGGCGTCGAGCCGCCCGGTGCGCTCGACGTAATGGCGCTCGAGCTGCGCCATCATCGCGAGGCCGCCCCATGACACGGCGGACACGCCCGCGACCGTCCGGAACAGCGACCACAGGGATTCCTGCTCGCCGCCCGCGACGGCGCCATCGGTTGTCGTATTCATATTGTTGTGAGCTCTCAGCGACGTGCGCCGGCCAGCGCGGCGTCGATTCCGCCTTGATTGGCCACGGGCCGGCTCCGTGCCGGGGCCGGCCCGCGCCGGGTCACGTCGCCGTGACGCGCGGCCGTGCGTGGCGGGTTTCGCACGGCGGGCGCGGTTGCTGCCGCCTCGCTTGCTGCGCTTGCTGCGATCGTCGCGATCGTCGCGCGATGGCCGCATCGGGCGCGGCGGCCGCCGGTGCCGCTCAGCCGGTGCCGCTCAGTTGTTGCCGCTCAGTCGTTGCCGCCTTCGCCCGGCGCGTCGGTCCGACCGCCGAGCGCGCGCGGCGGCGTCTCGGCCATGGCGCGCGGCTCGGGCGCGCCGCACACGCCGAAGCGGGCGAGCAGGGCGGGAATCGCGTCGGCCGGCACCGGCCGCGAGAACAGGAAGCCTTGCGCCTGGATCGGTCCCAGCGCCGAGAGCCAGTCGACCTGCTCGTCCGTCTCGGTGCCCTCGACCACCACCGTCAGCCCGAGCGCGCGCGCCAGATGCACGATCGACGACACCATCACGCACACGCTGCGGTCCGCCGGAATCGCCTGCACGAACGAGCGGTCCACCTTCAGCGTATCGACGGCGAAGCGGTGCAGGTAGGACAGCGACGAATAGCCGGTGCCGAAATCGTCGAGCGCGATGCGGATGCCGAGCTTCTTCAGCGCCACGATCTTGTCCGAGACGAGATCGGGGTACTCCATCATCGCGGTCTCGGTGATCTCGATCTCGAGCCGGCTCGCATCGATGCGGGTCTCGCCGAGCGCGTTCGAGATCGTCTCGATCAGGTCGCCGCGCCAGAACTGCACGGGCGAGACGTTGACGGCCAGCGTCAGCGTGTCGTGGCCTTCCTCCTGCCAGCGCGCGAGCTGCTGGCAGGCGGTGCGCACCACGTAGTCGCCGATCGGCACGATCAACCCGGTCGATTCGGCGATCGAGATGAACTCGCTGGCGGCGATCACGCCGTGCTCGGGATGGTCCCAGCGCACCAGTGCCTCGAAGCCGGTGATGCAGCGCCGCGCCAGGTCGATCTTCGGCTGGTAGGCGAGGAACAGCTTCCCCTCGGCCAGCGCCACGCGCAGTTGCTGTTCCCAGCGCATCAGGTGGTCGGCGCGATGCGAGAGGTGCGGCGCGTAGAACTGGTAGCAGTTCTTGCCGGCGTCCTTGGCGCTGTACATCGCCAGGTCGGCTTTCTTGAGCAGGTCGATCTCGCTTTCGTTGGCCACCGAATGCAGCGCGATGCCGATGCTCGCGTGCAGCACGAAGGTGCTGCCGCGCACGTCGAACGGCTTGCCGAACATGCGGATCACCGATTCGGCGAGCCGCACCGCGCGGGCCTCGGCGCCGTCGCCCTTGACCACCACCACGAATTCGTCGCCGCCGATCCGCGCGAGCGTGCCCTGGTCGGCCACGGCGTCGGACAGGCGGGCCGCCGTCATCTGCAGCACGATGTCGCCGGCGTTGTGGCCGAGCGTGTCGTTGACGGTCTTGAAGTTGTCGAGATCGATGAACAGGATCGCGAGCCGCTTGAGGCTGGAGGGCTGCGCCACCTCGTTGCGCAGCGCGCGCAGCGTCGTGTAGCGGTTCGCCAGGCCGGTCAGCAGGTCGTATTCGGCAAGGTGCGTCATCTCGCGTTCACGCCCGAGCAGCTTGCCGATCAGCCCGGTGGCCACGCCGAAGAACGCCAGCATCGCGAGCGTGATGAAGCTCGTCATCAGCAGGTAGATGTTGCGCGTATGGTGGTAGTCGGACATTTCCTCGGCCTGCGAGAGTCCGACCAGCACGCCGAGCGGATAGCCGTCCAGGTGCCGGTATGAGACGATGCGCTGGGTGCCGTCGATCGGATCCGCGTAGGTGCCCGACACGCGCTCGGCGATCGGGTAGACGCCGCTGGCCGAGAACGCGCCCGCCGCGCTGGCCGACGAGCCGGTGCGGCGCGCCAGCACCGCGCCGGTGTCGGAGATCACCGCGATCACGCCGTCCTTGCCGATCGCCGCATTGTTGTAGAAATCGCTGGTGAAGTAGCTCGGATCCTCGGACACCACCACCACGCCGGCGAACTTGCCGTCGGGCGTGTTGAGCCGGCGCGTCATCTGCAGGGTCCACTGGCGCGACACGCGGCCGAGCACCGGGCGGCTGATGTAGAGCTCGTCGTCGTTGTGGCTCGCGTGGACCTGGAAATGCTCGCGGTCCGAGAAATCGAGCGGCTTCGGGTGCTGCTCGCTGGTATTGGCGACCAGACGTCCCTTGGCGTCCAGGATCGAGACCTGGATCAGCGTGTCGCTCGGCACCACGCCCTTTTCGACCGTGCTCGCGAGGTTGAAGTGATCGGGCGACTTCTCGAACTCGTATTTGACGAAGCGCGTGATCTGGTCGACCTGGTGGATCGCCTTGACGGTATGCTGCTCGAGCGCGGTGGAAAGAATCGCGGCGGAGGCGGCCGCCTCGCGATAGGCGCTGTCCTTCTCGACCGCCAGCCGCATGACGATCACCGCCCACAGCAGCGCGAGCGCGATCACCCCGAGCAGGGGGATCGCGAACAGCGCGCGGCGGCGGGTCTTCCGCCCACGGGACAGGCGCGCGTGCGCGGTGAGGTGACGGGGAGAATTCATCGGATGGCTAACGGCTGTTCGACATGGATGCGTGTTTGGACACGACGGCAACGACAGCTCGCGATGGCATGCGTGGAACCGGCAGCGCATCTGCGGGCCGCCCTGGGCGCGGCGGGCCGGCTCTCTTCCAGCCGCGCGCGCGATGGTGTCGCTCCCGACCTTCGCGGGTTGGGTGTGGTATCCGACTCCTTCATCGAAGCGCCGCCCGTGCGCGACGCGCGACAGGCGGTCGATCTTCCGGTTGAACCCGGCGCCGGCCCCGGCGCGGGTGGATGGTCCGGCGAGTGCGCGTGATCCGGCGCCGTGCGTCTGCGGCGACGCCCCGAACGCCAGTACCACGGATCATCCGACCGTGCCGCCGGCGGCGGCAGCGACCGATGAGTCCCGATATTACTGGTTGAAAAGGGAATTAGATAGCGAGGACAAAAACCGAGACGCGGCCTGCGACATTTGGCTTGCGGCGCTGGCGGGGCCTGTCCCGCGAAGCCGCGACAGCCGTCGCCCGATGGCCCCGCGAAGGCGGGCGCGGGCGCTGCGAAATGCCCGCCCTGCGTGGTTCAGGGCAGCAGGAACGTGCCGTCCACCACAGTGACGGCATCGCCGCCAATCCAGATTTTCCCGGTATCGTCGTATTCGACCGACACGCGGCCGTCGCGGCCGATCGCGGTGCCCTGGCGCACCGTGTAGCCGTGCCCGGGCGGCCGGCCGCCGCGCGCGAGCAGGCCGGCGATGGCGGCGTTGGCGCTGCCGGTGACGGGATCCTCGCCGAGGCCGAACCGCTCGCCCGTCATCAGGCAACGCACCTCGAAGCTGGCAGGGCCGCCCGCCGGATGCGGCGCATAGGCGGCCAGGCCTTGCGCGCCGACCGATGCGACGAGCGCGCCGAGCGCCTTGGCGTCGGGCGCGAGCGCGAGGCAGTCGGCGGCCGTGGCCAGGCGCACCACCAGCCATGGCGCGCCGTTGTCGACGCCGCACGGCGGGGCTTCCTCGAAGCGCACCGCCGGGCTGCGCAGCGCGGCGGCCAGGGCCGGCCACGCGGCCTCGGGCAGCGGCGTGACGCGCGCGGCCGGCGCCGCGAAGGCGCGCCGGCCGTGCTCCGCCTCGCGCAGCTCGACGAGTCCGGCGCCGCATTGCTGGACCAGGCGCCCGGGCGTGCGCGGCGCGAGCCCCGCCTCGCGCACCGCGTGGGCGGTGCCGAGCGTCGGATGGCCCGCGAACGGCAGCTCGCCGCCCGGCGTGAAGATCCGCACCCGGTAGTCGGCGCCGGCATCGGTCGGCTCGCAGACGAACACCGTCTCCGACAGGTTCGTCCAGTGCGCGATCGCCTGCATGTCGGCATCGGCCAGGCCGTCCGCGTCGAAGATCACCGCGAGCGGATTGCCGCGCATCGGCACCGCCGTGAAGACGTCGACCTGCTTGAAGCGAACGCGCCGGGCCGTCATTCGACTTCCGCGATCAGCTCGATCTCGACGCAGGCGCCAAGCGGGATCTGCGCGACGCCGAACGCCGAGCGCGCGTGCTTGCCGGCCTCGCCGAACACCTCGGCGATCAGCTCGGAGGCGCCGTTGGTGACGAGGTGCTGCTCGGTGAACTCGAGCGTCGAATTGACGAGGCTCATCAGCTTGACGATGCGCTTGACCTTGTTCAGGTCGCCGGTATGCGTGTGCAGCGTGGCGAGCAGGTCGATCGCGACGTTGCGCGCCGCGAGCTTGCCGTCGTCGGTGGACAGATCGGCGCCGAGCTTGCCGACCCACACCTTGCCGTCCCGCTTCGCGATGTGGCCGGACAGGTAGACGGTATTGCCGCTCTGCGCGCTCATCACGTAGGCCGCCGCCGGTGCGCCCGCGCTCGGGAGTTCGATGCCGAGTGCCTTCAGTTTGTCGTAGACGTTTGCCATCAGTGGTATTTCCTCGTGGTAGGGAACAATCGGTGCGCGCCGGGGCGAGGCCCGGCGCGCCGCATCAGACGCGCTCGCGCAGCAGCTGGCCGAGGCGCGCGACGCCCTGCTCGATCTGCTCGGGCGGCACCGTCACGAACGACAGGCGCAGCGTGCTGGCCTGCGCCTCGTCGGCGAAGAACGGCGCGCCGGGCACGAACGCCACGTGCTGCGCGATCGCGGCCTCGAGCAGCGCCATGCTGTCGATCCCGTTGGGCAGCTGCACCCAGATGAACATGCCGCCCTCGGGGCGGTTCCAGCTCACGCCTTCGGGCATGTGGCGCGCGAGCGAGCCGAGCATCGCCTCGCATTGTGCGGCATAGAGCGTGCGGATGGCCGGGATGTGCGTGTCGAGGAAGTCGTCGCGGAGTACCTCGTGGGCGATGCGCTGCGTGAGCGACGGCGTGTGCAGGTCGGTGGCCTGCTTGGCCTGCACGAGCTTGGCGTGCAGCGCCTCGGGGGCGATCACGTAGCCGATCCGCAGGCCCGGCGCCAGCACCTTCGAGAACGTGCCGAGATGCACGATGTGCTCGGGCGCCATCGACAGCAGGGTCGGCAGCGGCTCGCCCCGGTAGTTGAGCGCGCCGTAGGGGTCGTCCTCGATCACCGGGAACGCGCTCTCGCGCGCGAACGCGGCGAGCGCCTCGCGGCGCGCCACCGGCATGCGGCGCCCGGTCGGGTTCTGGAAATTCGGCTGCGCGTAGAGCAGGCGCGCTTCGCGCGTGAGCGCCGGCACGAGCGCCTCGGGTACGAGCCCCGCCGCGTCGCTCGGCACCTGCACGTAGGCCGGCTCGTAGAGCGAGAACGACTGCAGCGCGCCGAGGTAGGTGGGCGTCTCCACCAGCACGCGGCTGCCCGGATCGATCAGCACCTTGCCGAGCAGGTCGAGCGCCTGCTGCGAGCCGGTGGTGATGAGCACCTGCGTGAGGCGCACGCGGTAGCGCTCGGCGATCCACTCGCGCAGCGGCAGGAAGCCCTCCGTCGCGCTGTATTGGAGCGCCGCGCCCGGCGCGTCGCGCAGCACGCGCTCGGCCGCCTCGCGCATGCGTTCGGCCGGGAAGGTGGCCGGCGCCGGCAGGCCGCCCGCGAACGAAATGACTTCCGGGCGCTCGGTGACCTTCAGGATCTCGCGGATCGCGGAGCTGGTCAGCTTGCGGGCGCGCTCGGACAGGAGCCAGTTCGGTTGGGGCAGGTCGCTCGGGTTCATCTCGTTTCCTCGGTGGGTCAGGCGAAACACTCATCGAAACCGGTGTGAATTATCGCTCGCGGGCTCAGCCCGCGCGAGCGGGCTGCGGCAGGGTGCGCACGCCGGCGCGGCGTCCCAGCACGACGGTGGCGATCACGGCGGCCGCGAACAGCCAGGTCGACGGCGCGACCGATTCCCCGAACAGCAGCGCGGAGAACGCGATCGTGAAGAAGATCTGCAGCAGCTGCACCTGGCCCACGCGCGCGGTGCCGCCCATCGCGAGGCCCGCGTACCAGGCGAAGAAGCCGAGCAGTTGCGAGAACAGCGTGACGTAGCCGAACGCGAGCCAGACGGCCGGGCGCACCGGGCCGGGGTGGGTCAGGTGATGCTGCCAGCCGAGCCAGCCCACCGGCAGCACCAGGAACGGCGCCGATACCACCAGCGCCCAGCAGATCACCTGCCAGCCGCCGATCTGCCGGGCCAGGCGCGCGCCTTCGGCATAGCCGAGCGCGCCGATGCCCACCGCCACCAGCATCAGCAGGTCGCCCGCGCGCGCGGCGCCGCCGCCGTCGCGCAGTGCGTAGACGATCACCAGCGCGCTGCCGGCGAGCGCGCTTGCCCAGAAGCCGCGCGACGGCCGCTCGCGCGACAGCCAGGCGGCGTAGAGCGCCACCAGCAGCGGCTGCAGCCCGTTGACGACCGCGCCATGCGCGGCCGGCACCGTCTTCATCGACCAGGCCGAGAACACCGGATAGGCGACGATCACGCCGGCCGAGACCACCGCCAGGCTCTTCAGCTGGGCGCGCGTCGGCCAGCGCTCGCGGCGCCACCAGAGCAGCAGCGCGGCCGGCACCGCGGCCGCCAGTGCGCGCCCGAGCCCGTTGAGCAGCGGATGGAATTCGGTGACGACGACGCGCGTCATCGGCAGCGTGAGGCTGAAGGTCATCACGCCGAGCAGGCCGAGCAGCATGCCGCGGGTTTCGCGCGAATCGGACATGTCGGTGAGGCTCCTGAAGATGGGGGGCATTGGCAACGGGGGCAACGGGGGCGGCGGGGCGGGCGCGGCTCAGCGCAGCGTGCGCGGGCCGCGCGGGGTATCGAAGCTGGCGACCAGCGCGGCGGCCGCCTGGGCCTCGCCTGCCTCGCCGCCGCCGGCCGTGGCGGTGGCGAGCGAGATCAGATGGCCGACGCCGAGCCGCTCCAGCGGCGCGGCCAGCGCTTCGGCTTGCGGATGCGTCGCCGCGAGCGAGCGCAGCACGACGTCGCCATGCGGCAGCGCATCGGACGGATGGCGCGCGCTGTCCCACTGGATCAGCGACGGCACGACGCCGTCACCGGCCAGGCCCGCCGCGCCCGGCAGCGAACCGTCGACGGGCACGCTCAGGCGCCAGTGCCAGTCGCCGCGCTGCATCCGCACGACGGGCGCGATCAGCGCCGGGTATTGGCGCTGCCATCGCTCCAGCTGCCGCGGCGGCTCGACGCGCGCCACCCAGTGGATCAGCGCCGGCCCGCGCTCGAGGCGCGCGCGCATCGCCGGCGTATCGAGCGCGAACAGGCGCGGCCGCGGCGTCGTGCCGGCCGGCGCGCCCGCCTCGGGATCGATCGCGATCACTTCGAGGTAGGCGCCGCCCCACAGGCCGAACAGCCGGTTGTGCGTGCGCATCAGCGGATGCGCGCCGCCGCCGGCGGGCTCGATGCCGAGCGCGTCGGCGACATGGGCGGTGCCCTCGTCGAGGGTGCGCGCGGCGACGACGAGATGGTCCAGTTTCAGCGCGGGTGCGGTCATCTTGGGTCGAACAGTGAAATCGTTGCGATGAAAGGAGGCGCCAGCCGTCACGCCTGCCCGCCGCCTGGGCGGCGGGCGCCATCCGGGGCCAGCGCAGGCGCGGGCACCCGGCGGGCGTGTCGGTGCAAACCGGGGATGGATCGATCCGCGGCTGCCGCACGGAGGGCGGACGGAGCATGCGAGGGTAGCGGGTATCCGTCCGGGCCGCCAGGCACGGCGCGGGATCACGGGCATCGCGCCCGTATCTTGGCGGCCTGGAAACTGTAATCGCGCGGACCGGAACAGTAACGGTACAATCGACTCGATAGCTTTCTGTACAGTTCTCAAGGGGCCGCGATGTCCACCGTTCCGCTCGACCAGATTCCCGCGCCGCACGACACGGCCACGCTGACCCTCGTCGACCAGCTCGTGCAATGGGCGCGGCGGCGCATCGACGAGCGGGTGTTCCGGCCCGGCATGCGCATGCCGTCGATCCGCAAGCTCGCGGTGGACAAGAACGTCTCGCGCTTCACGGTGGTGGAGGCCTACGAGCGGCTCGTCGCGCAGGGCTACCTCGATTCGCGGCGCGGCTCCGGCTTCTACGTGCGCGAGCGCACCCCCGCGGCGCTGCCGGGCGAGGCCGCGCGGCGCGCCGGCGGGGCGCCGCCCATGCCGGTCGACAATCCGATCGACGTGGTCTGGCTGCTGCGCAACATGCTGCACACGGTCAGCCCGGAAAAGGGGCCGGGGCTCGGCTACCTGCCGGCGCGCTGGCTCGACGGCGAATTGATCACCAGCGCGCTGCGCGCGCTCGGCCGCCAGACCGGCGCGCAGATGCTCGGGCTCGGCAGCGCGCAGGGCTTCCTGCCGCTGCGCCAGCAGCTGCAGACGCGGCTCGCCGAGTTCGAGGTCGGCGCCACTCCGGAGCAGATCGTGCTGGTGTCCGGCGTCACGCATGCGATCGACCTGATCGCGCGGCTCTACGTGCGCCCGGGCGATGCCGTGATCGTCGGCGATCCGGCCTGGTTCCAGATGTTCGGGCGTTTCGCCTCGCAGGGCGCGCGGCTGGTCGGCATGCCGTACACGCCCGACGGTCCCGATCTCGACGCGCTCGAGGCGCTGGTCCAGCAGTGGCGGCCCAAGATGCTGGTGATCAACTCGGTGCTGCACAACCCCACCGGCACCTCGCTGTCGGCCGCCCAGGCGTTCCGCATCCTGCGGCTCGCCGAGGCCTACGATTTCCTGGTGGTCGAGGACGACATCTACGGCGATCTCTGCCCGGCCCGCTATCCGGCCACGCGGCTCGCGAGCCTCGACCAGTTGAAGCGCGTGATCCTGCTCGGCAGCTTCTCCAAGACGCTCGCGGCCAACCTGCGGGTGGGCTACATCGCTTGCTCGCGCGAGGTCGCCGACGCGCTGACGGATCAGAAGATGCTGGCCGGCATGGCCACCCCCGAACTCAACGAGCGCGTGCTGTACAAGGTGCTGACCGACGGCCATTACCGGCGCCACGTCGAGCGGCTGCGCGGGCGGCTCGACGGCGTGCGCGACAAGACCGCGAGGATGCTCGAGCGCGTCGGCCTGCGCCTTTTCACGACGCCGGCGGCCGGCATGTTCCTGTGGGCCGACACCGGCGCCGACGCCGACGCGCTGGCCGCCGCGGCGCACGAGGCCGGCTTTCTGCTGACGCCGGGCAGCCTGTTCTCGCCGCAGCAGTCGCCGTCCACCTGGACGCGCTTCAACGTCGCGAATTGCGGTGATCCGGCGCTGGCCACGTTTCTCGCGCGCTATCTCGACGCGGTGCCGCGGCGCGCCGCGGAAGGCGAGCGCCGCGGGTTCGACGCGGCCTAGGCGCGCCGGCCCGCGCCCCGGCGCCTGGCACATCGCCCGGGCGCAAGACGTGGTCGGCGGCAGGGTCTTGAAATCGCCGCGGCCGGCCCCATTTCGAAGCCCGAAGACGGATTCGGCACCCGATCCGGCCCCGCGCGCGGGGCCGCGCGCCGCGGCGCCACCGGACATCCATTCAACCCATCCTGCAACGGAAATACGCCCATGGCACATGAAACGATGAGCTTCCAGGCGGAGGTCAAGCAGCTCCTCCATCTGATGATCCATTCGCTGTACAGCAACAAGGAAATCTTCCTTCGCGAACTGGTGTCGAACGCGTCCGACGCAGCCGACAAGCTCCGTTTCGAGGCGCTCGAGAACGGCGCGCTCTACGAGAACGATCCGAACCTGCGGATCCGCATCGGCTTCGACAAGGCCGCGCGCACCATCACGATCGACGACAACGGCATCGGCATGAGCCGCGACGAGGCGATCGCGAACCTCGGCACCATCGCGCGCTCGGGCACCAAGGAATTCTTCTCGAAGCTCTCGGGCGACCAGCAGCGCGACGCCGCGCTGATCGGCCAGTTCGGCGTGGGCTTCTACTCCGGCTTCATCGTCGCCGACCGGATCACCGTCGAGACCCGTCGCGCCGGCACCCCGGCCAGCGAAGGCGTGCGCTGGGAGAGCACGGGCGAGGGCGATTTCACGGTCGACGCGATCGAGCGCGCGCAGCGCGGCACCACCATCACGCTGCACCTGCGCGAAGGCGAGGACGACCTGCTGTCGTCGCACCGGATCAAGTCGATCATCCGCAAGTACTCGGACCACGTCGGCCTGCCGATCCTGATGAAGCAGGAGGAGTGGAACCAGGAAAAGGGCGAGATGGTCGAGAAGGACGAGGACGAGACCATCAACCAGGCGAGCGCGCTCTGGACCCGCTCGAAGCAGGACATCAGCGAGGAGCAGTACAAGCAGTTCTATCAGCATGTCGCGCACGACCACCAGGACCCGCTCGCCTGGACCCACAATCGCGTCGAGGGGCGCAGCGAGTACACGCAGCTGCTGTACCTGCCCGCGCACGCGCCGTTCGACCTGTGGAACCGCGACTATCGCGGCGGCCTGAAGCTGTACGTGAAGCGCGTGTTCATCATGGACGACGCCGAGCAGCTGCTGCCGCAGTACCTGCGCTTCGTGAAGGGGATCGTCGATTCGGCCGACCTGCCGCTGAACGTCTCGCGTGAAATCCTGCAGGAAAGCCGCGACGTGCGCACGATCCGCGACGGCGTGACCAAGCGCGTGCTGTCGATGCTCGAGGAGCTGGCCAACGCCGAGGACGATGCCGGCAAGGACAAGTACAAGACGTTCTGGACCGAGTTCGGCCAGGTGCTGAAGGAAGGCGTCGGCGAGGACCACGCGAACCGCGAGCGCGTCGCCAAGCTGCTGCGCTTCGCCTCGACGCACGGCGAGAGCGCCGAGCAGAACGTGTCGCTGGCCGACTACGTCGCGCGCATGAAGCCCGAGCAGTCGAAGATCTACTACGTGACGGCCGACACGTGGCAGGCCGCCACCCACAGCCCGCATCTGGAGGTGTTCCGCAAGAAGGGCGTGGAAGTGCTGTTGCTGACCGACCGCGTCGACGAGTGGATGCTCTCGTACCTGAACGAGTTCGACGGCAAGCCGCTCGCGAGCGTGGCGCGCGGCGACCTCGACCTCGGCGCGCTCGACGACGAGGAAAAGAAGGCGCAGCAGGAAACCGGCGAGGCGATGAAGCCGGTGGTCGAGAAGATCAAGGAAACGCTTGGCGACAAGGTGAAGGACGTGCGCGTGACGTTCCGCCTGACCGACTCGCCGTCGTGCCTGGTGGCCGACGAGCACGACATGAGCGGCTACCTGCAGCGCATGCTGAAGGCGGCCGGCCAGCAGGCGCCGGCGATGCAGCCGATCCTCGAGATCAATCCCGACCACGCCCTGATCAAGCAGCTGAACACCGAGGGCGCCGACTTCGCCGACTGGTGCCACCTGCTGCTCGATCAGGCGCTGCTCGCCGAGGGCGGCGCGCTCGAGGACCCGGCTGCGTTCGTCAAGCGCACCAACGCCCTGCTGCTGTCGCGCGGCGCGTGACGCGCGTGCGATTCAGCGCGGCCGACGCGAGCTGGTGCGCCACCCCGCGCCCCGGCCTCGCGCCTGCGCAGAAGCACTGGCTCACGCGCGGCGGCTCGCTGACCGCGCACCTTGCCACGCTCGGCAAGGTGAGCGTGGCCGTCACGCGCGAGACGGTGGCCCTGCCATGGGCCGACGAGCCGGCCGCGCTGGGCGGCTCGCCGCGCACCGCGTGCTGGGTGCGCGAGGTGGTGCTCAGCGTCGACGGCGAGCCCTGCATGGCCGCGCACAGCCTGACGCCGCTCGGCGCCAGCCGCGGCGTCTGGCAGGCGATCCGGCGGCTGCGCACGCGGCCGCTCGCCGAACTGCTCTACAGCGACATGCAGGTCGGGCGCTCGGCGCTGGTCAGCCGGCGCGTGATCGCCGGGCATCCGCTGCATGCCCTCGCGGCCCGCGCGCTGCCGGCCGACGCGCCGCTGCCGCATGTGTTCCTCGCGCGGCGTTCGGTGTTCGAGCGGCACCAGGCGCCGCTGATGGTCACCGAATGCATGCTGCCCGGCCTGTGGCGACGCGTGATGGGCCATCCCGGCAGCGGCGCCAGTGAAGCCGGCGGCTCGCCCGAGCGGCGCTCGCATCGCAGGGGCGCCCGGCCGTGACGCTCAAGCGCAGTTTCGCGCCGGTGGTCGATGCCCAGACGCGCGTGTTGATCCTCGGCAGCCTGCCGGGCGAGGTCTCGCTGGCCCAAAGCCAGTATTACGCGCATCCCCAGAACCGTTTCTGGCGCCTGCTCGGTGACGTGCTCGGCACCGAGCTGGTCGCGCTCGACTATGCGAGCCGGCTTGATACGCTGCTGCGGCATCGCATCGGCCTGTGGGACGTGGTCGCCGAGGCCACGCGGATCGGCAGCCTCGACAGCCGGATTCGCGACCACGCCAGCAACGACCTGAGCGCGCTGGTCGATACCCTGCCGAACCTGGATACCATCGCGTTCAACGGCGGCACCGCCGCGAAACTCGGCACGCGCGCGCTGGCTGAGCGCGGCGCGCGCTATCGCCTGCTGCGCCTGCCGTCGAGCAGCCCGGCCTATGCGGCGCTTCCCTACGCGGACAAGCTGCTTGCCTGGCGGCAACTGCTGCTGGCGTAGCCAGCTCGGCGGCGCGCCCGCCCGCCGGTGCTATTCTCTCGTTCCCGCCATTTTTTCACCGAGTCGCGCCCTGCCGCGCGAAATGCCAGATGACCCGACTGATCAAGCGCGCGTCCGCCGAGGCGCGCGCGTTTTCCCGTGACGATGCGCGGGCCGAACGACGTGCCGCGCAGCGCGCCGATGTCCGCGGCGCCGCGCGCCTGAAGTCGCGTGCCAACCACGACGACCTGCGCGACGCGCCGGTCATCGAGGCGCCGCGCAAGCCGCGCTTCGCCCCCGTCACGTTCTCCGAGGAGCGCGGCGTGCGCTACCTGCATTTCGGCACCGAATGGGTGCAGGGTGCGATGCGGCTGGCGAAGCCGCTTGCCATCGAGCTCGAATACGCGCAGCAGATGATGGCATGGCTGCTGTTCCTCGAAACGCCCGAGCGCATCGTCCAGCTCGGGCTCGGCACCGGCGCGCTGACCAAGTTCGCGCACGCCTACCTGCCGCGCGCGCGGGTCGAGGCCGTCGAGCTGAATCCGGCCGTGATCGTCGCGGCGCGCTCGATGTTTGCGATGCCGCCCGACGACGAGCGGCTGAGCGTGCATGAGGCCGATGCCTGGGATTTCGTCAACGACGCGGCCAACCGCGGCACCATCGGCGCACTGCAGATCGATCTCTACGACGCGACCGCGCGCGGCCCGGTGCTCGACACCGTCGCGTTCTACCGCGCGGCGCGCGCCTGCCTGGCCGAGGCCGGCATCGCGACGATCAACCTGTTCGGCGATCACCCCAGCTTCGTGCGCAACATGAAGCATCTGAACGCGGCGTTCGACCAGCGCGTGATCGCGCTGCCGGAAGTCCACGACGGCAACCGGATCGTGCTCGCGTTCTCTGGCCCCGCGCTGTCGGTGCCGTATGCCCGGCTCGAGGCGCGCGCGCGCCTGATCGCCGCGCAACTGAAGCTGCCCGCGCGCAAGTGGGTGGACGCGCTGCGCGCATCGGCGGGCGGCGATCGGGACGTCTTCACGATCTGACCGGTTGCACGCGGTGCGCCGCGCGACCCGCCCGGCGCCGCTGCCTGCGCCGGACGAGCCGTTCGGGCGCCGTGCGGCGGGCGCGGGAAGGTCGCGCCCGAGGCGCAGCACGGGCCGCGACGAGGCTGCCGCGGCCCGTCTCTCGTCAGGCGACGGGCCGCGCGGCCGGGTCCTCGACGTTGATCATCCAGTGCACGCCGAAGCGGTCGCGCAGCATGCCGAAGCCGAGCGCCCAGAAGGTCGGGCCGAACGGCATCACGACCGTGCCGCCGGCCGCGAGCGCGTCGAACCGGCGGCGGCCCTCGTCGAGCGTGGCGGGATTCAGCGACAGCGAATAGCCGTCGTGAACCTGCGGCGCCGCCTGCCGGAGGTCGCCGTCCGAGCACATCAGCGTCGATTCGCCGATGCGCAGGCTCGCGTGCATCACCTTGTCGGCCGCAGCCGCATCGACCGGCATGTCGGGGCCCGGCGGCGCGTCGCGGTAGCGCATCAGCAATTGCAACTGCGCGCCGAGCGTGTCGCGATAGAACGCGATCGCCTCGTCACAGCGTCCGCCGAAGAACAGATACGGTTGGACTTGCATGGTCGCCTCCTGGGGGCATCATCCGTCGCACTTGCCGGGACGGGCCGCGGCATGCGCGGTATCGTCGATTGTAGTGCGCCGGAGCCGGCGCGGACGTGAAAACGGCCGCGCGAGGCGGCCGTCGTCGGGCGGGCAGAAGCGGGCCGGCGCGGCCAGCAAGCGGCCAGCAAGCGGCCAGCAAGCGGTCAGCAAGCGGTCAGCAAGCGGGCTGCAAGCGCGCTGCCGCGCGCTGCCGCGCGCGTCGATCAGCGCAGCGCTTCGATCAGGCCCTCGAGCTTCACCGCGTCGGCGGCGAACGCGCGGATGCCTTCGGCGAGCTTCTCGGTGGCCATCGCGTCGTCGTTGAGCTGGAAGCGGAACGAGGACTCGTCGATCGCCACGCGATCGGCCGGCGCGTCGCCGGTGCGATCGGCCGACAGCTTGCGCTCGACCTTGTCGTTGCTTTCGTGCAGCTTCTGCAGCAGGTCGGGACTGATCGTCAGCAGGTCGCAGCCGGCGAGTTCGACGATCTGGCCGGTGGTGCGGAAGCTCGCGCCCATCACCTCGGTCTTGTAGCCGAACTTCTTGTAGTAGGCGTAGATGCGGCGCACCGACTGCACGCCCGGATCGTTCGCGCCGCCGTTCTTCGCCTCGTCCCAGCCGGCGCCGGCCTGCTTCTTGTACCAGTCGTAGATCCGGCCGACGAACGGCGAGATCAGCTGCGCGCCCGCTTCGGCGCAGGCGGCGGCCTGGACCAGCGAGAACAGCAGCGTCATGTTGCACTTGATGCCTTCCTTCTGCAGCACCTCGGCGGCGCGCACGCCTTCCCAGGTCGAGGCGAGCTTGATCAGCACGCGCTCGCGGCCGATGCCGGCGGCTTCGTAGAGGCGGATCAGCTCGCGGCCCTTGTCGATCGAGGCCGGTGCGTCGAACGACAGGCGCGCGTCCACCTCGGTCGAGACGCGGCCCGGGATCAGCTTGAGGATTTCGGTGCCGAACGCGATCAGCAGGCGGTCGATGATCACGCCGGTGGGCTCGCCCGCGTGGTCGCGCACGGTCTTCTCGAGGAGCGGCTTGTAGGCATCCTTCTGGACCGCCTTCAGAATCAGCGAAGGGTTGGTGGTCGCGTCCTGCGGCTGGTATTGCGCGAGCTGCTGGAAATCGCCGGTATCGGCGACGACGGTCGTGTACTGCTTCAGCTGGTCGAGTGCGGTAGTCATGGCGAATCGTTGGATGGGCGCAGCGCGCCGGGTTCGACGGAAGGCCGCGCGGCGGGGCGCGCGGCGGCGAAGCGGGCCGGCCGGGCCGCGCGGGCCCGGCTGCCGGAATCCTCTATTCTAGGCTTGATTGACCAAGCCGTCCGTGACTGCCGAGCCCGGCAATGGCGGGCGCCCGGCGGCCAGCCCCGCGCCGGCGGCGCGGGCGCGGCGCCCGGCCCCTCAGGCGCGCCGCGCGTTCAGGATGAGATGGGTGACGATGCCGGCGACGAGCCCCCAGAACGCCGAGCCGATCGACAGCAGCGTCAGCCCCGAGGCCGTCACCATGAACGTGACGAGCGCCGCCTCGCGTTGCCGGACCTCCTGCATCGCGTTGGCCAGCCCGCTCATGATCGAGCCGAACAGCGCGAGCGCGGCCACCGACACCACCAGCGCCTTCGGCAGCGCATCGAACAGCGCGGCGATGGTCGCGCCGAACACGCCCGCGATCAGGTAGAACACGCCGCACCAGACGGCGGCGGTGTAGCGGCGGCGAGGCTCGGCGTGGGCCTCGCCGCCGGTGCAGATGGCCGCCGTGATCGCCGCGAGATTGATGCCGTGCGAGCCGAACGGCGCGAACACGAGCGAGGCGAGGCCGGTGGCGGCAAGCAGCGGTGAGGACGGCGTGGCGTAACCGTCGGCGCGCAGCACGGCGATGCCGGGCACGTTCTGCGAGGCCATCGCGACGATGAACAGCGGAATCCCGATACTGATGATCGAGGCGGCGGAGAAGGCCGGCAGGGTCAGCACGGGATGCGCGAGCGCGACGTGGAAGCGGCTGAAGTCGAGCAGGCCGAGCGCGCCCGCAACGGCCGTGCCCGAGGCGAGCGTGACGATGATCGCGTAGCGCGGCACGAGGCGCTTGACCACCAGGTAGGTGAGGAACATCGTGATCACGAGCGCGGGCCGGATCTGCGCGGCATGGAAGATCTCGATGCCGATCTCGAACAGGATGCCGGCCAGCAGCGCCGAGGCGATGCCGGCCGGAATCCGCTTCATCAGCGCGTCGAACATGCCGCTCACGCCCACCGCCGTCAGCAGCAGCGCGCAGACCACGAACGCGCCGATCGCGTAGGGGTATGGCACGCCCGGCAGCGAGGCGATCAGCAGCGCGGCGCCCGGCGTCGACCACGCGGTGACGATGGGCGCGCGGTAGCGCAGCGACAGGCCGACGGTGGTCAGGCCCATGCTGATCGACAGGGCCCAGATCCACGACGAGATCTGCGCGTCGCTCAGGTGCGCGGCGCGGCCGGCCTGGAACATCAGCACGAGCGCGCTGGTATAGCCCGTCATCATCGCGACGAAACCGGCGACGAGCGTGGACGCCGAGGTGTCCACGAGGAAGCGCGAGGCAGAGGCGGCGCGCGGCGTGGCTGGTGCGTGAGGCGAATTCATCTGGCGAGGGCTCAAAGGAGGAGGAACGGCAAGCACGCGGCGCGGGCGCCGCGGCGAGCGTAGCAGAATGCGCGCCGGCGCGCAAAAAACCGGAAGCGTGGCGGCGGCGAAGGCGCGAAACGGGCGGCGGCCGGGGCGGAAAAAGGGGGGCGACGCCCTTAGAGGCCAGTTCAAAAACCCTGCTCAGCTCGTCTGAAGATGTTCCAACAGATGAGCGAGCAGCCAAGTTTGAGGAATGCTTCGTGAATGTAGGCACGTCGCTCGAAGCGAGTGCGTAGGCGCCGGAAATTGTGGAGCCAGGAATGCGTACGTTCGACCACCCAACGATACTTGCCCAGACCACTGCCATGCTCGGTCCGGCGCTTGGCGATCACGGGCTTGATACCGCGTTCACGCAACGCGCGACGATGTCGGGTGGAATCGTAGCCGCGATCGGCGTAGACGACGCCGGGCTTCTGAAGCGGTCGGCCACGAACGCCGCGAATGGGTGGAATCGCATCAACGAGCGGCAGCAACTGCGTGACGTCGTTGGTGTTCGCGCCAGTCAGGATCGCAACGAGAGGAACGCCGTTGGCGTCTACGAGGACGTGGTGCTTGGAACCGGGTCGCGCGCGATCGGTGGGGTTCGGGCCAGTTTTTCGCCCGCCCCAACGGCGCGCACGGACGACGAATCGACCGCAGCGTATGACAGATCGATTTGGCCGGCCGCACGCAACTTGTCGAGTAGCAACTCGTGCAGTTGGTCCCATACACCAGCCTTTTGCCAGTCGCTCAATCGCCGCCAGCATGTGGCGCCCGAGCCAAAGCCCAGACGAGTCGGCAAGTGGTTCCAACGAATTCCCGTTTTGAACACGAACAGGATGCCGTTGAGAGCCGCACGGTCGGACACGCGCGGGCGACCAGGATCGCTCTTCGCTCGAAGCTTCGCAGGTGGCAGCAATGGTTCGATCAGTATCCACAGTTCGTCGTCAATGATTGGCGCTTCCATCCTTGGACTTCCGTTGTTCTGATGCCCAAGGTTAACAGCTTGCCGAGGAAGTAAACAGCCCCTCTCGGGAGTTTTTGAACTGGCCTCTTACTTGCTCAACTGGCGCATCGCGGCTTCCAGCCCGGCGAGCGTGAGCGGGTACATCCGCGCGCCGAGCAGGTCGCGGATCAGCGCGATCGACTGCCGGTATTCCCAGAGCCGCTCGGGCTCGGGATTGAGCCAGGCGTGGTGCGGGAACTGGTCGGCGAGCCGGCGCAGCCAGACCGCGCCGGCCTCGGCGTTGTTGTACTCGACCGAGCCGCCCGGCTGCACCACCTCGTAGGGGCTCATGGTGGCGTCGCCGACGAAGATCAGCTTGTAGTCGGGCGTGAACTTGTGAAGGATGTCCCAGGTCGGGGTGCGCTCCGCGTGGCGGCGGCGGTTGTGCTTCCAGACGAAGTCGTAGACGCAGTTGTGGAAGTAGTAGAACTCGAGATGCTTGAACTCGGCCTTTGCCGCCGAGAACAGTTCCTCGGTGCGGGCGATGTGATCGTCCATCGAGCCGCCCACGTCGAGCAGCATCAGCACCTTCACGTTGTTGTGCCGTTCGGGCACCATCCGCAGGTCGAGCCAGCCGGCGTTCGCGGCGGTGCTGCGGATCGTGCCGGGCAGGTCGAGCTGGTCGGCCGCGCCCTCGCGCGCGAAGCGGCGCAGCCGGCGCAGCGCGACCTTGATGTTGCGCGTGCCCAGCTCGACCGAATCGTCGTAGTCGCGGTAGGCGCGCGCCTCCCATACCTTCAGCGCGGTACGGTTGCCGGCCGACGGTCCGCCGATGCGGATGCCTTCCGGATTGAAGCCGCCGTGCCCGAACGGCGAGGTGCCGCCGGTGCCGATCCACTTGTTGCCGCCCTCGTGGCGCGCCTTCTGCTCGTCGAGCAGTTCGCGCAGCCGGGCCATCAGCTTGTCGAGGCCGCCCATCGCCTCGATCTGGGCCTTTTCCTCGGGCGTCAGCTCGCGCCGCAGCTTTTGTTCGAGCCAGTCGGCCGGCAGGTCGAACGCCTCGGCGGGCAGTGCTGCGACGCCCTTGAAATAGGCGCCGAAGGCCTGATCGAAGCGGTCGAAATACTGCTCGTCCTTCACCAGCGTCATGCGCGCGAGGTAGTAGAACGCGTCGATCGACGGGGGGATGACGTCGCGGCGCAGCGCGTCGAGCAGCGTCAGATATTCCTTGACCGAGACCGGCAGCTTCGCCGCGCGCAGCGAATAGAAGAAGTCGATCAGCATCGCGGCCTCCGGGCGCCGGGCCGGGCGCCGCCAGTGGCGGCCGGCCCGGCCGCCGGGCAGGCGGCGCGGCGCGCGGCGGCGCACTGGGTTGTCAGGAAGGCGCGGCGGGACATGGCGGGCTCTCCTCGGGCGCGGCGGCCGCTCAGCGGTTGTGGCGGTTCATCTGTACCAGCCGCTCGAACAGGCTCAGATCCTGCTCGTTCTTCAGCAGCGCGCCGGCCAGCGGCGGCACCACCAACTTGTGGTCGGTCGAGCGCAGCGCCTCGGGCGGGATGTCCTCGGCGAGCAGCAGCTTGAGCCAGTCGAGCAGTTCGGAGGTCGAAGGTTTCTTCTTGAGCCCCGACACGGCGCGCAGCTCGAAGAAGCTCTCGAGCGCGGCGCGCACCAGCGCCTGCTTGATGCCGGGGTAGTGGACCTCGATGATGCGCTGCATCGTGGCCGGCTCGGGGAACTGGATGTAGTGGAAGAAGCAGCGGCGCAGGAACGCGTCGGGCAGCTCCTTCTCGTTGTTCGAGGTGATGATGACGAGCGGCCGGTGCTTGGCGCGTACCAGTTCGCGCGTCTCGTAGACGTGGAACTCCATGCGGTCGAGCTCGCGCAGCAGATCGTTGGGGAATTCGATGTCGGCCTTGTCGATCTCGTCGATCAGCAGCACGCACGGCTCGTCGGCCGTGAAGGCCTGCCACAGCACCCCGCGCACGATGTAGTTGGCGATGTCCTTCACGCGCTCGTCGCCGAGCTGCGAATCGCGCAGCCGCGAGACCGCGTCGTACTCGTAGAGCCCCTGCTGGGCCTTGGTGGTGGATTTCACGTGCCACTGCAGCAGCGGCATGCCGAGCGCGGCGGCCACCTCCTCGGCCAGCATCGTCTTGCCGGTGCCGGGCTCGCCCTTGACGAGGAGCGGCCGCTGCAGCGTCAGCGCGGCGTTGACGGCGAGCTTCAGGTCGTCGGTGGCGACGTATTGCGAGGAGCCTTCGAAGCGCATGGCGGCGGTTTTCCGGGCGAAAAATCCCAGTATAAGTCAGAAGCGCTGTTGCGTCGGCGCGTCGCTTGCTATCGTTGCGGCGCTGTCGGGGCGGGGCCTCGCGGCCCGACGGCGGCGGCCTCGCGATTGCGGCCGGCACGGGTGGACTGCGTCGTCGGCAGCGCGGTACAATCGGCCGACTTTCGGCCCGCGTGTCTCACCTATAAGCAAAATGACGCGGTCCGTTGCCTTACCGGGCGACAGGTTTTCCCCTCAAGCTAGGTACAAGCTATGAACAAATTCGTCGGCAAACAGGTCGTGGCCGCGGCGCTCATGGCGCTCGCGGCCACCTCGCAGGCGGCTGGGGTGGTGGGCAACCCGCAGAACGGGGCCAGCAAGGCTGCGATGTGCATCGGCTGTCATGGCATCGAAGACTACCGCACGGCGTATCCGGAGGTGTACCGGGTGCCGCTGATCGGCGGACAGAGTCAGCAGTACCTGGAAAACGCGCTGAAGGCGTACCGGAAGAAGGACCGGCATTTCGCGTCGATGAATGCGATCGCGGCCTCGCTGTCCGACCAGGATATCGCGGACCTCGCCGCGTACTACGCGTCCCGCAAGCCCGATTCGAAGTCCAATCCCTACAAGTGACGCCTGCGCTGGCCTTCTCAGCAGGACAGGAGCCCTCATGAACACGCTTCAACCGGCATTCCGCACCGCGGCGGCGCTCGCGCTGGCCGCCTGTTTCGCGGTGGGCACCGCGCACGCGGCCGACGCGGCCAAGGGCAAGCAGCTCGTCGAGTCGCACAACTGCGCCGCCTGCCACGGCGCCACCTTCGACAACCCGATCAACGCCGAATATCCGCGCCTCGCGGGGCAGCGCGCCGACTACCTGGTCTGGGCCATGCGCCAGTATCAGATGGGACTCGACAATCCGATGCTAGGCCGCAACAACGCGATCATGCGTGCGCAGGTGCAGAACCTGTCGGTCAGCGACATGAAGGACATCGCCGCCTATCTGGAGACGCTGCCGGGCAGCCTGGTGTTCAAGAAATGACGCGCCGGGCCGCCCGGCGGTGATCCGCGCGATGCCCCGCCTGGCGGGGCATTTTTTTGGGCGCCCGCCGCCTCGCTCGGCCGGTTCCATGATCGCCTGCGGCGCTCCGGCCTCGCGGGCCGCGCGTGGTCAGTCGCGCGAGGCGCGGCGCAGGATCCGCTGCAGATAGGCGTCGGTGTCGGGCGGCGTATGGGTGCGCTGCGCTTCCCAGATCGTTTCGCCGAGACATTCCATGATCGCATGCTGGGCGTCGTGCGCCGACGGCAGGCGCGCGGCCAGCCGCTCGTGGGCGGCGCGGATGCCGGGCGGCTGGTCGATCGACAGTTGCTCGCTGATCGCGAGATGCATCGACAGGTGCAGGAACGGATTCGTGCGGCCGCTCTCGGGCGGATACTCGCGCGTGCCGGCGCCCTCGTGGTCGTCGAGTTCGGCGTGATATTCGGGATGCTCGGCGATCCAGTCGGCGGCAATCGCCTCCAGCGGCGTGAGGATTTCGCCCTCGCGCTGCTTGCGGCGGGTGTCGATGAAGAAGCGACGGACCTCGTCGCGGCTCGGATTGAACATGATGGCGGGGGCTCTGATGCGCTGCGGCATGCCGCGCAAAGCGGCCATTCTACGCCGGCTCGCCGGGGGCTGCCGGCGGGCCCCGGCGCCGGCCGGGCGGCGCTCGCCGGGCGCCGGCCGGGCCGTTGCTTCGCGAGCGGGGGAGTCGGCGCGGTGTCGCGAGTTTCACTGCGGTGCGGCATGCCGGGCACGCGCGGTTGCGCGCGGGGCGCGGAGAGGATCGATCGGAATGCTAAGCGACCGCCAGCCGGGCGGAGCGGCGGGGCCGATCTGCCGTTCGGGCAGGCAGCCGGCCCGGCGGCGGCGCACCGGGTGCGCCGGTGTGCGCCTATTCGAGCGGCGGCGGCGTCTTCGGCTTGAATTCGCAGAGCGGCTCGATCGCGCAATGCCAGCACTCGGGGCGGCGCGCCTTGCAGACGTAGCGGCCATGCAGGATCAGCCAGTGGTGCGCGTTTTGCCGGAACTCGGCCGGCGTGAATTTCTCGAGCGCGGCCTCGACGGCGCGCACGTCCTTGCCGGGCGCGAGCCCGGTGCGGTTGGCGACGCGGAAGATATGCGTGTCGACGGCGATGGTCGGCTGGCCGAACGCCGTATTCAACACCACGTTGGCGGTCTTGCGCCCGACCCCGGGCAGCGCTTCGAGCGCCTCGCGATCGGCCGGCACCTCGCCGCCGTACTGGTCGAGCAGAATCCGGCAGGTGGCGATGACGTTCTTCGCCTTGGTGCGGTACAGGCCGATCGTCTTGATGTACTCGGTGACGCCTTCCTCGCCGAGCGCAAGCACCTGTGCGGGCGTGTTCGCCACCGGAAACATCCGGCGCATCGCCTTGTTGACCGACACGTCGGTGGCCTGTGCCGACAGCATCACCGCGATCAGCAGCTCGAACGGCGTCGAGTATTCGAGTTCCGTGGTCGGATGCGGGTTGAGGCTCTGCAGCGTTTCGTAGATCGCTTGGCGTTTCTTCGGGTTCATTCGTCGCGAGGCTCGGAGGCGGGCGGCGTGCCGTCGCTACGCTCGCCGTCGCGCGCGGCCTCGGCCGCGCGCCGTTCCTGTTCGATGCGCCGGCGGCGCGCTTCGGCGGCGTCGATCTGCGCCTGCACGGCCGGGCTGACGTTCTCGGTATTCTTCGGCGCATCGCCCTGCGCGGCCAGCTCTTCCTTTTTCTTGCGCGCGCGCTCGAGCGCGGCCGCGATGATCGCGCGTTTTCGTGCTTCCGGATCGTCTGCGGGGGCCTGAGCGCCGGCCGCGTTCGCGGCGCTGGCCGCGCGCCGCGCCGCGGCACGCGCCTCGGCCGCTTCGCGCTCGCGGCGCTGGCGCGCGAGGCGCCGCTCGTGGCGCGCCCGCGCGGCGTCGGCCTGCTGCTGGCTCCAGGCATCCCAGCCGGTGCGCTCGCCCGTGACGGGAATCATCGCGATGCAGTCGACCGGGCACGGCGGCACGCAGAGATCGCAGCCGGTACAGAGCTCGGCCACCACCGTATGCATCTGCTTCGGCGCGCCGACGATCGCGTCCACCGGGCAGGCCTGCATGCAGAGCGTGCAGCCGATGCAGAGCTGCTCGTCGATCACCGCGAGCGGGCGCGGGCGTTCCTCGCCGTGCTCGACGGCAAGCGGAATCACCGGCTTGCCGAGCAGCGCGGCAAGCCGCTCGATGCCTTGCTGGCCGCCGGGCGGGCATTGGTTGTAGCCGGCGGTGCCGGCGGCGATCGCCTCGGCATACGGACGGCAGCCGTCGTAGCCGCACTTCGTGCATTGCGTCTGAGGCAGCAGATCTTCGATGCGATCCGCGAGTTTTCTGGTGTCGGTCACGGTGACTGCGTGGGGCGGCGTGCGCCGCGCGAGTGGGGTTCCGCGCGGCCCGAATCGTTCGTCAAACGGCAATTATCGCCGATTTCCTGCCTTGCGCTCGGCAGCGGCTATGCGCATAATCAACACGCATTTTCTGCTCGACCGCAGCAGGGCGCGACGCCTATCGGGCCTCGCCCACGCCGGTGCCGGAGGCGACGAGGCGTTGCCGGCACGAGCCGGCCGGATCCACGCGAGCCCAACCCATGACTCAGCCAAAAATCAAAAGAGATCCCGAAGGAACCCGTCGCCGCATCCTGCTAGCCGCCGCCGAGGAGTTCGCCAGCGGGGGCCTGTCCGGTGCCCGCGTCGACCAGATCGCGCGGCGCGCCGAAACCAACGAACGGATGCTCTACTACTACTTCGGCAGCAAGGAGCAGCTGTTTACCGCCGTGCTCGAGCACGCGTTTTCCGCCCTCAACGAAGCCGAGCGCGTGCTCGATTTCGACGGCGTGCCGCCGGTGGAAGCCGTGACGCGCCTGGCGCATTTCATTTGGGATTACTACCGGGATCATCCTGAGCTGCTGCGGCTCGTCAACAACGAGAACCTGCACGAGGCGCGCTACATGCTGAAGTCGCCGCGCATCAGCGAAATGATCTCGCCGCTCGTGCAGACGCTCGGCAGCGTGCTCGCGCGCGGGCAGAACGCCGGGCTGTTTCGTTCCGACGTCGATCCGCTGCGGTTCTACGTGACGCTGTCCGGGCTCGGCTATTACATCGTGTCGAACCGCTACACGCTGGCCGCGATGCTCGGCCGCGATTTCAGCGCCGCCGACGAGCGCAACGAGATCGTGCGAATGAACACCGACATCCTGCTCGCCTACCTGCTGCGCCGCTGACGGCGCCGCGCGGGCGGGCCGTCGCGCGCGTCCGCTGTTGCGCACACGAAAACGCCACGCAGCGCTCGACCTTCGAGGCCGGGTGCTGCGTGGCGTTGAACAATGCGAGGCGGCGTTGCGCCACCCGGATCGCGGCCGTGGAGCGAGCGCCTTCGTCAGGCCGGCTTACGGCTGCGCGACGAGGCGGCTTTCGGCGCGGCCCGCTTGGCGGCGGGCTTGCCGGCAGCCGATTGCGTCGCCGCTTTCGCCGCCTGCGAGACGCGGCGCGTGGCCGGCGTGCCGTGCTGGGGCGCCGCGTTGCGCGCCGCGCTCGACGCCGCGCCGTGCGGGCTCGCGCCGGCGCTGGCCGGGGTGGCGGCGGCCGGCGGCACCGGCTCGGCGTCGTCGCTGCCGGGCGCCACCGGCGGCGAGCCGGCCGGGCTCTTCGGCGCGGGCTGATGCTCGCGGATGAACTCGCGCAACTGCGGATAGATGATCGTGCGCCAGCGCCGGCCCGAGAAGATCCCGTAGTGGCCGCACTTCTCGGCGGTCAGGCTGCGGCGGTGCTCGGCCGGGATGCCGGTGCAAAGCTGCTGCGCGGCGTGGGTCTGGCCGCTGCCGGAGATGTCGTCGAGTTCGCCCTCGATCGTCATCAGCGCGGTCTCGCCGATGTCGGCCGGGTTCACGCGTTCGCCGCGCACGTGCCAGGTGCCCTCGGCGAGGCCGAATTCCTGGAACACGATGCGGATCGTATCGAGGTAGTACTCGGCTGCCATGTCGAGCACGGCGTTGTATTCGTCGTAGAAGCGGCGGTGCGCTTCGGCGTCTTCCTCGTCGCCGCGCAGCAGGCTCTGGTAGAAATCCCAGTGCGACTGCGCGTGGCGCTCCGGATTCATCGCCACGAAGCCGGTGTGCTGCAGGAACCCCGGATAGACATGGCGGCCTTCGCCCGGATAGTTGGCCGGCACCGTGTGGATCACGTTGTTCTCGAACCACGCGAGCGAATGGTTGGTGGCGAGCGAATTGACCGAGGTCGGGCTCTTGCGCGCGTCGATCGGGCCGCCCATCATCGTCATCGTCAGCGGGGTGGGTTCGCCGCGGCTCGCCATCAGCGAGATCGCCGCGAGCACGGGCACCGTCGGCTGGCACACCGAAATCACGTGCAGGTTGCGCGCGCCGATGTGGCGGATGAATTCCTGGATGTAGTCGACGTAGTCGTCGAGATGGAACGGGCCGGTCTCGACCGGCACCATGCGCGCATCGATCCAGTCGGTGAGGTAGACCTTGTGATCCTGCAGCAGCGTGCGCACCGTATCGCGCAGCAGCGTCGAATGGTGGCCCGACAGCGGCGCGCAGACCAGCACCACCGGCTCTTCCTTGAGCTGGCCCACGGCCATCGAATCGTCGGCGAAGCGCTTGAAGCGCAGCAGGCGGCAGAACGGCTTCTCGATCACGGTCTGCTCGACGATCGGGATGTGATGGCCGTCCTTCTCGATCTGGTGCAGGTTGAATTCCGGTTTTTCGTAATCCTTGCCGAGCCGGTACAGCAACTCGTAGGCGGCGGCCCAGCGCGTCGCGCCCGGCATCAGCGACAGCGGGCTGGACGGATTGGCGAACGATTTCGAGGCGGCCTGGGCCCAGGCGGTCAGCGGGCTCAGCAGCGCCCGCTGGAATTCGTGCATTTGATAGAGCATGGAGGCTCCCGAGGGGAGGACGACGCGGCAGCGGCGCTCGATGCCGCTGCGCGTTGTGGGTCCGGGGCCAGACCGCGCTGGGCGGCAGGCCAATCGCGACGATCATAGCGGGTTCCCGGCTTTGCCGCAATGCAGCATTTTCCCGGAGATCGCCGGCTTTTTGTGATCCGGCGAATCGTCGGCGCGGCCCGCCGCTGGCGTCGTGAGGCCGGCGCCGGCGCCGTGCTTCAGGGCCGCCCGGCCGGCGGGCGGGCCGCGCTCAGTGGCCGTCGGTTTCGATCGCGACCGGCTGGCCTGCCGCCAGCGCCATCTCTTCCTCGTGATGCATCAGGTTCATGGCCGTATGCACGAGCGCGACGTGCGAGAACGCCTGCGGGAAATTGCCGACCTGCCGCCCTTCCACCGGATCGTATTCCTCGGCGAGCAGGCCGAGATCGTTGGCGAGCGAGAGCAGCCGGCGGAACAGCCGGTGCGCGTCGTCGATCCGGCCGAGCAGCGCGTAGTTGTCGACCAGCCAGAAGCTGCAGGCGAGGAAGGTGCCTTCGCCGGGCGGCAGGCCGTCGTCGAAATCGGTGGTGCGATAGCGCATCACGAAGCCGCCGTGCAGCAGCTCGCGCTCGATCGCCTCGACGGTGGCCGCCACGCGCGGGTCGGACGGCGGCAGGAAGCCCACCATCGGCAGCATCAGCACGCTCGCGTCGAGCTCGTCGCTGCCGTAGCTCTGGGTGAAGGCCTGCTTGCGTTCGTTCCAGGCGTTTTCGCAGACGTCGGCGTGAATCACGTCGCGCAGCGCGCGCCAGTGGTCGAGCGGCGCGGACAGCCGGAACTGCTCGGCCGACTTGATCGCGCGATCGAACGCGACCCAGGCCATGATCTTCGAGAACGTGAAGTGCTTGCGCCCGCCGCGCGTCTCCCAGATGCCCTCGTCGGGCTCGCGCCAGATCTTCTCGAGGTGCGTGAGCAGCGCGCACTGCACCGACCAGACCGTGTCGTCGGCCTGCAGCCCGCCCACGCGCGCCAGGTGCAGCGCCGACATCACTTCGCCGAACACGTCGAGCTGGAGCTGGTCGGCCGCGTTGTTGCCGATCCGCACCGGCTTCGAGTTCTGGTAGCCGGGCAGCCAGCCCAGTTCCATCTCGGGCAGGCGCCGCTCGCCGGCGATGCCGTACATGATCTGGATCTGCTCGGGCGAGCCCGCCATCACGCGGCCGAGCCAGGCGCGCCACGCGCGCGCCTCGTCGTAGTAGCCGGCACGCATCAGCGCGAGCAGCGTGATGGTGGCATCACGCAGCCAGCAGTAGCGGTAGTCCCAGTTGCGCGTGCCGCCCAGCTGCTCGGGCAGCGAGGTGGTGGGCGCGGCCACGATGCCGCCCGTCGGTTCGTAGGCGAGCGCCTTCAGCGTGATCAGCGAGCGGCGCACGGCGGCGGCGTAGCGGCCCTGGACCGGACAGCGCGAGGACCACTCGAGCCAGTGGTTCTCGGTGCGCGCGAGCATCGACAGCGGCTCGCGCGCGGGCGGCGGCCGCAGGTGCGAGGGGGCATAGCCGAGCGAGAACGGCACGCGCTCCTCGGCCTGCACGGTGAACTCGGCGACGGTGCGCAGGTTCTCGCCGGCCAGCTTGACGGGCGTGCGCAGCACCACCGTGTCGGGCCCGGCGATCGCCTTCACGCCCGCCTCGCGCGGCAGGCGCGTGACCCATGGGATCGAGAAGCCGTAGTCGAAGCGCAGCACGAGCTCCATCTGCATCGGCACGTGGCCGCGCTTGCCGACCACGATCCGCACGAGTTCGGACCAGCCGTTGCCGGGCGGCATGAAGTCGATCACGGTGACGGCGCCCGTCTCGCATTCGTAGTCGGTCTCGAGGATCAGCGTCTCGCCGCGGTAGCGGCGCGTACTCGACAGGAGTTTGGCGTCGGCCGCGGGGCGCAGCAGCCAGCGGCCGTGCTCGGGCGTGCCGACCAGCGCGGCGAAACAGGCACCCGAATCGAAGCGGGGCCAGCAGAGCCAGTCGACCGAGCCGTCGCGTGAGATGAGGGCGGCAGTGTGGCCGTCTCCGACGAGCGCGTAGTCTTCGATGAGGGCTGGCATGGTGGGAAATTCTCCGCAGAGGCTGACAATTGGCTTTCCGGGCCTCGCGCCGCGCCGATCGACGGCAACGCGCGAGGCCCCATATACTGGCGCACTGGCGAGGCGGGCAGGGATGCCCGAATCGTTGAACAATCACAACACTTGAGGCATTCCGTAGCAAGGAAGTTCCGACGAACGTGCGATTCCTGCAACGAAGCCGCGCCAAATCGAGAGGTCAACGTCAATGTCATCGCTCAGGCTGGGTCACTGGATCAAGGGTTTCGCCGTGGTACTGTCGCTGTCCGCCGGACATGCGTTTGCGCAGGATACCGCCAATGCCCCGAACGATGCCGTCTACAATCTGCTGGTCGGAACCTATACCGATGCCGGCAGCGACGGCATCTACGTCTACCGGTTCGATACGCGTACCGGCGAGGTCTCCCCCGTGAGTTCGGCGAAGACGGTGAATCCGTCCTATCTGCTGCCGAGCCGCGATGGCCGCTTCGTCTACGCCGTCAACGAGCTGCCCGGCGACAACGGCCCCGCGAGCCAGCGCGGCGGCGTGAGCGCGTTCGGCTTCGACGCGAAGACGGGCGCGCTGACCTTCCTCGACCGCGTGTCGTCGGAAGGGAACGATCCGTGCTATCTGAGCCTCTCGCCCGACGGCAAGTATCTCGTCACCGCGAACTATTCGGTCGCGGCCGACCCGGGCGGCAGCTTCACGGTGTTTCCGGTGGAGGCCGACGGCAAGGTGGGCCAGTCGGTGCTGAACGTGCATCACGAGGGCCGCGGTCCCGTGAAGGGGCGCCAGGACGGCGCGCATGTCCACTCGACGGTGTTCTCGCCCGACGGGCACTATCTGTTCGTGCAGGATCTCGGCGCCGACAAGATCTTTGAATACCGCTACACGCCCGACGGCAGCCGCGGCCTGATCAGCCCGACCGAGTCGCGCTACACGCTCGTGCGGCCCGGCAGCGGCCCGCGCCACCTGGTGTTCGCGCGCAGCGGCCGCTTCGCCTACGTGACCAACGAGCTGAATGGCAGCGTCGACGTGTACGGCTATCACGACGGCAGGCTCACCCATCTGCAGAACCTGCCGATGGCCGCGCCGGGCTTCCATGGCCGGGAGGGCGGCGGCGCGCTGCATCTGTCGCCGGACGGCCGCTTCCTCTATGTCACCAATCGCGGCGATGCCAACGAGATCGTCGCGTATGCGGTGAACGCGGAGAACGGCCGGCTCAGCTTCGCGAGCCGCCAGTCCACGCTCGGCAAGACGCCGCGCGAATTCGTGATCGATCCGACCGGCAAGTGGCTGATCGTCGGCAACCAGGACAGCGGCAGCTTCTACGTGTTTCGCCGCGACATCGCGAGCGGGCGGCTCGACCCCGAGGCGCGCAAGGTCGCGCTGAGCCGGCCGGTCGACTTCAAGCTGGTGCCGGTGCAGCCGTGACGGCGCGCTGAGCGGCGGATGGTGCGCGCCGGCCCCCGGGAGGCTGGCCACTGCGGTGGCCGGCCTTTTTTATCGACCGCGGCGGCGCCGAAAAGGTTGCGGCGGCAAGCTCCGGACGCCTTGCCGGGGCCCGCGCCCGGGGCGGGGCAGGCGCGCCGCTGCAGCAATTTCGGTGCCTCGGCCGGGCGCGCGCGAACTCGCGCCGGCCGTCTCGCGGCTCATTCCGGCAGCGGCGGGGCGAGCACCTCACGGCTGCCGTTGATGCCCATCGGCGAGACGAGTCCCGCCGTTTCCATCTGCTCCACCAGGCGCGCGGCACGGTTGTAGCCGATGCGCAGCTGGCGCTGCACCGACGAGATCGACGCGCGCCGCGTGCGCACCACGAAGGCCACCGCTTCGTCGTAGAGCGGATCGGCCTCGGCGTCGGGCGCGTCGCCGAACAGGTCCTGCGGGCCGCCGCCTTCCGGCTGCGGGCCGTCGAGGATGCCTTCCTCGTATTGCGGCTCGCCGAACTGCTTCAGGTATTCGACGATGCGGTGGACCTCCTCGTCGGCCACGAACGCGCCGTGCACGCGCTGCGGATAGCCGGTGCCGGGCGGCAGGAACAGCATGTCGCCCTGGCCGAGCAGCGACTCGGCGCCCATCTGGTCGAGGATGGTGCGCGAGTCGATCTTCGACGACACCTGGAACGCCACGCGAGTCGGGATGTTGGCCTTGATGAGGCCGGTGATCACGTCGACCGACGGGCGCTGGGTGGCGAGGATCAGGTGGATGCCGGCCGCGCGCGCCTTCTGCGCGAGCCGCGCGATCAGTTCCTCGATCTTCTTGCCGGCCACCATCATCAGGTCGGCCAGTTCGTCGATCACCACCACGATCAGCGGCAGCGGCGAGAGCGGCTCGGGGTCCTCGGGCGTGAGCGAGAACGGGTTGCCGATCTTCTTTTCCTTGGCGGCCGCGTCGCGCAGCTTCTGGTTGAAGCTCGCGAGGTTGCGCACGCCCACCGCCGACATCAGCCGGTAGCGCTTCTCCATCTCGCCGACACACCAGTTCAGCGCGTTCGCGGCGAGCTTCATGTCGGTGACGACGGGCGCGAGCAGATGCGGAATGCCTTCGTAGACGGACAGTTCCAGCATCTTCGGGTCGATCATGATCAGGCGCACTTCCTCGGGCGTTGCCTTGTAGAGCAGCGAGGCGATCATCGCGTTGATCGCGACCGACTTGCCCGAGCCGGTGGTGCCGGCCACCAGCATGTGCGGCGCCTTGGCCAGGTCGGTGACCACCGGATTGCCGACGATGTCCTTGCCCATCGCGATCGTCAGCTGCGAGGCCGAGTGCTGGTACTGGCGCGAGGCGAGGATTTCGGACAGGCGGATCATCTGGCGCTTCGCGTTCGGCAGTTCGAGGCCCATGCAGGTCTTGCCGGGAATCGTCTCGACCACGCGGATCGAGGTCAGGCCGAGGCCGCGCGAGAGATCCTTCATGAGCCCGACGATCTGGCTGCCGCGCACGCCCAGTGCCGGCTCGATCTCGAAGCGCGTGATCACCGGGCCGGCCGACGCGCCGACCACCGTCACCGGCACCTTGAATTCCTGCAGGCGCTGCTCGATCACCTGGCCAGTCTGGGCGAGGTCTGCCTCGGAGATCGTTTCGATGTCGCCGGACGCCGGCTCGAGCAGATCGAGCGGCGGCAGTTCGACGTTCGAGGCGGCCGGGGCGCGGAATTCGAAGGCATTCGGCGCGGGCTGGCGCGCAGCGGCCTGCGGCACGGGCGGCGGCACGGCGATGGCCGGCTCGGGCTGCGCCGCGGGCGGCGGCGCGAAGCCGGGCGGCAGGCCGGGCGCCGCGGGCGGCGCTGCCGGCTCGTGCGCGGGTTCGTGCGCCGAGGCGGCAGCGCTGGCGTCGAACCGGGCCGGCATGACGGGGGCGAGGTGCGCGGGCGCGGGGGGGCGCGTCGCGACGAGCGGAGTGCTCAGAGTCTGCGCGGCCGCGGCGTCGGGCAGCGGCGTGCCGGCGGGCGGGCCGGCCGCGCCGCCCAGGAAGGTCGTCGGTGTCAGCGCGCCGGCCAGCGTGGCCACGCCGGGGAACGGTGCCGGGGTGGCGCCGGCTGCGTCGGCTGCGGTGCCGCCCGCCGCCGGCGGGCTTGCCGGCGCGGGTGCGGGCGCCGCGGCGCTGCCCGCGGCTGCCGTCGGCGCTGCCGCCATCCCTGCGGGCGCAGCCTGGGGCGCCGGCGTCACGACGATGGGGAGGGCTTCCCAGGGCGCAACGGCGCTGGCCGTCGGCGCTGCCGCGGCAGGCGTTGCCAGCGCCGTGGCCTCGTCGACCGCGGTGCTGCCGGGCTTGGGGGCCGGCAGCGGGGGCTGCGCTTGCGGGTTCGCCGGTTGCGCGATCGGGGCGGCCGTCGATGCAAGGGCTACGCCGAATGTCGGCACGGCTTTTCTCGCAGGCGCGGTTGCGGACGCATCGATACCGGATGCGGCCGCGCTTGACGAAGACGACAGGCCGACGCCCTTGGCGTCGCCGCCGGCCGCGGTTTCGACGCTCGACGAGGTCGGGGCCGGCGCGGTGGCGGCGAACGTCGAACCGCCCGGCACGGCCGGCGGGATCGGCGCGTTCGGCGCGGCGGGCGCGGCCGGTGGCATGGAGGCGGCGGCCGGAAACGTCCGAGTCGGGCCGTCCGGGCCGGCTGCCGGCATGGCCGTCGAGGCGCCGAAATCCGTCTTGTCGGGCGTAGCGGCGGACGTGGCGAACGCAGCCGGCACGATCGCACCGAGGGAGCCGGCCGCCGACGTCGCGGCGGCGGCCGGCTCCCAGCTCGTGGGGGCCGCCGGGCCGGTCGCGATCGGGGCGGGCGCCGGCGTTGCGGGCCCGCTGGTCAGGGCCGGCGTCGCGCCGCCCGACGATCGGGGCGGCGTGGTGGCGTTCGCCGCGAGCGGCGCCGGACTCGTGGCAGGGCCGGCCGCGGCCGTTGCTTGCGCTGCCGCCGCGGTGCCGGATGGGCTCGCGAGCGGCGCCGTCGGCGCGCAACTGGCCGGGGCGGCGGCCGATCCGCTGGCCGCGCTGGCCGTGCCCGCCGAGTGGGGCGCGGCGGCCGCGCCGGAGGGCGCCGCCCCGGCCGCAAGCGGTGACGGTGACGCGCTCGCGCCGCTCGCCGGTGCGCCGTCATTTTCCGCTCCCGTGCCGGCCGCCTCCTGCGTCGCGGAATCCAGGTGGCCGGGCAAAGGCTGCGCAGCGGGGGCGTTCGCGGCCGGCGCGCCGAACGTGACGGGCACCGCCCGCACCGGGGCGACATCCTGCCCGGCGGCGGCGGCCGGCCGGGCCGCCGCCACAGCGGAATCCGGCAGCGGGATACCCGCTGCGTCGGCGATCGGCATGAACGTGCCGACATCGATGACCGAATCGGCATCGAGATCCGCCGCAGCCTGGTGATCGCGTCGATCGGACGGTGCCGTCGATGCCACCGTTGCCGTATCCGCATCCATCCTCATCTCGAACGCGAGCGGCGCGTCCCCGCTGGTCGGCGGCACGGCCGCGTCGCCCGCGCTGGCCGGCGCGGCGCGCGTCGTGAACATGCCGGCGGCCTGCGCACTGCCGGCCGCTGCCGCGGCAGCCGGATCGCCGGCGTGCGCCGCCACCGTCGTGCCGGCCAGCGCGGCCCATTGCGCGGTGCTCGCGTCGATCGAGCGCAGCGTGTCCTGCAGGCTCGGCGATGGCGTGACCGGTTGCGCCGGCGCCTCGTTCCAGGCGTAGAGCGGGGCGCGGGCCGGCGGCGTCGGGCGCCGCCGCATGGCCGGATTGGCGGCCTGCGCAGTGGCCGCGGGCCGTGCCGGCGCGCGCGCGGGCGCTGCCGGCGCCGTGCCGGCGCGCGTCGGCGTCGATGCGTGCGGCGCTGCGGCCGATGGCGTGACGGCGGGCGGCACGAGCGGCGCCACCACCGGACGGATCGGTGCGGCGACCGGCGCCGCGCGGCGCGTGGACGGATAACGTTGCTGCAGCGTCTTCACCGCCTGCGCGGCCTGCACGGCCGACGACGCGACGTTGGGCGGCGCCGGCGGCATCGGGATCGACGACGGCACGAACGGCGGCGTGCCTGCCGGGCCGGCCGGCTTCGCGGCCTGAGCCGCCCCGGCGGCCCCGCCGGCCCGGGCGCCCGGGGCCGGGCGGCCCGCCGGGTTGAGCCATCCCGCCGGTGCCGACGGCTCGACCATCTGGCGTGGCGACGCGCTCGGCGCGCGCCAGCCGCGCGGTTCCTCGCGCCGTGGTTCGCGCCGGGTTTCGCGCTTCGCGTCCGGGCGCCACAGCGTCGGCCGCGCGAAGCGTCCGTTGCGTTGCGGCGCCATCGAATTGACGGTGTTGGCGGCCGACGGCTGCACCACGTCGGCGGCGCGGCGCACGCGGCGGTCCTCGTCGCGGTGCAGCGCGCTGCGCGGCAGGTCGGCGATGCCGCGCGGCTCGTCGTCGTCGCGGCGCCCGGCACGCCCGAGGCGCACGCCGAACGACGCGTCGAGCCAGTCGTTGGTGCTGCGCCAGTCGAGCCCGAACAGCCAGGGCAGCCCGGCGACGAGCAGCGCCACCATCACGAGCGGCGTGCCGATATGGCCGAACACGCGCTCGAAGCCGGCGGCGAGCAGATGGCCGAAGGCGTCGCTGGTGTCGCTGCCCGGCAGCGCGGTGGCGAGCGTGCAGCTCGCCACGAACACGCAGGCGAAGCCGAGCCAGAGGCGGATCGAGCCGCGTCCGGTGCGGCCGCCCGGCAGCATCGTCTTCACGAGCCGCCAGATCAGGGGGATGAACCAGACGGCCGACACGCCGAACCAGCCGAAAACTACCGTATGCATACCAGGAAACGTCGAGTCACGAGGACGGGCGCCACGCGCGGCCCGTCGGGGTTAAGCGGTCGAAGCATCCGCCGCCCGCGCGCGGGCGCCACATGCCGTAGAGGCGCGCGGCCGATCGTCCGGGCGCGCATCGGCTGGCGGGATTACGGAGCGTCGCGACGCGCGAATGTCAGCGTCGCGCCGCTGTCGGTCACGAGATAGAGCTGCTGCGGGGGCTGCATCTGCACGCCGGCCCTGGCGATGTGCGCGAGCGCGTCGAGATAGGCCGGCTCGATCCGCCCCGCCGGCCCGGCGCAGGCGCGACGCGTGCCGGCGAGCGGGCCGAAGCTGAGCAGGCCGTTCTTCACCATGTAGGTGCCGGCGTAGCGGTTGCAGCCGGCGAAGCCCGAGGCGCGGCGCACGCCGTCGGCCGTCGAGAACTGCAGCCGGATCGACTGATCCGACGCCGCGCCGGCGCCGTTCGCCCCGGTGCCGCCAGGCGGCAGCTCGCGCTGCGAGCCGTCGGCGTTGCGCCAGTTCGTGAGCTCCCAGCTGGTGTCGTCGATCAGCTGGATCGCGGCCGGATTGAACGGGTCGGACGGCGGCGCGGACGCATCGGGATGGGCGGGGATCGCGCAGGCGGTCAGCGCGCAGGCGGCCAGCGCGGCTGCGCCAAACGGTGCGCGCAGCGAACCGACGAAGCGCAGGCGCGCGGACAGGGCCGCGAAGTGGATTGGCATGGCCTCGTTCCTCGAATTCATCGTGATGCTGGCAAAGGCGTAAGAGTAACGCAGTCGGCGTGCGCTGGGCGAGCCGGCCCCCGGCGCCGGAAAATCTTGCGCGAGCCTGCTCCGCCGGCGGGGCCGGGCGTGGGCGCGTGTTAACATCGCGGCTCGATTGTCATCCTCTTTTCACCCCATTTTTTCAGCGGAAAATCTCATGCAGATCGGTCAGCGGCTCGGCACGCCGCTCTCGCCTTCCGCCACGCGCGTCATGCTGCTGGGCGCGGGCGAACTCGGCAAGGAAGTCATCATCGCGTTGCAGCGGCTCGGCGTGGAGGTGATCGCCGTCGATCGCTACGCGAACGCGCCCGGCCATCAGGTCGCCCACCGCGCGCACGTGATCGACATGACCGATGCCGCCGCGCTGCGCGCGCTCGTCGACGCCGAACAGCCGCACCTGATCGTGCCCGAGATCGAGGCGATCGCCACCGACGCGCTGGCCGCGATCGAGGCGGCCGGTGTCGCCGAGGTGATCCCGACCGCGCGCGCGACGCAGCTGACGATGAATCGCGAGGGCATCCGCCGCCTCGCCGCCGAGGAGCTCGGCCTGCCGACCTCGCGCTACGCGTTCGCGCAGTCGTTCGACGCATTCCGCGCGGCGGTGGCCGCGATCGGCTGTCCGTGCGTGGTGAAGCCGGTGATGTCGTCGTCGGGCAAGGGCCAGTCGGTCGTGAAGGGCGACGCCGATCTCGAGCCGGCCTGGCAGCACGCGATGGCGGGCGGACGCGTGAACCACGGCCGCGTGATCGTGGAGGGTTTCGTCGATTTCGACTACGAGATCACGCAGCTGACCGTGCGTGCGATCGATCCGGCCAGCGGCGAGACCCGCACCTATTTCTGCGATCCGGTCGGCCATCTGCAGGTGGCGGGCGACTACGTCGAATCGTGGCAGCCCCAGCCGATGAGCGAGGTGGCGCGGGAACGTTCGCGCCAGATCGCGCACCAAGTGACGACGGCGCTCGGCGGGCGCGGCCTGTTCGGTGTCGAGCTGTTCGTGCGCGGCGACCAGGTCTGGTTTTCCGAAGTCAGCCCGCGCCCGCACGACACGGGACTCGTCACGCTCGCCTCGCAGCGGCAGTCGGAGTTCGAGCTGCACGCGCGCGCCATCCTCGGCCTACCGGTCGATCCGACCCTGGGCTCGCCGGCGGCCTCGGCCGTGATCTACGGCGGTCTCGACGAGGCCGGCATCGCCTTCGAGGGCGTGGCCGAGGCGCTTGCCGTGCCGGGCGCGGAGCTGCGCCTGTTCGGCAAGCCGGAGAGTTTCGCGAAGCGGCGCATGGGCGTGGCGGTGGCGACCGGCGCCGATATCGACGAGGCGCGCGAGCGCGCGAAACGGGCGGCGGCGGCGGTGCGGCCGGTATCGGCACGCTAGCGGCGACGCGTCCGCGGCAGGCGCCACGACGTGCCGCGCGGGCAACATGAATCACAGGCCGACGCGGCGCGCGCCGCGCGGCCGGGGAGTGGCGAAATGAAATGGATGCTTATCGCGCTGCTGTGCCTGTCGGCGTCGGGCTGCGGCCTGGCGGCGGCGCCGTGCCGGGTCGCCTCGGCCGGCCTCAAGATCGTGCCGCTGGTCGGGCACGTGGCTGCCGCGCCGACCGATGCCTGCGCGGAGGTGATCGATCCCTGAGCGTTTCGCTCGCGTCCCGCACCGTTTCGCCTGCCGGGCCCGGATCGCCTGCCGGTTGCGGACTGCCCGGCACCCATTGAGGAAGGATTCGCCATGCACCAACGCATCATCTGCACGCTCTGCCTGCTGGCCGGCCTGGCCGGCGCACGGGCGGCGCTGGCCGCGCAGCTGACGGTGGAGGAAATCGATACCGACGCACGCACCGTCGCCACCTATCGCTGCGCGAACCAGCCGAAGCCGGTGCGCGTGGCTTACTGGCTGGCCCGCAACGGCCAGAGTTTCGCGCTGGTGCCGGTCGACGGCCGGCCGATGCTGTTCGTCGATACCGTGTCGGCCTCGGGCGCGCGCTACCAGGCCGGCCGCTACACCTGGTGGACCAAGGGGCCGACCGGCAACCTGACCGACGAGATCGCGGGGCCGTCCGCGCCGCCGCTGCTCGCCGACTGCGAGGAAATCAAGGCGAAGCGCGCGCCGCGCTGACGGTCCCACCGGGCTCGTTACGCGCCAGTGCTACAATATTGCCCTTTCCGTCGGCGTCCGGCCGAACGGGGCGGCGCGCCAGCCGAATCCGGTGGCGCGGCGGCGTCGCGCGGCGCGCCGCAGCAGGTCCGTCGTCATGTCCATCCGTTGTTCGCGCGGCCGCTGCCAGTCAGCCGGGCCGCGCTGGAATCCCCGCCGCGCCACTTGAGCGAAACGCCATGTCCGATTCAGCAGTCACGCCCGTCGATGCAACTTTCGATCAGTTCGGCCTCGCGCCCGACATTCTGAAGGCCATTGCGGACCAGGGCTACACGAAGCCCACGCCGATCCAGGCGAAAGCGATTCCGGTCGTGCTGTCCGGGCGCGACGTGATGGGCGCCGCGCAGACGGGCACCGGCAAGACCGCCAGCTTTTCGCTGCCGATCATCCAGCGGCTGCTGCCGCAGGCCAACACGAGCGCCTCGCCCGCGCGCCACCCGGTGCGCGCGCTGATCCTCACGCCGACGCGCGAGCTGGCCGACCAGGTGGCCGCCAACGTCCATTCCTATGCGAAGCACACGGCGCTGCGCAGCGCCGTGGTGTTCGGCGGTGTCGACATGAACCCGCAGATGGCCGAGCTGCGGCGCGGCGTCGAGATCCTGATCGCCACCCCCGGCCGGCTGCTCGATCACGTCCAGCAGAAGACGGCGAACCTCGGGCAGGTGCAGATGCTGGTGCTCGACGAGGCCGACCGGATGCTCGACATGGGCTTTCTGCCCGACCTGCAGCGCATCCTGAACCTGCTGCCGAAGGCGCGCCAGACGCTGTTGTTCTCGGCGACGTTCTCGCCCGAAATCAAGAAGCTGGCCGCCACCTACCTGACCAACCCGCAGACCATCGAGGTCGCGCGCAGCAACGCGACCGCGACCAACGTCACGCAGATCGTCTATGACATCGCCGAGGGCGACAAGCAGGCGGCCGTGGTCAAGCTGATCCGCGATCGCGCGCTCAAGCAGGTGATCGTGTTCTGCAACAGCAAGATCGGCGCGAGCCGGCTCGCGCGCCTGCTCGAGCGCGACGGCGTGGTCGCCACGGCGATTCACGGCGACCGCTCGCAGAACGAGCGGATGCAGGCGCTCGAGGCGTTCAAGCGCGGCGAGGTGGAGGCGCTGGTGGCCACCGACGTGGCCGCGCGCGGGCTCGACATCGCCGAGCTGCCGGCCGTGATCAACTTCGACCTGCCGTTCAGCGCCGAGGACTACGTCCACCGGATCGGCCGCACCGGCCGCGCGGGCGCCTCGGGCGATGCGCTGTCGCTGTGCAGCCCGAACGAGCGCAAGCAACTCGCCGATATCGAGAAGCTGATCAAGCGCGACCTGCCGTTGCAGCCGCTCGCGATCGAGGCGCCGGTGCGCATGCGCCGCGAGCATGGCGAGCGCAGCGAGCGCGGCAGCCGCGACGAAGCGCGCGCGCCGCGCAGGGCGCATGGCGGCGAACGTGGCCATCATCATCATTCGCGTCGCGAGGCGCCGGTCGACGAGTTTTTCCTGAAGCCCTACGAGCCCTCGCCGAGCGCGCGTCAGCCGGAAGAGGCCAGCAAGCCCGCGCAGACCGAGAAGAAGTCGAAGCAGCCGCTCGCGGCCTTGCTCGGCGGTTTCGGGATGCCGCGCCGCTCCTCATAGGCGCGGCCGGGTCGCTGCGCCGGGCGCAGCGAGCGGCCCGAAGGCGGTGGCAGACGGGTGCAGGCGCGAGCCTGCGCCCGTTTTTGTTTGGCGGGTGACGAGCGGCCGGCCCGGCGCTGTCGCCTGACAGCGGCAGTCCCATGCCCGGCGGACCGGCCACGGCGAGCGCGGCGCTCAGCCCGAGCGCGCGTGCGCTCCGAAACGCGCGGCCCAGGCGGCGATCGCCGCCGGAAAGAATGCCTCGAGCGAGGCGCGTGCCGACGGCGCGAGCGGGAGCCCGAGATGATCGGCCGCCGCGGCGAGCGCGACGAGCGGCGTGCGCGTGTCGAGCGCCGTCGCGCCGGTCTGCTTGCTGAGCTTCTCGCCGTTGGCATCCACCACCACCGGCACATGCAGATAGGCGGGCGTCGGCGCGCCCAGGCAGCGTTGCAGATGGATCTGCCGCGCGGTCGAATCGAGCAGGTCCGCGCCGCGCACCACGTGCGTGATGCCCGCGTCGCGATCGTCGACCACCACGGCGAGCTGGTAGGCCCACTGGCCGTCGGCGCGCCTGAGCACGAAATCGCCGACCTCGGTGGCCAGATCCTGCGTTTGCCGGCCCTGCCAGCGGTCGTCGAACGCGATGCGTGCCGCCGCGCCGTCCGGCACGCGCAGCCGCCATGCGCGCGCCGGCTTGCCGTGCAGGCCGCTGCGGCAGGTGCCGGGATAGGCGAGCGTGGTGTGCCGCTCGTGCGCGGCGCGCAGCGAGTCGGCGATTTCCTTGCGCGTGCAGCCGCACGGGTAGACGAGACCGGCCTGCGTCAGCGCGTCGAGCGCGGCCGTGTAGGCGGCGCCGCGGCGGCTCTGCCAGACGGGCGGCTCGTCGGCCACGAGCCCGAACGCGGCAAGCGTCGAGACAATCGCGTCCGCCGCACCGGGTACCGTGCGCGGGCCGTCGACGTCCTCGATCCGCACCAGCCACGCGCCGCCATGTGCGCGGGCGTCGAGCCAGCTGGCGAGCGCGCCGACCAGCGAGCCGAAATGCAGCGGGCCGGTCGGCGACGGCGCGAAGCGGCCGCGATAGCGGCCCGGTGCGCCGGCCGGTTTCAAGCGGAGCGGGCGAGCGGTTCGGCGCCGGCGTGCGCGGCGGTGCCCGCATGGCAGGCCGGGCAGGAACGGCCCGGCACGTACAGCGGCGACTGCTGGTCCTGCGCGGACACCACGGCGCGGCAGGCGAAGCAGGTGAGGTCGGCGGTCGGCTCCAGCCGCGGGTTGAGGGCCGTGCGGTAATCGAAGACGAAGCAGTCGCCGTGGTAATGCGCGCCGCCGACTTCCTCGAAATACTTGAGGATCCCGCCCTCGAGCTGATAGACGTGGTCGATGCCGACTTCCTTCATGTGGATCGCGGCCTTCTCGCAGCGGATCCCGCCCGTGCAGAACGACACCACCGTCTTGCCCTCGAGATCGGCGCGATGCGCCTCGATCACGGCCGGGAATTCGCTGAACTTGTCGATCCGGTAATCGAGCGCGGCATCGAAGGTGCCGACGTCGACCTCGAACGCGTTGCGCGTGTCGAGCATGACCACCGGCCGGCCCTCGTCATCGTGGCCGCGATCGAGCCAGCCTTTCAGCGTGCGCGCGTCCACCGACGGCGCGCGGCCGAGTTCGGGCCGGATCGCCGGCTTCTTCATCGTGATGATCTCGCGCTTCAGGCGCACCAGCATGCGCCGGAACGGCTGCGAGTCGGACCGGCTTTCCTTGAACTGCAGGTCGGCGAACTTGCCGCCGAACAGGCGATCTTCGCGCAGATAGGCGACGAACGCGTCGGTCGCCTCGCGCGGTCCGGCGATGAACAGATTGATGCCTTCGGGTGCGAGCAGGATCGTGCCGCGCAGCCCGAGCGCCTGGCAGCGTTCGGTGACGAGCGGCCGCCATGCTTCGGGCGATTCGATCGTGACGAAGCGGTAGGCGGCGAGGTTGACGATGGACATGATGAACCAATGAAGGGCGGGCGGCATGGCTCGCGGGCGCCCTGCGCGGCGCCGCGCGCGGACGCGGCGAATGAGGGCGCGATGCCATGCGGCGGCCGCCGCGTGAATGACCGAAACCCGTATTATCCCGCAAACGCGCGCGCAAACCAGTGGCCCCGGCGCCGGCTCGCCCGTCTGGCGCACGCGGCGTTTTTTGCGCGGCGCCGGCGTTGCCCGCGCCGCGACGCGGCTACAATAACGCCCATGGCAGATCCCCGTTTCGTACATCTTCGCGTCCACTCCGAATTCTCGATTGCCGACGGCATCGTGCGCCTCGACGACATCGTCAAGGCGGCGGCGGCCGACGGTCAGGGTGCGCTCGCCCTGACCGATCTCGGCAACGCGTTCGGCCTGGTTCGCTTCTACAAGGAAGCCCGCAGCAAGGGCATCAAGCCGATTGCCGGCTGCGACGTCTGGATCACGAACCACGACGATCGCGACAAGCCCGCGCGCCTGTTGCTGCTGGTGCGTGACAAGTCCGGCTACCTGAACCTCTGCGAACTGCTGTCGAAGGCGTGGCTCACGAACCAGTACCGCGGCCGCGCCGAGATCGATCCGCAGTGGCTCGAATCGGAGCTCGGCGGCGGCCTGCTCGCGCTGTCGGGCGCCCAGCAGGGCGACATCGGCATCGCGCTCGCGGCCGGCAACAACGAGTCCGCGCGCCGTCACGCGCAGCGCTGGGCGCGCGTGTTCCCGGGCAGCTTCTACATCGAGCTGCAGCGCTACGGCCAGCCGGGCGCCGAAGCCTACATCCAGGACGCCGTCAAGCTCGCGGCCGAGCTGAAGCTGCCGGTGGTGGCCACCCACCCGCTGCAGTTCATGGAGGACGAGGATTTCACGGCGCACGAGGCGCGCGTCTGCATTTCGGAGGGCGATATCCTCGCCAATCCGCGCCGCCAGAAACGCTTCACGACCGAGCAGCGGTTCCGTACCCAGGCCGAGATGGCCGAGCTGTTCGCCGACCTGCCGTCGGCCGTGCTGAACACGGTGGAGATCGCCAAGCGCTGCAACCTGACGATCGAGCTCGGCAAGCCGAAGCTGCCGCTGTTCCCGACCCCCGACGGCATGTCGCTCGACGACTATCTCGTGCAGCTGTCGAAGGAAGGGCTCGAGAAGCGCCTCGTGCAGCTCTACCCGGACGAGGCCGAGCGCGACGCGCAGCGCGACACCTACTACCAGCGCCTCGATTTCGAGTGCGGCACGATCACGAAGATGGGCTTTCCCGGCTACTTCCTGATCGTCGCGGACTTCATCAACTGGGCCAAGAACAACGGCGTGCCGGTCGGCCCCGGCCGCGGCTCGGGCGCCGGTTCGCTGGTGGCCTATTCGCTCGGCATCACCGATCTCGACCCGCTGCGCTACAACCTGCTGTTCGAGCGCTTCCTGAACCCGGAGCGGGTTTCGATGCCCGACTTCGACATCGACTTCTGCCAGCATGGCCGCGATCGCGTGATCCAGTACGTGAAGGAGAAGTACGGCGCGGACGCGGTCTCGCAGATCGCCACGTTCGGCACGATGGCCGCGAAGGCGGCCGTGCGCGACATCGGCCGCGTGCTAGACCTCGGCTACATGTTCACCGACGGCGTCGCGAAGCTGATCCCGTTCAAGCCCGGCAAGCACGTCACAATCGCCGACGCGATGAAGGAAGAACCGCTCCTGCAGGAGCGCTACGACAACGAGGACGAAGTCCACCAACTGCTCGATCTCGCGCAGCGCGTGGAGGGCCTCACGCGTAACGTCGGCATGCATGCGGGCGGCGTGCTGATCGCGCCGGGCAAGCTCACCGATTTCTGCCCACTCTACGCGCAGGGCGACGAAGGCGGCGTGGTCAGCCAGTACGACAAGGACGACGTCGAGGCGGTCGGCCTCGTGAAGTTCGACTTCCTGGGCCTGACCACGCTGACCATCCTCGACTGGGCCGAGCGCTTCATCCGCCGGCTCGACCCGACCAAGGCCGACTGGTCGCTCGCGCAGGTGCCGCTCGACGATCCGGCCTCGTTCCAGATCCTGAAGAAGGCGAACACGGTCGCCGTGTTCCAGCTGGAAAGCCGCGGCATGCAGGGCATGCTGAAGGACGCCCAACCCGACCGCTTCGAGGACATCATCGCGCTGGTGTCGCTGTACCGCCCCGGCCCGATGGACCTGATCCCGAGCTTCTGCGCCCGCAAGCACGGGCGCGAGAAGGTGGAGTACCCGGATCCGCGCGTCGAGCCGGTCCTGAAAGAGACCTACGGCATCATGGTCTATCAGGAGCAGGTGATGCAGATGGCGCAGATCATCGGCGGCTACTCGCTCGGCGGCGCCGACCTGCTGCGCCGCGCGATGGGCAAGAAGAAGCCCGAGGAGATGGTCAAGCACCGCGAGATTTTCGCCGAGGGCGCCGCGAAGAACGGCCTCACGCGCGAGAAGTCCGACGAGATCTTCGATCTGATGGAGAAGTTCGCGGGGTACGGCTTCAACAAGTCGCATGCGGCCGCCTACGCGCTGCTCGCCTATTACACGGCCTGGCTGAAGGCGCATCATCCCGCCGAATTCATGGCGGCCAACATGACGCTCGCGATGGACGACACCGACAAGGTGAAGATCCTGTTCGACGATTGCGTCCTGAACGGCATCAAGGTGCTGCCGCCCGACATCAACCAGTCCGAATACCGTTTCGAGCCGGTGGGCGAGGCCGACGGCAAGCGCTCGAAGACCATCCGCTACGGGCTCGGCGCCGTGAAGGGCAGCGGCCAGAACGCGATCGAGGAAATCCTGCGCGCCCGGCGCGAGGGCGGCCCGTTCAAGGACCTGTTCGATTTCTGCGAGCGCATCGACCGCCGCATGGTCAACCGCCGTACCGTCGAGGCGCTGATCCGCGCCGGCGCGTTCGATTCGCTGACGCCGAACCGCGCGCAACTGCTCGCCTCGGTGCCGCTCGCGATGGAGGCGGCCGAGCAGGCCGCCGCAAACGCCATGCAGGCGGGCCTGTTCGACATGGGCGCCGAGTCGCCGCACGCCCATGCGCTGGTCGACGAGCCGGCCTGGGACGACAAGCGCCGCCTGCAGGAAGAGAAGGGCGCGCTCGGCTTCTATCTGTCGGGGCACCTGTTCGACGCCTATCGCGCGGAAGTGCGCCGCTTCGCGCGCATGAAGCTCGGCGAGCTCAAGGAGGGGCGCGACAAGCTGGTGGCCGGTGTGATCGCGTCGCTGCGCACCCAGATGACGCAGCGCGGCAAGATGATCATCGCGCTGCTCGACGATGGCACCGGGCAGTGCGAGATCACCGTGTTCAACGAGCAGTTCGACGCCAACCGCGGGCTGTTCAAGGAAGACGAGCTGCTGATCGTGCAGGGGCAGGCGCGCAACGATGCCTTCACGGGCGGCATCCGCTTCACGGCCGACACGGTGATGGATCTCGAGCGCGCGCGCAGCCGCTACGCGCAGGCGGTGCGCATGAGAATGAACGGCAATGCCGACGCCGGCGCGTTGCGCCGCGTGCTCGAGCCGCACGTCGCCAAGCCGGAAGCCGAACCGGCCGCGCCGCCGCCCGCCGCCGCGCGCGGCGGACGCGAGGGCCGCGAGGGCCGCGAGGGCGGGCGGCGCGCGCCGCCGCCGATGCCGAACGGGCTCGTCGTGCAGATTCTCTACAACAACGCCCGCGCGCAGGGTGAGATGCGGCTCGGCGAGGCGTGGCGCGTCAAGCCCAGCGACGCGCTGCTGGCCGATCTGCGCGCGACCTTCGGCGATGGTTCGGTCGAAATCGCGTACTGAACCGCTGCGGTGCCGCGCCCGCGCGCGCGGCACCGCGCCATCTCGCATCGTGCGAGCTTCGTGAGCCCCCACCACCGAACGACTGCCTTGGCTGCCCTGTTTCCCGATCATCCGCCCCGCAGCATTCTCGTCGTCGCGACGCGGCGGATCGGCGACGTCCTGCTGACGACGCCGATCGTCCGCTCGCTGAAGGCGCACTGGCCCGACACGCCGATCGACATGCTGGTGTTTCGCGGCACCGAAGGCGTGCTGGAAGGCAATCCCGACATCCGCAACGTGCTCGTGGTCGCGCAGCGCGCCAAGCTCGGCGAACGCCTGCGTGACGCGGCGCGCCTCTGGCGCCGCTACGATCTGGCCTGCGCGGCGCTCAGTTCCGACCGGCCGCGTTATTACACCTGGTTCGCCGGCCGGCGCCGCGTCGGGCTGGTCGATCCGAACCGTGTCGGCATCGGGCCGCGTCTGCTGCTGAACCGGATCGCCCTCAACGATCACGAGCATGAGCACACGGTAGCCAGCACGCTTGCGCTGGCGCCGCAGATCGGCATCGAGCCGGTGCCCGAGGTGGTGGCGCCGGGCCTCGGCGACGATCCCATGCGGCGCGCCCGCTTCGATGCGCTGCTGGCCGCCTCGCCCGCCGTCGCGGCGGGGCGGCCGCTCGTCGTGCTGCATCCGTACCCGATGTTCGCGTACAAGCAATGGCGCCGCGACGGCTGGGTCGAGCTGATCGACTGGCTGCGCGGGCTCGGCCATGCCGTTGCGCTGAGCGGCGGGCCGGCCGACCACGAGCGTGAATATGCCGAACGCGTCGCGCGCGATGCCGGCGGCGACGTGCTGAATCTGGTGGGACGCCTGTCGTTCGGCGAGAGTGCCGAGCTGGTGCGGCGCGCGAAGCTGTTCATCGGACCCGATACCGGCGCGACGCACGTGGCCGCCGCGACCGGCACGCCCGTCATCGCGCTGTTCGGGCCGTCCGACCCGGTGCGCTGGGGGCCGTGGCCGCAGCGCTGGCAGGGCGGCGGCAAGCCTTGGCCGCTGGTCGGCTCGGCGCGCCGCGGCAACGTCTATCTGCTGCAGGGCGAGGGCAGTTGCGTGCCGTGCCGCCAGGAAGGTTGCGAACGCAATGTCGCGAGCTACAGCGACTGCCTGATGCAGATGTCGACCGCCCGCGTCGCGACGGTCGCGGCCCAGATGCTCGGCTTGCCGGCCGAGGCCGCGCGCGCGGCGCCCTCGACGGTGATCGACACGACGGGGCTGGTGCGCCCGCGAGCCTGAGCGCGGCCCCGGCGCTCGCATTCCCGCGCCTCGCCCCTCCTGCCTTGGCTGGCTTCCCGGCCGTCCCGCGCGGGGCGCCGCTTACGCGCGCGCCGTCGCGGTGTGCTGCGCCGTGCCGTCCGTCCGCCATCCGCAGCCGATCAGGATCCCGGCCAGCAGCACCAGCATGTGCCCTTCGGCGAAGTCGAGCAGCAGCGAATTCGCCAGGCTGCCGATCGCGAAGATCGCCAGCCAGCAGAGCAGCAGATGCCGCGAGCGCGCGTCGAGCGTCCGGCTGCCGGTGCCGATCCGCACCAGCAGGTTGACGAACAGCACGAGGCCGAGCGTGCCGAGCTGCACGGCCATCAGCAGGTATTCGTTGTGCGGATTCTCGGTCAGCGTGGCATCGGCGAGCGTCTTGCCGGCCGACAGTTTCTGGAATTCGACGCCGAGGCCGCCCGCACCGTAGCCGATGAGCGGCCGGGCCGCGTATAAGTGGAGCGCGCGCTTGTACCAGTCCAGGCGCAGGCCGCTCGAGGTCACCGCGTCGCTCTGTTCGTACTGCTTGATCTCGGTGCTCACCTGCATCAGGCGTCCGCCGTGCAGCGTGGCCAGCGTGGCGCCGAGCGCGGCCGCCACCGCCACGAACAGCGCGACGGTCAGCGCGGCCAGCCGCGGCGAGCGCCGGCGCGCCGCGCCGAACGTGCGCAGCCCGATCACGGCGATCAGCAGCAGCGCGATCAGCTGTCCGGTGCGGCCCTGCAGCATCACGAACACGTCCACGAGCGAGAGCGCGGCGATCGCGCCGAACACGAGCCGCGCCCGCGTCGAGCCGGCCGCGAGCATCATGTCGGCCGCCTGATAGAACAGCAGTGCGCCGAACATCCCCGCCGCGATGTGGTTCTTGAACACCCAGGCGCGCGACAGCGGCAGCTCGATCCGGTGCGCCGGTCCGATCGCGGTCAGGCCGAGGTAGTTGGTGGTGGACAGCAGCAGGATCAGGACCAGCGTCGAGAACAGGCTCCAGCGCGTGATCGCGCGCCAGTTCGGCGTCGCGTTGCGGAACACCTGGATCGCGAACGGCACTATCAGCAGCTTGTCGTATTTCATCACCCACTCCCAGGCCGCGCGGGGCGGCGCGACCGAGTAGGCGATGCTCGCCGTCAGCGCCGCGAGCAACAGCAGCGCGGCGAGCGCGGCCGGCTGGCGCAGCAGCTTCGGCAGGCCTCGCCAGAATTCGGGCGCGCTCAGCGCCGCCACCGCGAACAGCGCGCAAAAGACGTTGGTGAGCGCGGTGGAGACGGGCACCATGCACAGCGCGGCGACGGCGAGCACGCGAGCGGCCGTCAGGCGCCGGGAAACGGGCGGGGCAAACGATGACATCGGCAGGGGATCAACGAGATTGAAAGGGGCCCGCCCTGGCGCGATCGGCCGCGAATACGGCGCGCGCCCTGGCGACGACGTGCGGAGTATACGCGACCGACCGGCGGGCGAGCCAAATCGGCGAGCGACACGGGCGTAGCGCGGTGCTGTGTTGCCGCCGCGCAACCCCCGCCGTGCGGGCAGCGGGCGGTGCTCGGACCGACGCCTCAGGAGAGCGCGCGCTTGATCCGCGAACGCAGCAGCGCGCGCTTGAGACGCCCTTCGACGGCCGGCTCGTCGAGCGCGAGCGTGGTGCCGAGCGGCTGGCCGCGGCGCAGGTAGAAGCGGTCGAAGGTCGCCTGCGTCATGCCCCACTTGTTGAGGAACTGGCGGCGGCCGTCGTTCTTGACCACCTTGCCCGTGCTTTTCTGCTGGAAGTGATAGACGAGGCTGTCGCCGACGCCGATGAAGATCCGGCAGCCGGCGTCCCACATCTTCATCGACAGATCGTTGTCGCTGCTCATGCCCGGGCTCAGCTCGCTGCTGTAGCCGCCCACGCGGTGCCACCAGTCGCGGCGCACCAGCGTCGGCGGCCAGGTGGCGCCGAGCCAGTCGGCGCGCCGCAGGCCCGGGGTGGCGGCCGCGAGCGCGTCGAGATCGAGCGCCGCCGCGTCGCGGCCGAAGTCGCGCACCACCACGCAGGGGTTGCCGGTATCGACCGGTTCGACCATCGTGCCCGACAGCATGAACAGATCGGTCGGCATGGCCGCGGCGCGTTCGACGAGCGCGGTGTCCCAGCCGGGGCAGACCGCCATGTCGTCGTTCATGTAGACCACGTAGTCGCGCGTGGCGCGCGCCGCCGCGAGGTTGACCGCGTGACAGATGCCGATGTTGGCGGGCGACGCGGTGTGCTCGATGCCCGCCTGCCTGACCCAGTCGAGCGTGCCGTCCGAGCCGTCGTTGACGTGGACGATGATCTGATGCTCGTAAGCGGAATGGCGGCGCAGGCTCGCGACCACGCATTGCAGATACGGCAGGTTGTTCCAGGTCGGGATGATGATGGAGAACATGGTGATCGGCTTCGGAAACGGAGGACGGGAGACCCGGGTGAACGGCGCGGCCCGATGCGCGTGACGGTGGCCCGCATTGTACCCGGGCCGCTTGCCTCGCTTTCACGGGCGGCGCGGCGCGTCAGGCGTGCGGCCCGCGGCGTGCCTGCGCCCCGAGCTTGAGAAACCGGTAATAGACGGTTTCCGCGTTGAACACCGCGATCATGAAGCCGGCGCGGCCGTCGAGGAAGCCGCGCCGCAGCAGATAGGTGCGCACGAAGGCCCACAGGCCGCGCCCGAGCGCCTTGCCGAAGCCGCCGCGCTGGCCGGCCGCGTGGCGCTGCCGCGCGCCCGCGCTCGAGTAGCTGTCGAGCTTGCGCAGCACCGTTTCGAAATCCTCGTAGGAGTAGTGCAGCAGCTTGCCCGTCAGCCGTGCGGTCGGGCCGTCGTAGATCAGCCGCTCGTGCACCAGATCGTCGGAGAAGCGCGCGGTGCCGCGCCGGAACAGGCGCGCGATCCAGTCCGGATACCAGCCGCTGTGGCGAATCCAGGTGCCGCAGAAGCTCGACAGCCGGTCGAGCGCGTAGATGTCGGCGGCGGGCGCGCGGATCGCGGCGCGGATCGACGCGGCCAGCTCCGGCGTGACGACTTCGTCGGTGTCGAGCGAGAGGATCCAGTCGGTGGACAGCTGCGCGATCGCGCGATTCTTTTGCGGGCCGAAACCGGGCCATTCGCGCTCGATCAGGACGCGCGCACCGTGCGCACGCGCGATCTCGACGGTCGCATCGGTGCTGCCGCCGTCCACCACGACGACTTCGTCGGCGAAACCGAGTGCGGCGAGACAGTCGGGCAGGCGGGCGGCGGCGTTCAGCGCGATCAGCGCCACGCCTAGGGTGGGTTCGGCCATGCGAGGAAACGATGAGCGGGGCAGGAGGTGCGCGAGAGTATACCCGTCCGCTTGCGCGGCGGCGGTGCGCGGCCGGCCGGCCTGAGGTGGCACGGAGGGCAGGCGCTATAATGTTCCGCCATTTTGACGTGCGACGCCTCGCCGTCGGGCACCGTGCCGCGTCGCCATCCGGCATCGCGCCACCCTGGAGAAAGATTGTCCTTGGAAACACAGAACACACTCCGCAAGTCGATCGGCCCGGGCGCGGCCACTTCGCCGCGGGCGGTGCTGCGGCGCCTGTGGCCCTACATCAAGCCGCTGGTCGGCATCCTCGCGCTGGCGATCCTCTCGATGGGCATCGTCGCCGCGACCGAGGCGGGGATTCCGGCGCTGCTCAAGCCGCTGCTCGACCGCGGGTTCGGCGCGCACAGCAACGAGAAGGCGAAGTGGCTGGTGCCGGCCGCGATCATCGGGCTGGCCCTGGTGCGCGGCTTCGCGCAATACGCCTCGAACTACCTGCTCAACTACGTTTCGAACCGCGTCCTGCTGAAGCTGCGCCTGGAGATGTTCGAGCGCATGATCCACACCAGCGCGTCGTTCTTCATGCGGGAAACGGCCAGCACCGTGATCAACGCGGTCGTGTTCGAGGTCAACCAGATCCTCGGCGTGCTGACCGGGGTGATGGTCACGCTGGTGCGTGACTCGATGACGGTGCTGTTCCTGCTCGCCTATCTGTTCTACCTGAACTGGCGGCTCACGCTGATCGTCGCGGTGATCCTGCCGGGGATCGGCTGGCTCGTCAGCAAGATCAACCGGCGCCTGCGCCGCCTGAACCGCGAGCATCAGACGCTCACCAACGAGCTGTCGTACATCGTCGAGGAGACCGTAGGCGGCTACAAGGTGGTGAAGATCCACAACGGCGAAGCCTACGAGATCAACCGCTTCACGGAGATGAGCAAGCGCCTGCGCGGCTACGCGATGCGCATGACCATCTCGGGCGGGCTCGCGCAGCCGATCACGCAGTTCCTCGCCTCGATCGCGCTGGCGATCGTGATCACCATCGCCGTCGTGCAGTCGGCCAACGATCAGACCACGGTGGGCGGCTTCGTCGCGTTCGTCACGTCCATGCTGCTGGTGATCTCGCCGCTCAAGCACCTGATCGACGTGAACCAGCCGCTGCAGCGCGGCATGACCGCGGCCGAGCTGATCTTCGGCTTGATCGACGAGCCGGTCGAGCCGAAGGGCGGCGGGCGGCGCATCGCGCATGCGCGCGGCGAGGTCGAATACCGCAACGTGTCGTTCGACTACGGCGCGAGCGAGCGGCCGACGCTCGACCGCATCGCGTTCAAGGTCGCGCCGGGCGAGATGGTGGCGCTGGCCGGCCCGTCGGGCGGCGGCAAGTCGACGCTCGTGAACCTGCTGCCGCGCTTCTTCGATCCGACCGGCGGAGCGATCCTCGTCGACGGCGTGCCGGTCGGCGACTACGACGTCCACGACCTGCGCGACCAGATCGCGATGGTCAGCCAGGACGTCGTGCTGTTCAACGACACGATCGCCGCGAACGTCGCCTATGGCGTCACGCCCGATCGCGAGCGCGTGCAGGCCGCGCTCGAGGCCGCGAACCTGGCCGACACGGTGGCGGCGATGCCGAACGGGATCGACACGCTGGTCGGCGGCAACGGCATGCGCCTGTCGGGCGGCCAGCGCCAGCGGCTCGCGATCGCGCGCGCGATCTACAAGGACGCACCGATCCTGATCCTCGACGAGGCCACCTCGGCGCTCGACTCGGAGTCCGAGCGCCACGTGCAGGCCGCGCTCGAGCGGCTGATGGAAGGGCGCACCACGCTCGTGATCGCGCACCGGCTCTCGACCATCGAGCGCGCGGACCGGATTCTCGTGCTCGAGGCCGGCCGGATCGCCGAGGAGGGCAGTCACGAGGAACTGCTGCGCCGCGGCGGGCTCTACGCGCATCTGCACCGGATCCAGTTCCAGCAGCAGGCGGCCTGAAGGGGCCGCCGCCCGCCCGGCGGGGCAGGGCGCGACTCGCGCCCGACGATGCGCGTCGCGATGGGCTCGCGGCGGTCCGCATGCTAGTCTCGTCGAGCCGGCCGCCGGATCGGCCGGCTAATCTGGATCTGGGGGAAAACACATGAAGACGTCTCGCTTGCTGCTCGCGTTGCTGCTGGCCGGTTCGCTCGGATCGCCGCTCGCCTTCGCGCAGCAGCCGCCGCCTGGCGGCGACCACGGCCCCGGCCCGGGCGGTCCCGAGGGGCCGGGAGGGCCGGCTCATCACCATCCGCCGCGTCTCGGCCATGGCGGCCCGGCCGGCCATCCGCCGGGCGGGCCGCGCGCCGAGCCGCCCGGCGGCTTCATCGAAGGCCATCGCGACTGGCGCCGCGGCGACCGGCTTCCGCGCGAATACTGGGACCGTCAATACGTCATCGACGACTGGCGCGACTACCATCTCGCGCCGCCGCCGCGCGGCTACCACTGGGTCGGCGTCGGCGGCGACTATCTGCTGGTGCAGATCGGGAACGGCTTGGTGCTGCGGGTCGGCCCGTGAGGCAGGGCGGCGGGCGGCGCCCGCCGGGGTCGCTGCCGGCCTGAACGCCGTCGCCGCCAAGCCGGTACGCCAAAGCCCTGCCCGCGTCAGCGGGCGGGTTGGCACCGACAAGCGCATGCTGCGTGTCGGGCGGCGCGAGGGCGGCCTGGACGGTGCGGGCGGTTCGGACCGTGGAGACGGGCCGCGCGGCGGTGTCGCCTCGGGCGCGGCGCGCGGGCGATGCTCAGGCGTCGGGTCGCCCGCGCCCGCGCCACTGCCGCTCGAGCCAGGCCAGCAGCGCGCAGACCACCAGCGCACAGACCGTGCCGAGCGTGACCTCGCCTAGCCGGATCAGCGGAATGTCCCACAGCGGGCCGTTGCTGGGAAACAGCAGCACGATGGTGGCGGTCACGCCGCCCAGGCGTGCCGCGCTGCCTACGTCGAGGCACCAGCAGGCCATGATCGTCGCCGTGATCGCCGCGGCGTAGACGAGCAGTTGCGCGGGGAAAGTCGAGCTGCCGAGCGCGGCGCCGGCGAAGCCGAGCACGCCGCCCACCATCGCGCCGACGAACTGGTCGCGCGACAGCTTCACCGTGTCCGAGTAATGATGCTGGGTGACCGCGATGGCCGTCACCGCGGCCCAGACCGCCTGCCCCGAATGCAGCGCGTGGCCGATGCCGTAGGCGAGGCACGCGCCGCACACGGCCCGCAGCGCCATCATCGCGCCCTGCATGACGCGCTCGCGCAGCGACATGCCCTTGAACAGCGCGAGCAGCGATTGCTGGATGTCGCGGCGCGTGTCGTCGAGCGTGCGGATCGGGTCCATCGTGCGTCGCGTCAGGCGGCCCGCGGCGGCTTGCCGGCAGCGTCGCTGGAGCCAGCCGAATCGGGCGCGTCGGGCGGGGTGTCCGGCTGGTTCTCACCGAGCCCGGCGTCGCGCGTCTCCGGCATCGCCAGTGCCACCAGCAGCACGGCGAGCGCGCCTGCCGCCGCGAGTCCGAAGAAGCTCATGGTGTTGCCGAAATGGTCGGCCGCGAAGCCGGCGAGCGAGGTGCTCAGCGTCGCGCCGATGCCGGCCGCGAGCCCGAACAGGCCGATGCAGAGGTTGTAGCGGCCCTTGCCGCCCGCCACGTCGGCGGCGATCAGCGGCAGCATCACGCCGAACACGGCCGCACTGATGCCGTCGAGCATCTGCACCGGCACCAGCAGGTACGGGCTGCTGACGCCCGCGAACAGCAGCGCGCGTACCGGCAGCGCCGAGAAGCCGAGCAGCAGGATCGGCCGGCGCCCCCAGCGCTGCGCGGAGCGGCCCACCCAGGGCGAGAGCATCGCCACGATCGCCTGCGGGACGATGATGCAGGCCGCGATCACGAGCTGCACGTTGTCGCCCATGCCAGCCGTCACTTCGCCGGCCGCGAGGTTCAGCATCGCCGCATTCGACAGGTGGAACAGCACCACGCAGGCGGCGAACACCAGCATGCGCCGGTCGCGCAGCAGATCGAGGATCGTCTCTCGCGGCTCGCCGTCGGCGCTCGCCTCGCGCGGGCGGTTGCCCGGCGGCGGCGCGACCGTGTGGGTCGGCTGGATCATCGAGAGCGCGACCAGCGCCGGCAGCGCGAGCGCGGCCGTCAACCAGAACACCGCGCGCGCCGACACGTATTCGCCCGTCAGCCCCATCAGGCCCGCGGCCACCGCGCTGCCGATCGAGGCCCAGCGCGCGTTGCGGCCGAGCCGGTCGCCAAGGTTCGCGCGGCCCACCAGCGAGAACGAGATCGCCGCCATCGCGGGCACCAGCATGCAGCTCGCGAAGCCGTGGAACACCTCGGCCGCGATCACCGGCACGATGGTCGGGCTGGCGGCGAGCAGCACCGCCGACAGGATGATCGCCATGATCGCCCAGGCCGCGGCGCCCTTCTTGTTCTTCAGCGCGTCGACGGCGGCACCGCCCGGCACCTGGCTGACCATCGCGCTGATGGTGCCGATCGACAGCACCAGGCCGATCTCGCCCTGCGTCCACTTGTGCGAGGCGAGATAGGAGGCGATGAAGGGGCCGAAGCCCGTCTGCACGTTCGCGACGAAGAAGTTGACCCAGTCGAGGGCGCGCAGGCTGCGGGTGCTGACCGTATTGGTTCCCGTCATCGGCTGGTTCCCGCGCTGGACGCCTGGCTCGCCGGCGGCGACACGGCGATCACCGGTTTGTCGGCCGCATAGGGCGGCGCCGCCTTCAGCTGCGCCTCGGAGAGGTCGAGCAGCGCGCGCAGCGACTTGTCCTTCGGCACGAAGCGCAGCGCCGACCAGCTCGCGGCGATGGTGCGCCGGTCCGGACTCACGAGGCCGCCCAGGTCGAGCACGACCGCCTGTGGCTGCCCATCGCGACCGATCAGCACGTCGACGATGCGGCCGACCGCGCTGCCGTTGCTGCGCTCGACGTCGGCGTCGACCATCGCGATGGTTCCCGGCGCCTCGCCTGCATGCGAGGCGCCGCTCAGCGACACCGCCTTCGGACGGTCGGCAACCGGCAGCGTGCCGGACGGCACGTCGAGCAGGATCGGCTGGTCGCGGCCGCCCGGCGTGAAGCGGAACAGCCGCCACGGAAAGCTGACCTTGCGGTCGCCGACGCCGAGGAAGCCTTGCAGGTTGACGATCATGCGGTCCGGCTTGCCGCTCGTGTCCGCGATCATGTCCACGGCCCGGCCGATCATCTTGCCGTCGCGGCGGCGCACCTCGCTGTCGAGCAGCGAGTGCACCTGGTTGCGCTCGATCGTGCGGGTCTGGATCAGCGGCGGGGGCGGGGGCGGCGGCGGTGGTGGCGGCGGCGGCGCTGCCGGGCGCTTGACCACGCGCGGGCGCGGCGCCTCGTGGCGCGGCTTTTTCTGGGTGTCGGTGTCCTCGGGGGCCTCGACCTCGGAGGCGGGCTCCGGCATGGCGACCGGCAGCCCCTCCTCGTCGAGCGTCTCGACCGCCGCGTCGACGATCGGCGCGGGCCGCTGCGGCGCCTGGAACAGCGCGCAACCCGACAGCGCAAGCGTGGCGGCTAGCGCGGTGAGGAGAGGCGCCGCGGAGGCGACGAATTTCGGGAAACGGATTGCTAGACGCGTAAGGCCGCCGCTCATCAACTGGGACTCCATGGGCCGGCGCAGGCCGCGGATGCGGTGCTGCGGCGATTGATGGCCGATGCCGCCGACGGCATCGCAGGGTCAGAGTGTACCCTGTGTGTGCGCCGCGTCGACGAAATCGACGCCGCCGCCTGCTTGTGCCGATCCGGCGACCGGCGCGCGATGTGGCGGCGGTGCGCCGCCGGCTGCCTCATCGGCTCATTTCGGCGGCAGCGTCCGCACGAATGCGAGCGCCGCATCGAGCAGGCGCCGCCGCAGCGCATCCTGCGCGCAGCGTTGCGGCGAGACCCAGACCCAGCCCGTCATCGGCCGGCCGCCGTTGCGCATCGGCTCGATGCCCGGCATGGCCACCGCCCAGCCGTCGTTGCCCTTGCCGAGCCGCACCAGCATGCCGTCGTGGCGTGCCGCGCAGAGCAGGTTGCCGTCGGCAAGCCAGGCCCAGCCGCCGAACATGGCGCGGCCCGTGATCCACGCCTCGTCGCGCAGTTCGTCGTTCAGCACTTCTTCGAGGCCGAGATCGCGTGTCATGCGGGCTCCTTCAAGGGCGGCGAGCCGCTGATGGCAGGAGAGGGCGCGCGGCTCACGCTGGTGCGGTGCCGGTTCGGCAGCGGCCGGCGCCGCTGCCGCGCACGGCGGATCGCGCCGCCGGCGGTGCGCGGCCTCGGCGTCGTCGCGCGGATGCCAGGTCGCATCGAACCCGAAGCCGTCCAGCTCGACGGGCCGCGGCAGCAGGTCGAGCCGGGCGGCGGCGCGGTGCCGGGGCGTGCCATTCGGGCGGTATCAGGCCGTGTCAGGCGCCCGGTCCGGCGAGCGACTGCACCGACAGGCTGGGATGCGAGCCCTCGACGATCATGGCGCCGATGCGCTTTGCGTCGCTTGCGGCTTCGTCTACCGAGGCGAAGCTTTCCTCGCCGTTCGGATGGAACGGCACCGTCTGGCCGGGCAGGCCGGCGCTGGCGCCGGGGCGGCAGAGATAGGCGACGTAGGTGTAGCGGTTCGCGACGGCGCGCGCGGGCTGGACGGTGACGTGGATCTCGTAGCCCTCGCAGGGGATCGGATCGAGCTGGATCGGGACCTCGGTTGCTGCCGGCATGATGGCCTCCGTGTCGCCGCGGACGGCGCGCGGGTCGCGCGCCGGGGCGGTGGGCGTGTGCTTCGGCCTGTATTGTAGGTGAGGCGGGGCGGCGGGCGCGACGCGGCGATTGCAATCGTTTGTTTGGACGCCGCTGCCTGGGAAAACGCGCTCGGCATTCGATAATGTGCCGGGATCTTGTTCGCTGCGGCTCATCGGAGTCGACCGCCCACGGGCGACATCGGCGCGCTGGCGACGCGGGCAGCGCCGCGCGGGCCAGTCATCCCTCTCTACATCAGCACGATATCGTACTGCTCCTGGCTCAAATTCGATTCCACCTGCAGCGACACCGGCTTGCCGATGAAATCGATCAGCATCGCCAGATGCTGCGACTCCTCGTCGAGAAACAGGTCGATCACCTGCTGCGAGGCGATCACGCGAAACTCGCGCGGATTGAACTGCCGCGATTCGCGCAGGATCTCGCGCAGCACGTCGTAGCAAACCGTTCGCGGCGTCTTCACCTGCCCCTTGCCCATGCATACCGGACAGGGCTCGCACAGCACGTGCGCGAGCGATTCGCGCGTGCGCTTGCGCGTCATCTCCACCAGTCCCAGCTGCGAGAAGCCGTTCACCGTAACGCGCGTGCGGTCACGCGAGAGCGCCTTCTTCAGCTCGCCCAGCACGGCCTCGCGATGCTCGGCGTTCTCCATGTCGATGAAGTCGATGATGATGATGCCGCCCAGGTTGCGCAGCCGCAGCTGGCGCGCGATCGTGTGCGCGGCCTCGAGGTTGGTCTTGAAGATCGTGTCGTCGAAGTTGCGCGCGCCGACGTAGCCGCCGGTGTTGACGTCGATCGTCGTCATCGCCTCGGTCTGGTCGATCATCAGGTAGCCGCCCGACTTCAGGTCCACGCGCCGCGACAGCGCGCGCTGGATCTCGGCCTCGATGTTGTAGAGATCGAACAGCGGCCGCTCGCCGGTGTAGTGATGCAGCCGCGCGCTGACGGCCGGCGTGAACTCGGTGGCGAAGTTCGAGAGCCGCGCGAAGGTCTCGCGCGAATCGACCTGGATCTTGCTCGTGTCGTCGTTGGCGAAATCGCGCAGCACGCGCTGCGCGAGATCGAGGTCCTGGTAGAGCAGGCTGGTGGCCGGCAGCCGCTGCGCCTGCGCGACGATGGTGGTCCAGGTCTTGCGCAGGTAGGCGACGTCGGCGCCGAGCTCCTCGGCGGTGGCGTCCTCGGCGATGGTCCGCACGATGTAGCCGCCTTTCTCCTCGGGGGGGATCACGGCGGTCAGCCGCGCGCGCACGGCCTCGCGCTCGGCCTCGCTCTCGATCTTCTGCGAGATGCCGATGTGCGGCTCCTGCGGCAGGTAGACGAGCGTGCGCCCGGCGATGCTGACCTGGGTCGACAGCCGCGCGCCCTTGGTGCCGATCGGGTCCTTGATCACCTGCACCATTAGCGTCTGGCCTTCGAACACGGTCTTCTCGATCGGCGGGTGCGGCACGCTCGCGTGCGGGTCGCCGGGCGGCCGCGGCTGCCAGATGTCGGCCACGTGCAGGAACGCGGCACGCTCGAGGCCGATGTCGATGAAGGCCGACTGCATGCCCGGCAGCACGCGCACCACCTTGCCGAGATAGATGTTGCCGACGCGCCCGCGCGAGAGCGTGCGCTCGACGTGAAGCTCCTGTACCGCGCCTTGCTGCACGAGCGCGACCCGCGTTTCCTGTGGCGTGATGTTGATCAGGATTTCTTCGTTCATGGTGGGCTCAGAAGGCGACGCGCGCCGCGCGCAGCAGCGCGGCGGTCTCAAAAAGGGGCAGACCCATGATACCCGAATGCGATCCGTCGATCCGCTCGACGAACTCCGCCGCGCGGCCCTGGATCGCGTAGGCGCCGGCCTTGCCGAACGGCTCGCCGCTGGCCACGTAGCGCGCCAGCGCGTCGGCGGAGACCGGCCCGAATTGCACGATGGAGCGCGACAGCGCGGGCATCAGCGGTTTGCCGCCGGCATCGACCACCGCCAGCGCGGTCAGCACCTCGTGCTGGCGGCCGACCAGGCGGGCGAGCATCGAGAGCGCGTCGTCGGCGGAGGCAGGCTTGCCGAGAATCGCGCCGTCCACCGCGACGGTGGTGTCGGCCACCAGCACGGGCGCGACCGGCAGCGCGCTGGTCACGAGCCGCGCGCGCGCCGCATCGGCCTTGGCGGCGCATACGCGCACCACGTAGTCCTCGGGCGACTCGCCGGGCAGCTCGGCCTCGAGCGCCTCGGCGTCCTCGTCGGGGCGCGGCAGCAGCAGCTCGAAGCTCACGCCGAGCTGGCGCAGCAGCTCCTGCCGGCGCGGGCTCTGCGAGGCGAGATAGACGAACGGATAGGTCGAGTCGGGCAGGAGGCGGTCGGACATCGTCATGGTTCTCGGTGGCCGCATGACGAGTCGCGAACGCGGCGCGTCATGCTCGGTGGTAGGGATGATTCTGCGTGATGCTCCACGCGCGGTAAAGCTGCTCGGCCAGCAGCACGCGCACCATGCCGTGCGGCAGCGTGAGGCTGGAGATCCGCAGCAGCAGATCGGCGCGCGCCTTCAGCTCCGGGTCGAGCCCGTCGGCGCCGCCGATCACGAATGCCACGTCGTGGCCGTCCTGCTGCCAGCCGGGCAGCGCCTGCGCGAGCTGCATCGAGGTCCAGTCGCGGCCGCGCTCGTCGAGCGCGACGACACGCGCGTGCTTCGGCAGCGCGGCCTCGATCCGCGTCTTCTCGGCCGCCATCACGCTCTCGGCGCTGCGGCCGCCCGAGCGCAGCTCGGGCTTGATCTCGCGCAGCTCGAGCCGCAGCTCGGGCGGCATCCGCTTCGCGTATTCGTCGAAACCGGTGGACACCCAGCCGGGCATCTTGTGGCCGACCGCGACGATTTGCAGCTTCATGGCGTGACGTCAGCGCGTGACAGCGGCGGGTAGCGGCGCGGCCGTGCTCAACGGCGCCGCGCGGGCGTCTTGCGGGCGAGCGGGGCGTTGTCCTCGTCGCCGCCGTCGTCGTCCCCGGCGGCGCGTGCGATGCCGCTCGCGCTGCCGCCGAGCTTGACGCGCACCGGCTTGTCGCCCCAGATCTCCTCGAGGTTGTAGTACTGGCGCAGCGCGGGCTGCAGGATGTGGACCACGGCGTCGCCGCAGTCGACCAGCACCCATTCGCCGGTGTCCTCGCCCTCGGAGCTGACGACGTCGCCGCCGGCGGCCTTGACCTGCTCGCGCACGTTCGAGGCGAGCGCCTTGGTCTGGCGGTTCGAGGTGCCGCTCGCGACGATCACGCGATCGAACAGCTCGGTCAGGTGGGTGGTGTTGAACACCTTGATGTCTTGTGCCTTGACGTCTTCGAGGGCGTCGACGATCACACGCTGCAGTTTGCGAATATCCATGTCAGGGATGGTAGAGACGATGTTGAAGAATGTAGTTCCAGACGGCGGCGGGCACGTGTTCGGCTTCCGCGTCGGGTACCTCGGCGCGGCGCGCGATGCACTCGCGCAGATGCGTGCGGATGTCGGTCGCGGCGATGTCGAAGGCGAGCGTGGTATCCACCAGCACGTGGCCGGCGGGGCTCGCCTGCAGCACGGCGGCCTCGGCGCGGCGCGACGCGATCTCGGCGGCCACCGCGGGCGGGGCGGCCGACAGGTCGAAGCCGGGGCGGGTGGCGATGCACACGTGCGCGAGCGAGAACAGCAGCCGCCAGTCGCGCCAGGTGTCGAGCCGCACCAGTTGGTCGGCGCCGATCACGAGCGACAGCGAGGCGGCGGGGCCGACCCGCTCGCGCCAGCGCGCGAGCGTCTCGGCCGTGTAGGTCGGGCCGTCGTGCTCGATCTCGTCGGTGGCCACGGTCACGGTCACGCCGGGCAGGTCGAGCGACGGCGCGGCGGCGCGCGTCATCGCGAGCCGGTGCTCGGCGGCCGACACGTCGCGCTTCTGGTACGGCTGGCCGGCCGGCAGCAGCACGAGCTCGGTCAGCGCGAGCTCGCCGGCGAAGCGCCGCGCGAGCGCCAGATGGCCGTCGTGAATCGGGTCGAACGTGCCGCCGAGGATGCCGATGCGGCGCGCCAGCGGGGTCGGTCGGGCTTGCGTGTCCAGATCGCGTTCCTTCGGGTCGAAGCCGGCGCCAGCGGGCGCCGGCGGGCGGCTCACAGCCATTCGCGCGGCACCAGGAATTCGCCGAGGCGCGCCTCGGGCGTGCCCGGCTCGGGCTGCCAGTCGTAGCGCCAGCTCGCGGCGGGCGGCATCGACATCAGGATCGACTCGGTGCGCCCGCCGCTTTGCAGGCCGAACAGCGTGCCGCGGTCGAACACCAGGTTGAATTCGACGTAGCGGCCGCGCCGGTAAGCCTGGAAGTCGCGCTCGCGCTCGCCATACGGCGTGTCGCGGTGGCGTTCGACGATCGGCAGATAGGCGCCCAAGAAGGCGTCGCCGACGCTTTGCATCAACGCGAACGAGCGCTCGAAGCCCGGCTCCGACAGATCGTCGAAGAAGATTCCGCCGATGCCGCGCGTCTCGTTGCGGTGCTTGAGGAAGAAATACTCGTCGCACCACGCTTTGTAGCGCGGATAGAGCTCGGCGCCGAACGGTGCGAGCGCGTCGCGGCAAGCGCGGTGGAAGTGGCGCGCGTCGTCCTCGTCGGGATAGAACGGCGTCAGGTCCATGCCGCCGCCGAACCAGAACACCGGCGCCTCGCCGGCCTTGGTCGCCACGAACATGCGCACGTTCATGTGGACGGTGGGGCAGTACGGATTGCGCGGATGCAGCACCAGCGACACGCCGAGCGCCTCGAAGCCGCGCCCCGCGAGCTGCGGGCGCGCCGCGCTCGCGGACGGCGGCAGCGCGTCGCCGGCCACGGCCGAGAAGCCGATCCCGGCACGCTCGAAGAACCGGCCGTTCTCGAGAATGCGCGTGCAGCCGCCGCCGCGCAGGCGCTCCTCGGGCCCGCGCTGCCAGGCGTGGCTGGCGAGCGGGATGCCGTCGAATGCGCCGAGCGCGTCGGCGATGCGGGTTTGCAGCGCCTCGAGGTAGGCGCGCACACGGTTGACGTCGAAATTCGAATCGCTGGTCATGGGGTCGGAAAGAGGGCGCGCTGATGTCTGCTGGCTCGGTCGGCTCCGGCTCGGGCCGATTGCCGCGATTGTAGACCTTTCGGCCGGCGCGCCCGGCTTGCGGGCGCACCTTGAAAAATGCCGCCCGGGCGCACGCGGGCGCGCCGGGCGGCGGCTCGGCGCCTCAACCCTGCTTGCGGGCGAGCGCGCGGTGGCCGATGTCGCGGCGATACTGCATGCCCTCGAAGTTGATCTGGTTGATCGCATCGTAGGCCGCCTGCTGCGCGCCGCGTACCGAATCGGACAGCCCGACCACGCACAGCACGCGGCCGCCCGAGGTGACGAGCTTGTCGCCGTCGAACCTGGTGCCGGCGTGGAACGTCACCGCGTGCGCGGTTTCCTCGGGCACGCCGTTGATCCGGTCGCCCTTGCGCGGCGTGTCGGGGTAGCCGTGCGCGGCCAGCACCACGCCGAGCGCGGTGCGGCGGTCCCAGTCGAGCTCGACGGTGTCGAGCGTGCCGGCGATCGCCTGCTCGACCACCTTCGAGAAGTCGCTCTTCAGGCGCGCCATGATCGGCTGCGTTTCCGGGTCGCCCATCCGGCAATTGAACTCGAGCGTGCGCGGATTGCCGTCCTTGTCGATCATCAGGCCCGCATACAGGAAGCCGGTGAAGCGGATGCCGTCGTTCTCCATGCCGCGCACGGTCGGCATGATGATCTCGCGCATCACGCGCGCATGCATCTGCGGCGTGATGATCGGGGCCGGCGAATAGGCGCCCATGCCGCCCGTGTTGGGGCCGCGGTCGCCGTCGAGCAGGCGCTTGTGGTCCTGGCTCGAGGCCAGCGCGAGCGCGTGCTTGCCGTCCACCATCACGATGAAGCTGGCTTCCTCGCCGTCGAGGAATTCCTCGATCACGACGCGCGCGCCGGCATCGCCGAGCTTGTTGCCCGACAGCATCATGTCGACCGCCTCGTGCGCTTCTTCCAGCGACATCGCCACCACCACACCCTTGCCGGCCGCGAGGCCGTCGGCCTTGACCACGATCGGCGCGCCCTTGGCGTCGAGATAGGCGTGCGCGGCGGCCGCGTCGGTGAAGGTTTCGTATTCGGCGGTCGGAATGCCGTGGCGCTTCATGAACGCCTTGGCGAAGTCCTTCGAGCTTTCGAGCTGGGCGGCTTCGCGGGTCGGGCCGAACACTTTCAGGCCGCGCGAGCGGAAATGGTTGACGATGCCGGCGGCCAGCGGTGCTTCCGGGCCGACCAGCGTGAACGCCACCTGCTCGGCCTCGGCGAAATCGGCCAGGTCGTCGAGCGAGCTCAGTTCGATGTTCTTCAGGCGCGCGTCCTGCGCGGTGCCGCCGTTGCCGGGTGCAACGTAGACGGTCTGGACGCGCGGCGACTGGGCGAGTTTCCAGGCGAGCGCGTGTTCGCGGCCGCCGGAACCGACGACGAGTAGTTTCATGGGATTCCCCGCAGGCTAGAAAATGGGGCGGCCGGCGCGCCTTGGGCGGGCCGGCCGCGAAACCTGACGCCGGCCGCCCTTCACCCGAAAGACGGACCGGCGCGCGTTCATTCGTCGACGATGACCGCGTTCGTGTAGACCTCCTGGACGTCGTCGAGGTCTTCGAGCACGTCGAGCAGCTTCTGCATCTTCACGGCGTCGTCGCCCGTGAATTCCACTTCGTTCTGCGGCTTCATCGTCACTTCGGCGAGTTCGGCCTTGAAGCCGGCCGCCTCCAGCGCGTCCTTGACCTGCGAGAACGCCTGCCAGTCGCAGAGCACCTCGATGCTGCCGTCCTCGTTGGTGTTCACGTCGTCGGCGCCGGCCTCGAGCGCGGCCTCCATCAGCGCGTCCTCGGAGGTGCCGGGCGCGAACAGGAACTGGCCGACGTGGTCGAACATGAACGCCACCGAGCCGTCGGTGCCCATGTTGCCGCCGTATTTCGAGAACGCATGACGCACTTCCGCGACGGTGCGCACGCGGTTGTCGGTCATGGTGTCGACGATGATCGCCGCCCCGCCGATGCCGTAGCCCTCGTAGCGGATTTCCTCGTAGTTGGCGCCGTCCGCGCCGCCCACGCCGCGCTCGATGGCGCGCTTGACGTTGTCCTTCGGCATGTTCGCGTCGGCGGCCTTGTCGACCGCCAGGCGCAGGCGCGGGTTCGAGTTCGCGTCGCCGCCGCCCAGGCGTGCCGCCACCTGGATTTCCTTGATCAGGCGCGTCCAGACCTTGCCGCGCTTGGCGTCGGCCGCTGCCTTCTTATGCTTGATGTTGGCCCATTTGGAATGACCAGCCATACCAGTTCTCCGTCGCCCGCGCCGTGCGGCGGGCGTGTCTTAAGCGATGGGTTGCGGTGCGTTGTGGCGCCGTGCCGCGAGAAGTCGTTGGTTCGCGTGTCGTCCCGCTCGCGCGGCAACCGGTGCCGGGGGCGGGGCCGGCCCGTCGGGGGCCGGAAACGCGAAGCACGCGATTTTACCATGCGACGAAGCGCGCACCGGACCGGTGCCGGCGCTCACGCGCTGCCAGGCGGGGCCGGGCGGCGCGGCGCCGCCGGCCGCTGGCGCGGCGCGTGGCCGGCGCTCAGTTCTTGGTGCCGAACAGCCGGTCGCCGGCGTCGCCGAGGCCCGGCACGATGTAGGCGTGGTCGTTCAGGTGCGAATCGAGCGAGGCCACGTAGACCTTCACGTCCGGATGCGCGTCCTGGAACACCTGGATGCCTTCGGGCGCGGCCACCAGCGCCAGGAACAGGAGGCGCTCGCCCGGCACCTGGCGGCGCTTGAGCACGTCGACGGCGTGGACCGCCGAATAGCCGGTGGCGATCATCGGATCGCAGAGGATGAAGGTGCGGTCCTCCAGGTCGGGCAGGCGCACCAGGTATTCGACCGGGCGGTGGTCGTCGGCGCGATAGACGCCGATGTGGCCGACGCGCGCCGACGGCACCAGGTCGAGCAGGCCGTCCGACATGCCGATCCCGGCGCGCAGCACCGGCACGATCGCCACCTTCTTGCCCGCGATCACCGGCGCGTCGATCTCGACCAGCGGGGTTTCGACCCGTTTCGTCGTGATCGGCAGGTTGCGCGTGATCTCGTAGCCCATCAGCAGCGTGATCTCGCGCAGCAGCTCGCGGAACGTGCGCGTGGAGGTGTCCTTGTCGCGCATGTGGGTGAGTTTGTGCTGGATCAGCGGGTGATCGAGAATGAAAAGGTTCGGAAAGCGGCTGTCCTGGGTCATGAGGGGCGACGGGCGGCGGAAAAGGGATTCATCGGATTCGGCATGCCGCCTGCGGGGCGCGGCGGCATTGGCGCAAGTTTACCGAAGATGCCGGGGCGCGATCCGGATATTATCGATGTTTCGTGCGCGGGCGCGGCCTGGGCCGGCCGGATCGGCCTTGCCCGTGCGGCGCGCCGCGTTTCGGTGCGGCCTGGCCGCCCGCTCACCGCAAGGACAGACTCGAATGGATCTCGGCATCGCAGGACGGACCGCGCTCGTGTGCGCGGCCAGCAAGGGACTCGGACGCGGTTGCGCGCAGGCGCTCGCGGCCGAGGGCGTGAAGCTCGTGATCGTCGCGCGCACGCAGGCGACGCTCGACGCCGCCGCGGCGCAGATCCGCCAGACCACCGGCGCCGAGGTGACGGCGGTGGCCTGCGACATCACCACGGCCGCCGGCCGCGAGGCGGCACTCGCCGCGTGCCCGCAGCCCGACATCCTCGTGACCAACGCGGGCGGCCCGCCCCCCGGCGACTTCCGCGAGTTCTCGCGCGACGACTGGCTGCGCGCGATCGACGCGAACATGCTCACGCCGATCGAGCTGATCCGCGCCACCGTGGACGGCATGATCGCGCGCCGCTTCGGGCGCATCGTCAACATCACGAGTTCGGCCGTGAAGGCGCCGATCGACGTGCTGGCGCTGTCCAACGGCGCGCGCTCGGGGCTGACGGGCTTCATCGCCGGGCTTTCGCGCAAGGTGGCCGAGCACAACGTGACGATCAACAACCTGCTGCCGGGGCTGTTCGACACCGACCGCATCCAGACTACGCTGGCCGCCTCGGCGAAGGCGGCCGGCAAGCCGGTCGACGAGATGCGCGCGCGCCGCACGCAGGAAATTCCGGCGCGCCGGCTCGGCCGGCCCGACGAGTTCGGCGCGGCCTGCGCGTTTCTCTGCAGCGCGCACGCCGGCTACATCACCGGCCAGAACTGGCTGCTCGACGGCGGCGCCTACCCCGGCACGTTCTGATCCAGCCGGCCCGGGCCACGCGTCCGGGCCACTGGCACGGCTGCCCGCCCGCTGCGAGGGCGGGCGCGTTTCCGGGGCGGCGGCCAGCGCCGCGCGGCTCCGGCCCATTGCTTCACAGGACACTCCCGCATGAACCCACCCCGTATTGCGCTGATCGCGCACGATGCGAAGAAGGACGAAATCGTCGCGCTGGCCGGCGCCTATCGCGACACGCTGGCGCGCTGCGAGCTGGTCGCCACCGGCACCACGGGTGGCCGGATCGCGAGCGCGCACGGCCTGGAGGTGGAGCGCAAGCTGTCGGGGCCGCTCGGCGGCGACCAGCAGATCGGCGCCGAGCTGGCCTCGGGCCGCGTCCAGCTGGTGGTGTTCCTGCGCGACCCGATGACGGCGCAGCCGCACGACCCCGACATCAACGCGCTGGTGCGCGTCTGCGACGTCCACGACGTGCCGGTGGCCACCAACGTTGCGACCGCGCGCGTGCTGCTCGACGATCTGGTGAGGCGGCTGGGGTAAGGATGCGCCGGGCGTGGGGCCCGGCGCATGCCGCTCCCGATTAGTACACTTGCTGGATCAGCAGCGTGGCTTGGCCGCCGTTGTCCGAGCAGATGTCGTCCGAGACATACCCGTACAAGGTTGCAGCGCTGCTGCCGCCGACGTCCACGATGATCGGCTGCGCGCTCACCGGCACGCCCCATTTCGCAGTCAGGACGCCGCCCTGCACGGTCACGCTGGTGATCGCACAGCCACCGGGCGAGCAGGACATGTTGTTCGCCGAGAGCGACATCACGTACCGGCCCGGCGCGAGTTGAAACGTCGCAGCGGTTCCATAGGGGGCGGCGCCTGGCGAGAGCGCGCTCTGGATGCAATTCGACCGCCCGTCGACCGTGACGGACGTGGCGGCGTGCGCGGTGGACGCAAGGGCAAGCAGGAGGGTTGCGACAACGGAAATACGCATGACTCGGATCCTTTGTTGAAATTTTTTGGACTGCACGTTTGCTATCGCGCCGGCCGAAGTAGGCCGGCTCATTCATATCGGCGCGCGCAGACAGATCTTGAGCAACCAAGCCGAATAATCATTTTGTTATCTGCTGCGTGAGGCGTCGCGCCGTGTCTCGCCACGGTATGTGTCAGCAGAATGTCTTCCGACGAGCGAGAATCCTCGTCCGAGCGGCCAGACGGCCGATTCCCCTTATCTCCAACCAGGAGCAGGACGCATGCCGAAAGCAATCCGTTACGACCAGCCGGGCGGCCCGGAAGTGATGAAATGGGTCGACGTCGAGGCCGCCGAGCCGAAGGCCGGCGAAGTGCGCGTGAAGCACCACGCGGTGGGCCTCAACTACATCGACGTCTATTTTCGCAACGGGCTCTATCCGCAGCCGCTGCCCGGCGGGCTCGGCCAGGAAGGCGCGGGCGAGGTGGTGGAGGTGGGCGAGGGCGTCACGGCGCTGAAGGCGGGCGACCGCGTCGCCTACACCGGCGTGCCGCCCGGCTCGTATGCCGAGGAGCGCGTGCTGCCGGCCGACAAGCTCGTCAGGCTGCCCGATGCGATCGGCTACGAAGACGCCGCCTCGATCATGCTGCAGGGCCTCACCGTGCAATATCTGCTGCGCCGTACCTATCCGGTCAAGGCCGGCGACACGATCCTGATCCATGCAGCCGCGGGCGGCGTGGGGCTGCTGGCCTGCCAGTGGGCGAAGGCGCTCGGCGCGACGGTGATCGGCACGGTCGGCTCCGACGAGAAGGCCGAGCTGGCGAAGGCGCACGGCTGCGATCACGCGATCGTCTACACGCGCGAGAATTTCACCGAGCGCGTGAAGGCGATCACGAACGGCGCGGGCGTGCCCGTCGTGTACGACTCGATCGGCAAGGACACCTACATCGGCTCGCTCGACTGCCTTGCGCCGCTCGGCCTGTTCGTCAGCTTCGGCAACGCGTCCGGGCCGCTGCCGGCGATCGACTCGAAGGAGTTGTCCTCGCGCGGCTCGCTGTTCTTCACGCGGCCGACCTTGTTCAGCTACATCGCCAAGCGCGAGGACCTCGAACGCGGCGCGGCCGAGCTGTTCGAGGCGGTCGCCTCGGGCCAGGTGAAGACCAGCATCCGCCAGCGCTATCCGCTCGAACGCGTGGCCGACGCCCATCGCGACCTCGAGGCGCGCCGCACCACCGGCTCGACGATCCTGCTGCCGTAAGCACCGGCACCCGGCATCCGGCTCGACACGGCGGCGCTGCGGCGCCGCCGTGTTCGTTCGCGGCGCCGTGTTTACGCGTTTTTTACACCCCCCGCCCGAGCTTTGACCTGCCCTTTACGCGCGTTCCCATAACGTTGCATCCGTTCGAACAGGAACACGGAGAACACAATAATGGATGCGCTGTATGTAGGCGGTCTGGCACTCTTCACGGTGCTGATCGTCGCGCTGGTCGCGGGGTGCGACAAGCTCTCGCAAATGGGTCGCGGGGGGCGGTCATGAACTGGATGCTTTGGCTCGCGGGGCTCGCTTCCGCGCTGTTGTTCGCATATCTGGTCTACGCGCTGCTGCGCGCGGAGGACATCGAATGAACGCGAACAACCTGTTGCAGGCGGGAATCTTCATCGCCGTGCTGCTGGCGCTTGCCGTGCCGGTGGCCGGCTACCTGAGCCGCGTGATGGACGGCTCGTCGCGCGTGGTGCGCGTGTTCGGCCCGCTCGAGCGCGCGCTGTACCGCGTGGCCGGCGTGGACCCGGGCGCGGAGATGTCGTGGAAGCACTACGCGCTGGCCACCATCGCGTTCAACGTGCTCGGCATGTTCTTCCTCTATCTGTTGCTGCGCATCCAGCAATGGCTGCCGGGCAACCCGCAGCAGTTCCCGGCGATGACGGTGGACGGCGCCTTCAACACGGCGGTCAGCTTCGTCACCAACACCAACTGGCAGGACTATTCGCCCGAGCAGACGGTCAGCTATCTGACGCAGATGCTGGGCCTGACCGTGCAGAACTTCCTGTCGGCGGCCACCGGCATCGTGGTCGTGATCGCGCTGATCCGCGGCTTCGCGCGCCACACGGCCAAGACCATCGGCAACTTCTGGGTCGACATCACGCGCGTGACGCTCTACGTGCTGCTGCCGATGTCGGTGCTCGTCGCCGCGCTGCTGATGAGCCAGGGCGTGATCCAGAACTTCCGCGCCTACACCGACGTGCCGACGCTGCAGGCCTCCAGCTACGCGGCGCCGAAGCTCGACGCGCAGGGCAACCCGCTCAAGGATGCCAAGGGCAATCCGGTGACGGTCGCCACGCCGCTCACCTCGCAGACCATCGCGATGGGCCCGGTCGCCTCGCAGGAGGCGATCAAGATGCTCGGCACCAACGGCGGCGGCTTCTTCAACGGCAACTCCGCGCATCCCTACGAGAACCCGACGCCGTTCGCGAACTTCATCGAGACGCTGTCGATCCTGATCCTGCCTGCCGCGCTCTGTCTCGTGTTCGGCCGCATGATCGGCGACCGGCGCCAGGGCATCGCCGTGCTCGCGGCGATGACGCTGGCGTTCGTGGTGGCGGTCGGCGTCGAGATGGGCGCCGAGCAGCGCGCGAGCCCGGTGTTCGCGGCGCTGCACGTCGACCAGGGCGCGAGCGCGCAGCAGGCGGGCGGCAACATGGAGGGCAAGGAGACGCGGTTCGGCATCGCCCAGACCAGCCTCTTCGTGGTGGCCACCACCGCCGCCTCGTGCGGCGCCGTGGACGGCGCGCACGATTCGCTGACGCCGGTGGGCGGCCTGGTGCCGATGCTGCTGATCCAGCTCGGCGAGGTGATCTTCGGCGGGGTCGGCTCGGGGCTCTACGGGATGCTGGTGTTCGCGCTGCTGGCGGTGTTCGTGGCCGGCCTGATGATCGGCCGCACGCCCGAATACGTCGGCAAGAAGATCGAGGCCTACGAGATGAAGATGGTGTCGATCGTGGTGCTGCTCACGCCGCTGCTGGTGCTGGTGGGCACCTCGATCGCGGTGCTCTCGGCGGCCGGCCGCGCGGGGATCGCGAACCCCGGTCCGCACGGCTTCTCGGAGATCCTCTACGCGTTCAGCTCGGCCGCCAACAACAACGGCAGCGCGTTCGCCGGGCTCACCGTGAGCACGCCGTTCTACAACTGGCTGACCGCGATCGCGATGTGGTTCGGGCGCTTCGGCACGATCGTGCCGGTGCTGGCGATCGCCGGCTCGCTGGCGGCGAAGAAGCGCATCGCCGCCACCAGCGGCACGCTGCCCACCCACGGGCCGCTGTTCGTGGTGCTGCTGCTCGGCTCGGTGCTGCTGGTGGGCGCGCTCACCTACATGCCGGCGCTCGCGCTCGGCCCCGGCGTGGAGCACCTGATGCTGTTCGCCAACGCGCACTGATCGATCCGGGCCGGGCCGCGCGAGCGCGCCAGGCCCAGCCACACAGGTAACGGGAATACGGTATCCGCGCATCGTTCGCGATGCCATCGAGGATCACAATGAATCAACATTCCGCAACGCGATCGATGTTCGACCCGGCGCTGGTGCGCCCGGCGATCGTCGAATCGTTCAAGAAACTCACGCCGCGCACGCAGTTCCGCAATCCGGTGATGTTCTGCGTCTACGTCGGCAGCGTGCTCACCACCATCCTCTGGATCGCCGCGCTCGCCGGCCAGGCCGAGGCGCCGGCCGGCTTCATCCTCGCGGTCACGCTCTGGCTCTGGTTCACGGTGCTGTTCGCCAACTTCGCCGAGGCGCTCGCCGAGGGCCGCTCGAAGGCCCAGGCCGCCTCGCTGCGCAGCGCGAAGAAGGACGTGATGGCCAAGAAGCTCGGCGAGCCGCGTCGGGACGCGCCGGTGCGCGTCACCACGGCCAGCGACCTGCGCCGCGGCGACGTGGTGCTGGTCGAGGCCGGCGACACGATCCCGGCCGACGGCGAGGTGGTGGACGGCGTCGCCTCGGTCGACGAATCGGCGATCACGGGCGAATCGGCGCCGGTGATCCGCGAATCGGGCGGCGATTTCTCGTCGGTCACGGGCGGCACGCGCGTGCTGTCGGACTGGATCGTCGTGAAGGTCACGGCCAACCCGGGCGAGGCGTTCCTCGACCGGATGATCGCGATGGTGGAAGGCGCCAAGCGCCAGAAGACCCCCAACGAGATCGCGCTGACCATCCTGCTGGTCGCGCTGACGATCGTGATGCTGCTGGCCACCGCCACGCTGCTGCCGTTCTCGATCTTCTCGGTGCAGGCGATGGGCGCGGGCCACGTGGTGACCATCACGGCGCTGGTCGCGCTGCTGGTGTGCCTGATCCCGACCACCATCGGCGGGCTGCTCTCGGCGATCGGCGTGGCCGGCATGAGCCGCATGATGCAGGCCAACGTGATCGCCACCTCGGGCCGCGCGGTCGAGGCGGCCGGCGACGTCGACGTGCTGCTGCTCGACAAGACCGGCACCATCACGCTCGGCAACCGCCAGGCCTCCGAATTCGTGCCGGCCGCCGGCGTAGCCGAGGAAACGCTGGCCGACGCCGCGCAGCTCGCCTCGCTGGCCGACGAGACCCCGGAAGGCCGCAGCATCGTGGTGCTGGCCAAGACGCGCTTCAACCTGCGCCAGCGCGACATGGCCGCGCTGCGCGCCACCTTCATCGGCTTCTCGGCGCAGACCCGCATGAGCGGCGTGGACCTGCCCGAGCGCGAGATCCGCAAGGGCGCGGCCGATGCGATCCGCCAGTACGTCGAGGCGCATGGCGCGCGCTTCCCCGAGGACGTGCGGCGCGCCGTGGACGACATCGCGCGGCGCGGCAGCACCCCGCTGGTGGTGGCCGAGCGGCACGGCGACGCCACGCGCGTGCTCGGCGTGATCGAGCTGAAGGACATCGTCAAGGGCGGCATCAAGGAGCGCTTTGCCGAGCTGCGCAAGATGGGCATCAAGACCGTGATGGTGACGGGCGACAACCGGCTCACCGCCGCCGCGATCGCGGCCGAGGCCGGCGTCGACGACTTCCTCGCCGAGGCCACCCCCGAGACCAAGCTCGCGACGATTCGCGAGCACCAGTCGGCCGGGCGGCTCGTGGCGATGACGGGCGACGGCACCAACGATGCCCCGGCGCTGGCCCAGGCCGATGTCGCGGTGGCCATGAACACCGGCACGCAGGCGGCCAAGGAGGCCGGCAACATGGTCGACCTCGATTCGAATCCGACCAAGCTGATCGAGATCGTCGAGATCGGCAAGCAGATGCTGATGACGCGCGGCTCGCTGACGACGTTCTCGATCGCCAACGACGTCGCCAAGTATTTCGCGATCATTCCGGCCGCGTTCGCCACCACCTATCCGCAGCTCGACGCGCTGAACGTGATGCACCTGGCCACGCCGGCCTCGGCGATCATGTCCGCGGTGATCTTCAACGCGCTGATCATCGTGCTGCTGATTCCGCTCGCGCTCAAGGGCGTGCGCTACCGCGCGCTCGGCGCGGCCACGCTGCTGCGCCGCAACCTGCTGGTCTACGGGCTCGGCGGGATCCTGGTGCCGTTCGTCGGCATCAAGCTGATCGATATCGTGCTGGCCGCCCTCGGCTGGGTATAAAGGAAGGTTCGTCATGAAGACCCTGATTCGTCCGCTCCTCGTCCTGTTCACGGTGCTGGTCGCCGTCACGGGGCTCGCGTATCCGGCGGTGATGACCGCGTTCGGCTCGGCCGTGTTCCCGTCGCAGGCGGGCGGCAGCCTGATCGAGCTGAACGGCAAGGTGGTCGGCTCGGCGCTGATCGGCCAGCCGTTCGACGCGCCGCAATACTTCTGGGGCCGGCTCTCGGCCACCAGCCCAATGCCGTACAACGGGCAGGGTTCGAGCGCCTCGAACCTCGGCCCGACCAACCCGGCGCTGGCCGACCAGGTCAAGGGCAGGCTCGACGCGCTGAAGGCCGCCGGCACCGATCTCTCGCAGCCGGTGCCGGTGGACCTCGTGACCGCCTCGGGCAGCGGCCTCGATCCGGAGATCAGCCCCGCCGCGGCGGACTACCAGATCGCGCGCGTCGCGAAGGCGCGGGCGATGTCGGCCGACGCGGTGCGCCAGCTGGTCGACGCCCATACGCGGGGCCGCCAGTTCGGCGTGTTCGGCGAGCCGCGCGTGAACGTGCTGGAACTGAACCTCGCGCTCGACGCGAGCAAGGCAGCGCACTGAGCGGGCCCGATGGTTCGGCGCGGGGCGCCCGGTGCGCCCCGCCTTTTCTTTTTCCGGGGTTTGGCACCACAATGCAGCGACATCCCACGACGCGCCGCCCGCGACCCGCGGCGGCGCCCCTCGCATGAACCGTCCCGATCCCGACCAGCTTCTCGACAAGCTCCAGCGCGAGGAGGAGAAGCAGCAGCGCGGCCGGCTGAAGATCTTCTTCGGCGCCTCGGCCGGCGTCGGCAAGACTTACGCGATGCTGCGGGCCGCGCGCTCGCGCGCCGACGAGGGCGTCCGCGTGCTGGTCGGCATCGTCGAGACGCACGGCCGGCGCGAGACCGCGGCGCTGCTCGACGGGCTCGACCTGCTCGCGCCGCGCGTGATCGAGCATCGCGGCCGGCGGCTCGAGGAGTTCGATCTCGACGCGGCGCTCGAGCGGCGCCCGCAGCTGGTGCTGGTCGACGAGCTGGCCCACTCGAACCTGCCGGGCTCGCGCCACCTGAAGCGCTGGCAGGACGTGCACGAACTGCTCGACGCCGGCATCGACGTCTACACCACCGTCAACGTCCAGCACCTCGAAAGCCTCAACGACGTGGTCGGCGCGATCACCGGCATTCGCGTCTGGGAGACGGTGCCGGACCGCGTGTTCGACGCGGCCGACGAGGTCACGCTGGTCGACCTGCCCGCCGACGAGCTGCTCGAACGGATGCGCGACGGCAAGGTGTACCTGCCGCAGCAGGCCGAGCGTGCGGTGCGCAACTTCTTCCGCAAGGGCAACCTGATCGCGCTGCGCGAGCTCGCGCTGCGCCGTACCGCCGACCGCGTCGACGCGCAGATGCGCGAGTACCGCGCCGACCGCTCGATCGCGCGCATCTGGCAGGCGCGCGAGCGGCTGCTGGTGTGCGTCGGGCCCGGGCCGGAGGCTCCCACGCTGGTGCGCGCGGCGGCGCGCCTCGCCGCCGGCCTGAAAGCCGACTGGATCGCCGTGTACGTGGAGACGCCGCGTTCGCAGCGGCTCGACGATGCGCGGCGGCGCCGGCCGCTCGATGCGCTCAAGCTCGCGGCCGAGCTCGGCGCCGAAACCGTCACGCTCGCGGGCGGCGACGCGGTGGCCGCGCTGATCGGCTACGCGCAGGTGCGCAACGTCTCGAAGCTGGTGGCGGGCGGCTCGCCGCGCACCGGCTTCGCGCGCCGGCTCGCGCGGCCGTTTGGCGAGCGGCTCGCCGAGCGCGCCGGCGACCTCGACCTGATGCTGTTGCGCACCTCGGCGCAGGACGAGGCGCGCCGCGCGCCGTCCGACGCCGGCGCGCTGGCCTGGCGCGACGCGTTCCTGCGGCTGGCTGGCGAGCGCTCGCCGCCGCGCCACTACGCCGTGGCCGCCGCGATCTGCGCGGTGCTGACCGGCATCGCGAGCCTCGCGCAGACGCGCCTCGACCTGACCAACCTGGTGATGCTGTACCTGCTCGGCGTGGTGTTCAGCGCCGTGCGGCTCGGGCGCGGGCCGGGCGTGATGCAGTCGTTCCTGTCGGTCGCCGCGTTCGATTTCTTCTTCGTGCCGCCGCAGATGTCGCTGTCGGTGTCCGACACGCAATATCTGCTGACCTTCTTCGGCATGCTGCTGACCTCGCTCGTGATCAGCCACCTGACCTCGAGCCTGACGCGCGCGGCGGGCCTGGCCGAGCGGCGCGAGCGGCGCACCGGCGCGATGTACGCGATGGCGCGCGAGCTGGCCGCCGCACTCACGGCCGAGCAGATCGTCGAGATCGGCAGCCGCCACGTGGCCGAGGTGTTCCGCGCGCGCGTGGCGATGCTGCTGCCCGACAGCGCCGATCAGGTGCGCCAGAAGATCGAGAACCCCGACGAGGCGCTGACGCTGACGGGCGCCGCACTCGACAGCGACGTCGGGCAGTGGGTCTACGACCAGCAGAAGCCGGCCGGGCGCGGCACCGACACGCTGCCGGCCGCGCAGGCGCGCTATCTGCCGCTGAAGGCGCCGATGCGCACGCGCGGCGTGCTGGCCGTGGTCACGCAGGACGCGCGCGAGCTCGACATGCCCGAGCAGCAGCGCATGCTCGACGCGTTCGCCGCGCAGATCGCGCTCGCGCTCGAACGCGTCCATTACGTCGAGATCGCGCGCGACGCACTCGTCAGCATGGAATCCGAGCGGCTGCGCAACTCGCTGCTCTCGGCCATCTCGCACGATCTGCGCACGCCGCTCACCACCATCGTCGGCTTCTCGTCGATGCTGGCGGGCCTGCACGAGGCGGCGGGGCAGGGCGGGGCGGGTGCCGCCGGGGCGGCCGAGTCCGCCGCGAGCCGCGAACGCGAGCTGGTCGAGGCGATCCACGACGAGGCGCTGCGCATGACCGGGATCGTCACCAACCTGCTCGACATGGCGCGGCTGCAGGCCGGCAGCCTGCAATTGAAGCGCCAGTGGTCGCTGCTCGAGGAAACCGTCGGCGCCGCGCTCGGTGCCTGCAAGCGGGTGCTGGCGCACCATCCGGTGCAGGTGCGGCTGCCGGCCGACCTGCCGCTGCTGCAGACCGACGCCGTGCTGATGGAGCGGCTGTTCGCGAACCTGTTCGAGAACGCGGCGAAGTACACGCCGGCCGGCGCCGCGCTCGTGATCGGCGCCGAGCGCATCGACGAGGACGGCGCGCCGTTCGTGCGCGTCACCGTCGACGATCACGGCCCGGGCCTGCGCGCCGGCATGGAGGCGCGCATCTTCGACAAGTTCACGCGCGGCGAGAAGGAATCGGCCACGCCCGGCATCGGGCTCGGGCTCGCCATCTGCCGTGCGATCGTCGATGCGCATGGCGGTAGAATCGGTGCGCGCAACCGGCTCGCGCCGGACGGCTCGATACTGGGTGCGCAGTTCTGGTTCACGCTGCCCGTCGATGCGCCGCCGCCCGTGCCCGAGTCCGACGAGGCCGGCGAGGCCCACGCCGAGCGGACCGCGGCGGCCGGCAGCGCGCCGGACGAGGACGGGCCAGGCGGTGCCGGCCAGACTCGTGCGCGCGTCGCCCGCGCCGCTTTCGAACCTCCGTTGAAGCCCGACCATGAGTGAACCGACGCTGACCGTCGTCCTGATCGAAGACGAAAAACAGATCCGCCGCTTCGTGCGCACCGCGCTCGAGGCCGAGGGCATCGCCGTGTTCGATGCCGAGACCGGCAAGCAGGGGCTGATCGAGACGGCCACGCGCAAGCCCGATCTGGTCATCGTCGATCTCGGGCTGCCCGACACCGACGGCCTGGACGTGATCCGCGAGCTGCGCGGCTGGTCCGAGCTGCCGGTGATCGTCCTGTCGGCGCGCACGCGCGAGGACGAGAAGGTGGCCGCGCTCGACGCCGGGGCCGACGATTACCTGACCAAGCCGTTCGGCGTGTCCGAGCTGCTGGCGCGGATTCGCGCGCACCTGCGGCGGCGCAACCTCGGCGGCGCGAACGATACGCCGTGCGTGAAGTTCGGCGCGGTCACGGTGGATCTCGCGCTGCGCGTCGTCACGCGCGCCGGCGCGCCGGTACACCTGACGCCGCTCGAATACCGCCTGCTCGCGACGCTGGTGCGCCACGCGGGCCGCGTGCTGACGCACCGGCAGCTGCTGCGCGACGTCTGGGGGCCGTCGCACGTCGAGAGCCACCACTATCTGCGGATCTACATGGCGCATCTGCGCCAGAAGCTCGAGGCCGACCCGGCGCAGCCGGAGCACATCGTCACCGAAACCGGCGTGGGCTACCGGCTGGTCGGCGCCGCCTGAGCGGCGGCCGGCTCGGCAAGCGGCAGCGATGCGGGAGCCGCGGCCGGTAACTACGGTCGGCTTTTTGTCGTGATTTTGATATAATTCGGGCCGAACCGGGACGACCCGGTCGCGTCTTTCGATTCACGGGGACGGCCCCGTCGTTCGCCATGGAGCCCCCCATGTCCTGGATCCTCCTGTTCTTCGCCGGCCTGCTCGAAATCGCCTGGGCGGCGGGCATGAAAGCGTCGGCAGGCTTTACGCGCCTCTGGCCGTCCGTATTTACCCTGGTCACGGCGCTCGGCAGCTTCGCGCTGCTCGCGCTGGCGATGCGCCAGTTGCCGCTCGGCACGGCCTACGCGGTGTGGACCGGCATCGGCATGGTCGGCGCCTTCGTGGTCGGCATCGTGCTGATGGGCGAGGCCGTCACCTTCCTGCGCGTCGCGAGCGCCCTGCTCGTCGTGCTCGGCCTGGTCGGCCTGAAAGTGAGCTCGGGCCACTGAGCCCGTGCGGCCAGCGCTCGGCGCCCCGAGCGCTGGCTCGGTGCTTTGCCGTGCGATGCCTGCTGCGGCGCGTCTATAATGGAGCGACATTTTCCCGGAACGATGCCGCCGGCAGCCCGTCGAGGCGCCGGCGGTGCGTCCGTCTCGCCGGCCGCCGCGCCGGCACGCGCGTTCGGCGCGCAAGGAGACCGCTCATGGTCGAGGCCATTTCGCTCGGCGCGGGGCTCGCTTGGGCGAGCGGGCTGCGCCTGTATCTGACGGTGCTGATCGCCGGCGTGCTCGCGCGCACCGGCCTCGTTCATCTGCCCGATACGCTGGCGGCGCTGACCTCCCCATGGGTGATCGGCGTGGCCGCGGTGCTCGCCATCGCCGAATTCCTCGCCGACAAGATTCCCGCGTTCGATTCGCTCTGGGACGCGATCCACACCTTCATCCGGATTCCGGCGGGCGCGGTGCTCGCCGCCGGCGCACTCGGCCACGCCGATCAAACCATGCTGATGACCGCCGGGCTGGCGGGTGGTACGCTGGCCGGCTCCGCCCACGTCGCGAAGGCCGGCACGCGCGCGCTGATCAACCTGTCGCCGGAGCCGGTGTCGAACTGGATCGCCTCGGCGACCGAGGACGGCCTCGTCTGCGTCGGCCTCGCGCTCGCGTTCTTCGTCCCGCTGCTGTTCCTCGCGATGATGATCGGCTTCGTCGCGTTTGCCGCGTGGGTGCTGCCGAGGCTCTGGCGCGGCGTGTCGGGCGGATTTCGCGGGATGGCGCACCAGATGGTGTCGCGCCTCAATTCACTCGGGGGCAAGCGGGATTGACGACGCAGCATGAGGGAGTTCGCGCCGCACGCGGCGCGCGTCTGGGGGCTGGTGAGCTGGCACGGCAAGCGATCCGGATGACGATGCGCGACTGGCGCGCGGGCGAGCTGACCCTGCTCGTGCTCGCGCTGGTGCTGGCGGTGGCGGCGCTGACCAGCGTGGGCTTCCTGTCCGACCGGCTGCGCCAGGGGCTCGAGCGCGACGCGCGCCAGATGCTCGGCGCCGATTTCGTGGTGCGCGGCGACCGCCCCGTCGACCCCTCGTTCGCCGCCGCCGCGCGCGCCGACGGATTGGCCACGGCGAGCACCGCGATTTTCCCGAGCATGGTCGGCGGCACCGGCGCCGGCGCGCCGTCGCGGCTCGCCGCCGTGAAGGCCGTCTCGGCCGGCTACCCGCTGCGCGGGCGGGTGGAGATCGCCGCCTCCGCCGGTGCGCCGGGCCGCCCGGCTGGCGCGATTCCCGCGCCCGGTACGGTGTGGGCCGATCCCGCGCTGCTCGACGCGCTGCATCTGAAGGTCGGCGACGCGGTGCGGGTCGGCCGGCGCCACTTCACGATCGCCGCGGCGATCACGCGCGAGCTCGACCGCGGCTTCTCGTTCGTCAATTTCTCGCCGCGTCTGATGCTGCGCGAGGACGAGCTCGCCTCCACCGGCCTGGTCGGCTACGGCAGCCGCGTCACCTACCGGCTGCTGGTGGCCGGCCCCGACGCGGCCGTGGCGCGCTTCGCGGCGTTCGCGCATCAGCGCGTGGACGGCGGCAAGCTGCGCGGCGTCGCGCTCGAATCGCTGCAGGAGGGCCAGCCGCAGGTGCGCGAGACGCTCGACCGCGCGCGCCATTTCCTGACGCTGGTCTCGCTGCTCACGGCGCTGCTCTCGGCGGTGGCGATCGCGATGGCCGCACAGCGCTACATGCGCCGCCATCTCGACGGCTGCGCCGCGATGCGCTGCCTCGGTGCCAGCCAGCGCACGCTGGCCGGGCTCTTCACGCTCGAATTCGTCGCGATCGGCGTCGCCTCCGGGCTGCTCGGCGCGGCGCTCGGCTACCTGGGCCATCTCGTGCTGCTGGCCGTGCTCGGCAGCCTGATCGATGTGGTGCTGCCGCAGCCCGGCATCGCGCCCGCGCTGGTCGGGGTGGGCGCCGGGCTGGTGCTGCTGCTCGGCTTCGCGCTGCCGCCGCTGATGCCGCTCACGCGCGTGCCGCCGGTGCGCGTGCTGCGCCGCGAGTGGGGCGGCGAGGGGCGCGCCGCCTGGCTCGGCTACGGGCTCGGCGTGGTGCTGTTCGCGGCGCTGCTGATCGCGGCGGCCGGCAACCTGATGCTCGGCCTGATCGTGGCGGGCGGCTTCGCGGGCGGCCTCGTGCTGTTCGCGACGCTGGCACGCGTGCTGTTGTTCGCGGCCGCGCGCGCGGTGCGCGACGCGCGGGTCGGGGCCGGGCTCGGCTGGCGCTACGCGATCGCCTCGCTGCATCGGCGCGGCGCGGCCAGCGCGCTGCAGATCACCGCGCTCGCGCTCGGCCTGATGTGCCTGCTGCTGATCTCGATCACGCGCGACGACCTGGTGGCCGGCTGGCGCAAATCGACGCCGCCCGACGCGCCGAACCAGTTCCTGATCGACATCCAGCCCGATCAGCGGCCCGAGGTGGTTCGTTACCTCGCCTCGCAGGGCATCGACGACGCGCCGCTCGAGCCGATGGTGCGCGGCCGCCTGATCGCGATCGACGGCCGCCCCGTGAACCCCGACAGCTACGCCGAGGCGAACACGCGCCGGCTCGTCGACCGCGAATTCAATCTGTCGTACACGACGCAGCTGCCCGACGACAACCGGATCGTGGCAGGGCGCTGGTTCGGCGTTTCCTCGCAGCCGCAGGTGTCGATCGAGGCGGGGCTCGCGAAGGCGCTCGGCGTGAAGCTCGGCGACACGCTGCGCTTCGACGTGACCGGGCTCACCGTGGAGGCGCCCGTGACCAGCATCCGCAAGCTCGACTGGGGCACCTTCCGCGTGAATTTCTTCGTGCTGATGCCGCCTGCCGCGCTGGAGGACATGCCGGCGATGTACATCACGAGCTTCCATCTGCCGCCGCGGCGCTCGCGCGTGATCGACGGGTTGATCGCTCGCCAGCCCGGCATCACGGCCATCGACGTCGCGCCGATTCTCGCGCAGGTGCAGCGCGTGCTGCTGCAGGTGGTGGGTGCCGTGCAGCTGCTGTTCGGCTTCACGCTCGCGGCGGGCATCCTGGTGCTCTACACGGCCTTGGCCGGCAGCCGCGACGAGCGTGAGCGCGAGGCGGCGCTGCTGCGCGCGCTCGGCGCGTCACGCGCGCAGATCGGCGCGGTGCAGCGCGCCGAATTCGTGATCGTTGGCACCATCGCCGGCGTGTGCGCGGCGCTCGGCGCGCTCGCGATCGGCTCGGTGCTGGCCGTCCAGGTGTTCCGTTTCGAACTCGCGCTCAATCCTTGGCTGGTGCCGGCCGGCATCGCCGCGGGCATCGTCTGCGCGGGCGCGGCGGGCTGGTGGAGCCTGCGCCGGGTGCTGGCGCGTCCGGCGCTGCGCTCGTTGCGCGATGCCTGATGCGGTATCGTTGCGCTTTTCCCGAATTCCGGTTTCCCGTATGACCGACGATGTGACCGACGACAGCGCGCAGGCGAAGCCGAGCGCGTTCGACCTGGTGGGCGGCGAGGCGCGCGTGCGCGAGCTGATCGACCGCTTCTACGACCTGATGGATCTCGAACCCGAGTTCGCGGGAATCCGCGCGCTGCATCCGGCCTCGCTCGACGGCTCGCGCGACAAGACCTTCTGGTTCCTGTGCGGCTGGCTGGGCGGCCCCGACCATTACGTGAGCCGCTTCGGCCATCCGCGGCTGCGCGCGCGGCACCTGCCGTTCCCGATCGGCTCGTCGGAGCGCGACCAGTGGCTGCGCTGCATGGCCTGGGCGATGGAGGACATCGGGCTGGCGGCGCCGCTGCGCGAGCGGCTCATGCATTCGTTCTACGATACGGCCGACTGGATGCGCAATCGACCGGGTTGAGGCGTGCGGCGGCGCGGCGCTCGCGCCGCTTGGCTCAAGGCTTGGCGCCGCCTTGCGGGGTGCGCACGTAGACGCGCAGCAGCTCCTTGTCGTCGCCGGGCCGCGCGCCCGACCAGAACGGCTGCCACTCGGCGCCGGGCTCCGGCGTGACCGCGCGCAGCCCCTGCACGATCAGCCAGGTGCAGGCCGTGTCGGCGGGGTTGGCGACCGGCCGGTGCTGGATGCCGGTGAAGTAATAGAGCATCGGCGCTTCCGACTCGCCGAGCCCGAGGCTCGCCATGCAATCGCCTTCGCTCCACTGCGGCTTGAGCTGCCGGTCGAGGCTCGCGAACACCGAGCGATAGCTCTTGGCGGCGTCGAGCCACGGCAGCAGCAGCGTGAAGATCAGCCCCCACACCAGCAGCACGCCGGTCGCCCACGATAGCGCGCCGCGCCATTTGCCGGTCGTGCGCAGCGACGGCAGCAGCCACAGCCAGCCGATCGTCAGTGCCACCGCGGCGAGCGTGAACGGCAACTCGAGCGGCGCGGTCCAGTCGAGCGGCAGCCAGCGGCCGAGCCAGCGAATCGGCTCGCGCGACGCGTGGTACGAGGTGACGATCGACCAGATGTACCAGGCGAGGCCGGCCGCCGCGCCGAACAGCACGCGGCTCAGGTAGTCCCAGCCGCGCGCGACCCGCGTCGGCAGGCGGGCCACGGCGTCCGCCGCCAACAGCGCGAGCGGCGCGATGAACGGCAGGATGTAGAGCTGGCGCGAGGTGGCGGCCATCTGCAGCACGATCATGCCGATGCCCGCGAACAGCGCGGGCAGCCCGACGGCCGGCACGCGCCAGGCACGCCAGCGGCCTGCGGCGAGCGCCCAGGCCGCGAGCGGGCCGACCGGGAAGCCGACCGTGAGCAGCGCGCGCCAGATGAACAGCGGCTTATCGTTCTCGGCGCCGAGACGCGGCACCGAAAAGCCGAAGAAGCGGCCGACGTTGTTGTCCCAGAACCAAGTCATGAACAGCGTCTCGGAGCGCAGCAGCAGCGCGATCGGCCAGATCAGCGCGAACGGCGCGAACACCAGCGCGGCCACGCCTAGCGAGCGGAAGAACGCACGGCTGCGGCAGGCCGGATACAGCACGAGCAGTGCCGCGAGCGTCGCGCCGAACACCAGTGGCACGAACAGGCCCTTGGTCATCAGCGCGATGCCGACCCCCGCGCCGAAGCCGGCCGCCGCGAAGCGGCCCGCGGGGCGCCCGCCGCAGCGGGCCGTCACGAGTTCGAGCAGCGACGAGAACGCGATCGCGGTACCGGCCATCAGCGCCACGTCGGTCATCATGTCGTGGACGTGCTTGACCACCACCAGCGTGCCCGCGCAGAGCGCAACCGGGCCGATCACGTCGAGATCAAACCAGCGCCGCGCGCCGCTCGCAATGCGCGCGGCGCGGGCCATGAAGCCGAACGCGAGCGCAGCGAACAGCGCGCTCGCCAGCCGCGCCGCGTCGTGCAGCGGCAGGTAGCGGCCGAACAGCTTGGCCAGCGCCGCCGCGGTCCAATCGTAGAGCGGCGGCTTCTCGAGGAACGGCTGGCCGGCGTTGGTCGGCACGATCAGGTCGCCGGTGTCGAGCATGTGCTGGATGATGCCGAACGTGTAGGTCTCGTCCTGCTTCCAAGGGTCGTGGCCGAGGATGCCGGGCAGCAGATACGCGCAGGCCACCGTGGCGACCAGCAGCCAGACGCGCAGCCCGGTCAGCGCGAATGCGGCTGCCTGCACGCGCGGCCAGGCGTGGTCGGCGAGCGGCATTGCGGCCTGGGTGGTGGCGCTTGTCTTGCCGGCGGGTGGGCGCTCCGAGCCTTTGGTATGACGAAAGGGGGCGGGTGCGGACGAGCGCGCACCGCCGGGAGTTGCGGGTCCCTGCATCGAAGAACGTCTCAGAAATCGGTTGCCCAGCCAGCGACTTCGGCCGGTTGGTGAGGATTGCCGTGGGGAGGCGAAACGCGGCGGATACCACGATGGCCCTAGTAAAGCACGTTTTTATTACCACTTGTTACGTAAACTGTCGTGCCAGTGTGAGAATTTTTCGAGCGTGTGCAAATTTGTCGATTGCACGTTTGCGCGCGTCGTTTTTGTGCGACAGCGCGGGAGCCGTCGACGGTGAATCGGTGGACGTGTCATGGCTTCGAGACGGCGCGAGCGGCCGGTTTCGGCGTTTCGGCGCCAGGCAGGGGCGGTGCTGACGGCGGCTCTCGGCCGGCGAACTCGTGGTGGGTATGCCGGCTAGCGGCCGTCGCCTACGTCGGCCAGCGTGCCGATCACATAGGACGGGCCGTCGCCGAGCAGCCAGACGATGGCCTCGGCCACCTCGTCGGCCCGACCCGGCCGGCCGATCGGCGTGAGCGCGCCGAGCCGTGCAGCGAGCGATGAGACGTTGACGATCGCGCGCCGCGTGCGCCGCGATCGGTGGGCGGCTACCGGGCGGCCTCGCGCGCGCAGAGGTAGGCGCCCAGCACGTTGACGTCGAACACGCGCCTGAGCCGCGCGAGGTCCATCTCGGCGAGCGGCTGCGGCGGCGCGACGATCCCGGCATGGTTGACGAGCGCGTCGAGCGGGCCGAGTTCGGCCTCGACGGCATCGAACATCGCGATCACGTCGGCCTCGACGGCCACGTCGCCGCGAATCGTGGCGGCACGCCCGCCGGCGGCGCGGATCGCCTCGGCGACGGCCGGCCGCCTGCGCGTCGCGCGCGTAGTTGACGCCGACAGCTCAGCCGCGCGCCGCGGCGAGCCGTGCGATGGCGGCCCCGATGCCGCGGCTCGCGCCCGTCACGAGGACGCTCTGGTCGAGCGGGACGGACATCGGGGCGCGGCGCCTGGGCCGGGTTGGCGGGCAAGACCCGCGCACTGGTCGGGCGCGGCGAGGAGGGCGGCGCGCCTCAGGGCGCCTCGGCCGCCGGTTGCCACTTGTCTCGCGCGGGCGGCCGATAGCGGCGCAGCTGGTCGAGCAGGCCACCGGCCGTCGTGTCGATGCAGAGCGAGTCGAGATAGGGATTGGCCATGAAGCCCTCGTCGACGGTATGCCGCAACATCGCCACGAGCGGATCGTAGAAGCCCTCGACGTTGAGCAGCGCGACCGGCTTGCGGTGGTAGCCGAGCTGCGCCCAGGTGAACACCTCGAAGAACTCCTCGAGCGTGCCGGCGCCGCCCGGCATGGCGACGAACGCGTCCGACCGGTCGGCCATCATCTTCTTGCGGTGGTGCATGTCGGGCACCACATGCAGTTCGGTCAGCCCCTGGTGGCCGACTTCCTTGTCCAGCAGCAGTTGCGGGATCACGCCGATCGCGCGTCCGCCGGCGGCCAGCACCGCGTCGGCGACGATGCCCATCAGCCCGACGCGGCCGCCGCCGTACACGAGCGTGAGTTCGGCCGCGGCCAACGCCTGGCCGAAGCCGCGCGCCGCTTCGGCATACACGCCGCGCACGCCCGAGGCCGAACCGCAATAGACGCAGACCGATTTCATGGCTTGGCGTCCTTCTGCGCGCCGCGCGGCGGCAGGTAATCATGGAATTGTCGCTTGGGCAGCTTGCCCGAGACGAGATCGTCGAAGATCTGGCGCGAACGGCCGCGCAGGTACGGCGCCATCACCGAGATCACGTGCATGCTGACCTGGTGCAGCTCGTCGCGGATCGCATCCTGGTCGTTGTACTTGCGCGGATGCATCACGTATTGATACGAGAGCCAGTAGGTCGCGATCACGCCCATGTTGGTGGCGATCACCTCGATCTCGGCCGGCGTCGCGACCAGTTCGTCGTCGGACACCAGCAGCTCGCACATCTCGCGCGCGAAACGCACCTTGTGGCTGATGATCTGCTTGAAGTGGGTTTCGAGCGTGCGGTTGCGGGCCAGCAGGTCGTTCAGGTCGCGATACAGGAACCGGTAGGTCCACATGAAATCGGCCATGTACTGCAGATAGGACCAGGTCTCGTCGATGGTCGGACGATGATCTTCGGGAAAGCGCAGCCGCCGTTCGATCTGCTGCTCGAACTGCGCGAAGATGCTGTTGATGATGTCGTCCTTGTTGCGGAAATGGTAGTACAGATTGCCTGGACTGATTTCCATTTCCTCGGCGATCGTCGTGGTCGTCACGTTCGGCTCGCCGATCTCGTTGAATAGCTTCAACGACAGCTCGAGGATCCGTTCACGCGTGCGGCGGGGAGGTTTCGCTTCCATGTGTCGTCCGGCCCTGTGTGTGCCGGACTGGGGGGCGCTGCATGAGGATGCTGCGGATTCGTCCGGCTCGGTTGGCTGTTCTATCGAGACTATCCGTCGATTATAAACGGTCGTTCGCTTTTCAGGCGTATTTCATGATCCCGGTCCGGGCACGAGCGACGGCCCCGCGACCGGGCCTCGATCGCGGGGCCGCGCTCAGCGCCCGAGCCAGTGCCGGGCCACCGGCCACAGGATGAAGCCCCAGGTCGCGAGGCAGGCGCATAGCGCGACCGTCACGGCCGCGCTGCCGAGGTCCTTGGCGCGCTTGGACAGCTCGTGGCGCTCCAGCGAGATCCGGTCGATTGCCGCTTCCACGCTGGAATTCAGCAGTTCGACGATCAGCACCAGCAGCACCGAGCCGATCAGCAGCGCGTGCGAGACGGCGTCGACCGGCACGAACGCGCCGATCGGCAGCAGGATCGCCGCGAGCGTCAGCTCCTGGCGAAACGCGCTTTCCTCGCGGATCGCCACCTGGAAGCCGTTGACCGAATGCTTGAGCGCGTACCAGGCGCGCGTGAGCCCGCGATTGCCCTTGTACGGATTCGGCGGCAGCGGCGCGAGCGGGTCGTCGGGGCCGAGCGGTTCGTGCGCGTCGGGGCCGTCGTGCGCATCGTGGGAATCGTTCTCGGCATGCGGATCGCGCGCGAACGCGGCGGCGTTCAGCGCGGGACGACGCAACGGCGAGGGCGACGGAGCGGGCGCTTTCGCGCGCATGGCTGGTTTCAAACGGCGGCGCCTTGAGGTTGGGAGCTGGCGGTTTTCGGCAGCGGCTTCAGGTGCGAGGCGAACTGCTCGGACGCGGCGCGCCACGAGAAGCGCTCGGCCCAGGCGCGCGCCTCGGCACGATCGATCTTCAGCGCTTCGAGGCAGGCCTCGCGCAGGTCCTCGTTCATCGCGCCGGCACCGCCGCCGCCAAGCACGTCGACCGGGCCCGTCACCGGGTAGGCCGCCACCGGCGTGCCGCAGGCCAGCGCCTCGAGCAGCACCAGCCCGAACGTGTCGGTCTTGCTCGGAAACACGAACACGTCGGCCGCCGCGTACACCTTGGCGAGCTCCGCCTGCGTCAGCACGCCAAGGTAATTCGCCTCAGGATAGCGTGATTTCAGTTCGGCGAGTGCCGGGCCCTCGCCCGCCACCCACTTCGAGCCGGGCAGATCGAGCTTCAGGAACGCCTCGACGTTCTTCTCGATCGCCACGCGCCCGACGTAGAGGAAGATCGGCCGCGCCGTGTTCAGCACCTTCGACTCCATCGGCTCGAAGATGTCGAGGTCGACGCCGCGCGTCCACAGCACCACGTTGTCGAAGCCGAACGCCTCCAGATCCTGCTTGACCACCGGGGTGGGCGCCATCACCGCCAGCGAGGCGCCGTGGAACCAGCGCAGGAAACGGTAGGTGGCCGACAGCGGAATGCCGAAGCGCGCCTGCACGTATTCGGGGAAGCGTGTGTGATAGGCGGTCGTAAACGGCAGCTTGTGCTTGCGCGCATAGCGGCGCGCGGCCATGCCGAGCGGGCCCTCGGTGGCGATGTGTAGCGCGTCGGGCGCGAACTCGTCGATGCGCGCGCGTAGCCGCGCATACGGGAACAGCGACAGGCGGATCTCGGGATAGGTCGGGCAGGGAATCGTGCGGAACTCGAGCGGGGTGAGCAGCTCGACGCGATGGCCGAGCGCGGTCAGTTCGCGCGAGGTGCTCTTGAGCGTGCGCACGACGCCGTTGACTTGCGGCTCCCACGCATCGGTGACGATCATGATCTTCATGCAGGCATTCCTGTAAGGGGGCTGGACGCGGGATGGCGGCAGGCTCACGCAGTGGCCTTGGCCTTGCGCGAGGTGGTGGCGGGCGGCGACTGCATTACCGTCCAGTAAATGATCTTCAACTCGCCTTCCATCGTCTCGACGAGCGCGGACAGGCTCTCGACCCAGTCGCCGTCGTTGCAATAGAGCACGCCGTCGATGTCGCGAATCTCGGCCTTGTGGATATGGCCGCAGACCACGCCGTCGCAGCCGCGGCGACGGGCTTCGTCGGTCATCGCGTTCTCGAACGACGAGATGAAGTTCACGGCGTTCTTGACCTGGTGCTTCAGGTACTGCGACAGCGACCAGTACTGGAAGCCGAGCCGGCTGCGGATCCGGTTGAACCAGCGGTTCAGCACGAGGATCAGCGTGTAGGCGGTATCGCCGAGATAGGCGAGCCACTTCGCATGCTGGATCACGCCGTCGAACAGGTCGCCGTGGACGATCCAGAGCCGCTTGCCCGACAGCGTCGTATGGAACGCCTCGCCGCGCACCTGGATGTCGCCGAACGCGAGGTCGCAGAATTGCCGCGCGGCCTCGTCGTGGTTGCCTGGGATATAGACGACCTGCGAGCCCTTGCGCGCCTTGCGCAGGATCTTCTGCACCACGTCGTTGTGCGCCTGCGGCCAGTACCAGCCCTTGCGCAGTTGCCAACCGTCGATGATGTCGCCGACCAGGTACAGGTATTCCGACTCGTTGTGGCGCAGGAAGTCGAGCAGATACTCGGCCTGGCAGCCGCTCGTGCCCAGGTGGATATCGGACAGCCAGATGGTGCGATAGCGGTGCGACGGGCCGTCCGGTTCGTCGTGCTGACCGGCCGTGACGCCGGCCGGCGGCGGCGCGAGCGCTTCGCCGACCGCTGCGCCGGACAGGTACGCCGCCGCCGTTGCGTGCGCGCCGGCCGGATCTCGGAAGAAGGTAGTCGCGGACGTTTTGAGGCCCATGCATGACTCGCGCCGATTGATATAACCGGCATTCCGCCATGGGGACGTGACCATGCCGTGACAGTCACGAAATGTTCTTATTACATCGTTTTCAAATGGAAAGACGCGGTAGGCAAGGGCGCGCTGCCGGTCAAATGAAGCTCGCACGGTGCCGGCGCGACAGACCGGTCGCGTCGCTTCCCGGCCGCCCTCGGCGCGGTTCGAAGACAGGGGCGCCGCGGCTGGGAGCGGGCTGCCACACGGTCCGGCTGCGGGGCGGCTCGCCGTGCGGCGCGGCCGTCCGGCGAGGCGCGGGACGCGCGAAGGGTATCGCGCGCGTCAGCGCGGCACGGCTTCGATGCGCGTGCCGGCCAGCCGGTCGTGCGGAAACCGCCGGCCGCGGTCGAGCCGCGCGGCGAGCGCCCACAGCACGATCCAGGCGGCGCTCGCGACGAGCGTCGCCGGCACGCTCAGTGCGAAGAGCGGATGCAGCGCGAGCGGCGGCACGAACCAGAGCCAGGCGAGCAAATAGCGCCACAGCGCGCGACCGGCCGAGAGCGGCGCGCCGGCGGCGGTGACCACGCGCAACCGCCAGGTTTTCATCGGCAGGGTCTGCCCGCCGTGAGTCCAGAACCAGACGAAATAGGCACCGACCACCAGCGCGATCCAGGCGGCGAGCCATTGGTGATGAACAAGGCCGTTGCGCTGGCCGAGCGTCAGCGCGAACGCGAGGCCGGCGAAGAACACCACGCCGAACAGCAGCACGGCTTCGTACAGGAGGGCGGCGAGCCGGCGTCGCACGCTCGGCGGCGCACCGGACCCGGCAGGCGTGGAGGCAGCCGGCGCGGCGCTCACGATCCCTGGTAGATCGACTGCGTGTCGGCCGGCCAGACCGGGCGCTCGGCCGGCGGCGCGAGCGTGCCGGAGGCGGCCGTGGTCGGCGGCACCGCGCTGGCGGCACCGGAGGCGGGTGGTGCGAGCGGCACGAGCGCCGGGACTGCCGTGCGGTCGTGCGCATTCACGAGCCGATTGATGTCGCGGTCGCTCTTGCCGGACGGCGGCGCGCTGACGACGGTCGGGCGCCGGTGCCGCTCGGCGGCCGCGAGTCTTGCCTTCTGTTCCGGCGACAGCTTCTGATAGTCCTTCCAGGCGCGCTCACGCGCCTGCGCGGTCAGGTCCTTCGAGACCTGGTAGTTCTCGCGCGCGACGCGCCGTTGCTCGGGCGTCATCTCGGCCCATTGCGTCATGCGCTCATGGAGCCGCTTCTGCTCGTCGGCCGACATTTTCGGGAAACGTGCCGCGATCTTCAGCCATTTGCGCCGGCGCGCTTCGCTGAAGCCGTCCCACAGGTGCTCGAACGGCGCCAGCGCCACGCGCTGGGGCGGCGTCAGGCGCGCCCACGACAGCGGGCCGTCGGCCGGCAGGCCGGCGAAGCCGCCCGGCAGCGACAGGCCGCCGGCCGGCTGCGCGGCTTGCGGCGCGGCTTGCGGCGCGCTGACGCCGGCGGGCGCCGAGGTGGGTGCCGCGACCGGGGCGGCGGCCGGGGGCGATTCCTCGAAACGCGGGTAGGTGGCCGCGTAAGCGATCGCGAGCGCGATCACGCTCCCGAAAAATATCGCCAATCCCCGTTTCTGCATCGCCCCGTGGGTCCTTTCCGTGGTCGCGCTCAGCGCGTGTGTGACAGGTAGGCGTTGAAGCCGTGGTCGAGGTAGGCGTTGAGCGGCAGGTTATCGCTCAGCATCGCGGCATCGATGTCCGCGAGCTCGGCGGTGTGCTGCTGGTTTTCCCAGTAGGCGATGCCGGCGATGCCGGCCAGCAGCACCGCCAGCGGCAGGGCGCGTGCGATCCGGCGCGCGAGCGAGACGGGGCGCGGCGCTGGTCCGTGTGCGCGGCCGAGGCCGCTGCTGACCGCGCCGGCCAGGGCCGGCACCAGCACCACGCCGGCGTCGGGCTTCTTGCGCGCGAGCGCGGCACGGCGCGCGGCGGCGAGCCGGTCGGCGGCCGGCTGCGGCAGCGACGCGGCGCGCTCGTCCAGCGCGCGGCGGACCTTCAGGGCGAATTCGAGTTCTTTGAGTTCGGGAGCGGAGCTCATAGCGTGATTCCTTTGGCCTTGAGCGCCTGGGCCAAGGTGTGCGTGGCCCGGGAGCAATGCGTCTTGACGCTGCCCTCGGAGCAGCCCATGGCCGCGGCTGTTTCGGCGACGTCCATATCTTCCCAGTAACGCATCAGGAAGGCTTCCCGTTGACGTGCCGGCAGCTTGCGAATTTCGTCGTCGATCAGCGACAGCACCTGCTCGCGCTCGAGGCGCGTCTCGCTGCTTTCCACGCCGCTGCCGTTGTCGGCCGTATCAAGCGTTTCGAGCGGATCGAATTCGTCGTCGTCGGCGTTGCCGAGCGACGAGAACAGGCTCACCCAGGTATTGCGGACTTTCTGCCGACGAAAGTAGTCGTGGATCGCATTCTGCAGGATTCGCTGGAACAGCAGCGGCAGCTCGGCGGCCGGCCGGTCGCCGTATTTTTCCGCGAGGCGGATCATCGCGTCCTGCACGATGTCGAGCGAGGCGTCGTCGTCGCGCACCGCGTAGGCTGCCTGCTTGAACGCGCGCCGTTCGACGCCCGCCAGGAAGTCGGCGAGTTCCTTGTCTGATGCCATTCCGTGAAAAGGTCTGCGCTCGAAGGGCTGGTAGGACGAAAAATTCGGTAAACGGGCCGGATGCTAACAAATTTTCGTGCCGCCCGGCGCGTCGCGTGGCGCCGGACCGTGGTTGCGTCAACTCGGCACACGGCTCGGCATCGGCCCGCGGGACGTTTTTCCTTGACCGCTTGACGCCGACACGATATTGTCGTCGGTTCGCAATATAAGTGATGGTCACATTTGAGGCTGGCCCAAGAAGCCAGCTCATCAACTGGACGCGCCGCTTGAACCCGGGCCACAAGTTCGGCAGAGAGCACCCGATCAATTTTTTGCCGAAAATTCGAAAGGTCAATATGAACATGCCCAGCGCGGAATTCTCCACGTCGGAACCCGTTTCTGCCCCGTCGAGCGACTCGATCGGCGCCACCGTGCTCATGAAGGCACTGGCCGACGAGAACGTCGAATTCATCTGGGGTTATCCCGGCGGCTCGGTTCTCTACATCTACGACGAACTCTACAAGCAGGACAAGGTCCAGCACGTGCTCGTGCGCCACGAACAGGCGGCGGTGCATGCGGCCGACGCCTACGCACGCTCGACCGGCAACGTCGGCTGCTGCCTCGTCACGTCCGGCCCGGGCGTGACCAACGCCGTCACCGGCATCGCCACGGCCTACATGGATTCGGTGCCGCTCGTCGTGATCAGCGGCCAGGTGCCGACCGCGGCAATCGGCCAGGATGCGTTCCAGGAATGCGACACGGTCGGCATCACGCGCCCCTGCGTCAAGCACAACTTCCTCGTGAAGGACGTGCGCGAGCTGGCGGCAACCGTCAAGAAGGCGTTCTTCATCGCCCGCACCGGCCGTCCCGGCCCCGTGCTGATCGACATTCCGAAGGACGTGTCGAAGATGCCGTGCGAGTACGCGCCGGTCAAGAACGTCTCGCTGCGCTCGTACAACCCGGTCACCAAGGGCCATTCCGGCCAGATCCGCAAGGCCGTGTCGCTGCTGCTGTCGGCCAAGCGCCCGTACATCTACACCGGCGGCGGCGTGATCCTGGCCGAGGCCGCGCGCGAGCTGAACCAGTTCGCCGACCTGCTCGGCTACCCGGTCACCAACACGCTGATGGGGCTCGGCGGCTATCGCGCCTCCGATCCGAAGTTTCTCGGCATGCTCGGCATGCACGGCACCTACGAAGCCAACATGGCGATGCAGCACTGCGACGTGCTGATCGCCATCGGCGCGCGCTTCGACGACCGCGTGATCGGCGACCCGGCGCACTTCTCGTCGCGTCCGCGCAAGATCATCCATATCGACATCGATCCGTCGTCGATCAGCAAGCGCGTCAAGGTCGACATCCCGATCGTCGGCGACGTGAAGGAAGTGCTCAAGGAACTGATCGAGCAGCTGCAGACGGCCGAGCACGGCCCGGACACCGAGGCGCTCGCGCAGTGGTGGAAGGACATCGAGGGCTGGCGCGCCAAGGACTGCCTGAAGTACGACCGCGAGAGCGAGATCATCAAGCCGCAGCACGTGGTCGAGACGCTCTGGAGGCTCACGGGCGGCAATGCCTATGTCTGCTCGGACGTCGGCCAGCACCAGATGTGGGCCGCACAGTTCTACCGCTTCGACAAGCCGCGCCGCTGGATCAACTCGGGCGGCCTCGGCACCATGGGCTTCGGCCTGCCCGCCGCGATGGGCGTCAAGATGGCTCATCCGGACGACGACGTCGTCTGCATCACCGGCGAGGGCTCGATCCAGATGTGCATCCAGGAACTGTCGACCTGCAAGCAGTACGACACGCCCGTCAAGATCATCTCGCTGAACAACCGCTATCTCGGCATGGTTCGCCAGTGGCAGCAGATCGAATACAGCAAGCGCTACTCGCATTCGTACATGGACGCGCTGCCCGATTTCGTGAAGCTCGCCGAGGCGTTCGGCCATGTCGGGATGCGCATCGAAAAAACCGCCGATGTGGAGCCGGCGCTGAAGGAAGCGCTGCGCCTCAAGGATCGCACCGTATTTCTCGACTTCCAGACCGATCCGACCGAGAACGTCTGGCCGATGGTCCAGGCCGGCAAGGGCATCACGGAGATGCTGCTCGGATCGGAAGATCTGTAACGGCGCCGCCGCACGCCGCGCCGCGCACCGCCGCCTTCACGAAGGGCGGCCGGTGCCGGGCGGCGCGCGCCGCGCATTCGAACTGAATCAGTCGAGACCTATCGGGAACAAGCGAACATGAGACACATCATTTCCGTGCTGCTGGAAAACGAACCGGGCGCGCTCTCGCGCGTCGTCGGCCTGTTCTCGGCACGCGGCTACAACATCGAAACCTTGACGGTGGCGCCGACCGAAGACCATTCGCTGTCGCGTCTGACCATCGTCTCCATCGGCTCCGACGACGTGATCGAACAGATCACGAAGCATCTGAACCGCCTGATCGAGGTGGTGAAAGTGGTGGACCTGACCGACGGTGCCCACATCGAACGGGAGCTGATGCTGATCAAGGTGCGAGCGGTAGGCAAGGAACGCGAAGAAATGAAACGGATGGCGGATATCTTCCGCGGCCGCATCATCGACGTGACCGAAAAAACCTACACAATCGAATTGACGGGCGCGAGTGACAAGCTCGACGCATTCATCCAGGGGCTGGACGCCGGCGCGATTCTCGAGACCGTGCGTACCGGCAGCTCGGGCATCGGTCGCGGCGAGCGCATCCTGAAGGTCTGATGCGGCCGTATCGAACGAAGCCGGTGGCGCCGTCATGCCCCGGTGATCTCACTCATTGAACATATCATTGCACTGCGAAGGAACCATCATGAAAGTTTTCTACGACAAGGACGCCGATCTCTCCCTCATCAAGGGCAAGCAAGTCACGATCATCGGCTACGGCTCGCAAGGCCATGCCCACGCGCTGAACCTGAAGGACAGCGGCGTGCACGTGACGGTCGGCCTGCGCAAGGGCGGCGCGTCGTGGAGCAAGGCCGAGAACGCCGGCCTCACCGTCAAGGAAGTCGCTGACGCCGTGAAGGGCGCCGACGTCGTCATGATGCTGCTGCCGGACGAGCAGATCGCCGAGGTCTATGCCAAGGAAGTCCATGCCAACGTCAAGCAGGGCGCCGCGCTGGCATTCGCGCACGGCTTCAACGTCCACTACGGCCAGGTGATCCCGCGCGCGGATCTGGACGTCATCATGATCGCGCCGAAGGCCCCCGGCCACACGGTGCGCGGCACCTACTCGCAAGGTGGCGGCGTGCCGCACCTGATCGCCGTGGCGCAGGACAAGTCGGGCGCGGCACGCGACATCGCGCTGTCGTACGCGGCAGCCAACGGCGGCGGCCGTGCCGGCATCATCGAGACGAACTTCCGCGAAGAGACCGAGACCGACCTGTTCGGCGAGCAGGCCGTGCTGTGCGGCGGCACCGTCGACCTGATCAAGGCCGGCTTCGAGACGCTGGTCGAAGCGGGCTACGCGCCGGAAATGGCTTACTTCGAGTGCCTGCACGAGTTGAAGCTGATCGTCGACCTGATCTATGAAGGCGGCATCGCGAACATGAACTACTCGATCTCGAACAACGCCGAGTACGGCGAGTACGTGACGGGCCCGCGCATCGTCACGGCCGAGACCAAGAAGGCCATGAAGGCGGTCCTCACGGACATCCAGACGGGCGAGTACGCGAAGAGCTTCATCCTCGAGAACAAGGCCGGCGCCCCGACGCTGCAGTCGCGCCGCCGCCTGACGGCCGAGCATCAGATCGAGCAGGTCGGCGCGAAACTGCGCGCGATGATGCCGTGGATCGCGAAGAACAAGCTGGTCGACCAGTCGAAGAACTAAGCCCGCGCCGAATGGCCGGTCCCGTTTTCGCGGACCGGTTCAGGAAAAGCCGCCCGAAGGCCGCAGTGCTTCGGGCGGCTTTTGTTATGCTACGGGCTTTGCAATCCAACGAACCACTCCATGAACTATCCTCATCCGATCATCGCGCGCGAAGGCTGGCCGTTCATCGCGATCGCTGCCGTCGTCGCGCTGTTGATCCATGCAATCGCGGGGTTCGGGCTCGCCTGGCCGTTCTGGCTGCTGCTCATCTTCGTGGTGCAGTTCTTCCGGGATCCGGCCCGGCCGATCCCGACCCAGGCCAACGCCGTGCTGTGCCCGGCCGACGGACGGATCGTCGCGGTCGAGACCGCGCACGATCCGTATGCGAACCGCGAGGCGCTCAAGATCAGCGTGTTCATGAACGTGTTCAATGTCCATTCGCAGCGCTCGCCGGTGGACGGCGCCGTCACCAAGGTCGAGTATTTCCCGGGCGCGTTCCTCAACGCGGCGATCGACAAGGCCTCGACCGAGAACGAGCGCAATGCGGTGGTGATCCATACGGGCAGCGACCACCTCGTCACCTCGGTGCAGATCGCCGGGCTGGTGGCGCGCCGGATCCTCTGCTACGTGCGCGCCGGCGAGCCGCTCACGCGAGGCCAGCGCTACGGCTTCATCCGTTTCGGCTCGCGCGTGGACGTCTACCTGCCGGTCGGCAGCCGCGCCCGCGTATCGATCGGTGAGAAAGTCAGCGCATCGTCCACGATTCTCGCTGAATTGCCGCTGTAAGCGGCAGGGAGGCTCGATTGGCTGCATTCAAACCGCGCCGGCCGCGCAACGGCAAGTCTCTGCCGCGCTCGTTCCGCCACAACAAGGCGCTCGGCGCCGATACGTCGAGTGCCGAGCCGCGCCGCGCCGCGCGCCAGCAGTTTCTGCGCACGCGCGGCATCTACCTGCTGCCGAACGCGTTCACCACGGCCGCGTTGTTCTGCGGCTTCTTCGCCGTGGTGCAGGCGATGAACGTGCGCTTCGAGGTCGCGGCGATCGCGATCTTCGTGGCGATGGTGCTCGATGGCATGGACGGCCGCGTCGCGCGCATGACCCATACGCAAAGCGCCTTCGGCGAGCAGTTCGACAGCCTGTCGGACATGGTGTCGTTCGGCGTCGCGCCGGCGCTCGTGATGTACGAGTGGGTGCTCAAGGACCTCGGCCGCTGGGGCTGGCTCGCCGCCTTCGTCTACTGTTCGGGGGCCGCGCTGCGGCTCGCGCGCTTCAATACCAACATCGGCGTGGTCGACAAGCGCTTTTTCCAGGGCTTGCCGAGTCCGGCCGCGGCCGCGCTGATCGCCGGCTTCGTCTGGCTCGCCACCGACAACCGCGTGCCGCTCAAGCTCGGCTGGCTGCCGTGGGTCGCGTTCGTGCTGACCATCTACGCGGGCGTGACGATGGTCTCGAACGCGCCGTTCTACAGCGGCAAGGCGCTCGACGTGCGGCACCGCGTGCCGTTCGCGGCGATCCTGCTGGTAGTGGTCGCGTTCGTGCTCGTCTCGTCAGATCCGCCGCTGATGCTGTTTGGCCTGTTCGTGCTGTACGGCCTGTCCGGCTACGTGTTCTGGGCCTACATGGCGATTCGCGGCCGCGCCAACCCGGCGCGCTCGGCCAAGTCCTGACACTCGGCCGCGTCCTGGCCGGCCAGGACGCGCGCCCCGGCTCGGCAGGGCGCCCGATTGCATGCGTTCGGGAATGCCGCTATATTGCCCGCCATGTTTTTGTTTTCCCGCCTTTCCTTCCTTCAAGCCGCCGCGCCCCTATGCGCGGCGGCGTCGGCGCGCCGGCCGCGCTGACCGTCATCGCCCCCGTCGAGCTTCGTCGATTGTCGAGCGTCGCCAGCGGTGGCGCGACCTACATCGTTTGGTTTCACCCATAAGATTCCCGGAGCCCCCATGACCGACAAGCTGATTATTTTCGATACGACCCTGCGTGACGGCGAGCAGTCGCCCGGCGCGTCGATGACGAAGGAAGAGAAGATCCGTATCGCCAGACAGCTCGAGCGGATGAAGGTCGACGTGATCGAGGCCGGCTTCGCGGCCAGCTCGAACGGCGATTTCGACGCGATCCACACCATTGCGGGGCTCGTGAAGGACAGCACGATCTGTTCGCTCGCGCGCGCCAACGACAAGGACATCCAGCGCGCGGCGGACGCGCTGAAGCCGGCGGAACGCTTCCGGATCCATACCTTCATCGCCACCTCGCCGCTGCACATGGAGAAGAAGCTGCGCATGACGCCGGACCAGGTGTTCGAGCAGGCGCGCCTTGCCGTGCGCTTCGCGCGCAAGTTCACCGACGACGTCGAGTTCTCGCCCGAGGACGGCAGCCGCTCCGACATGGATTTCCTCTGCCGCGTGCTGGAGGCCGTGATCGCCGAGGGCGCGACCACCATCAATATCGCCGACACGGTCGGCTATGGCGTGCCCGAGCTCTACGGCAACCTCGTGAAGACGCTGCGCGAGCGCATTCCGAATTCGGACAAGGCGATCTTCTCGGTTCACTGCCACAACGACCTGGGCATGGCGGTGGCGAACTCGCTGGCCGGCGTGCAGATCGGCGGCGCGCGTCAGGTCGAATGCACCGTCAACGGCCTCGGCGAGCGCGCCGGCAACACCTCGCTCGAGGAGATCGTGATGGCGGTGAAGACGCGCCGCGACTACTTCGGGCTCGACGTCGGCCTCGACACCACGCAGATCGTGCCGGCCTCGAAGCTGGTCTCGCAGATCACCGGCTTCGTCGTGCAGCCCAACAAGGCGGTGGTCGGCGCGAACGCGTTCGCGCACGCCTCGGGCATCCACCAGGACGGCGTGCTGAAGGCGCGCGACACCTACGAGATCATGCGCGCCGAAGACGTGGGCTGGACCGCCAACAAGATCGTGCTCGGCAAGCTGTCCGGCCGCAACGCGTTCAAGCAGCGCCTGCAGGAGCTCGGCGTATCGCTCGACAGCGAGGGCGAACTGAACGCCGCGTTCATGCGCTTCAAGGATCTTGCGGACCGCAAGGCCGAGATCTTCGACGAGGACATCATCGCGATCGTCTCGGAGGAAGCGGCGCTCGCGCACGAACCCGAGCACTACAAGTTCGTGTCGCTGGCGCAGCGCTCGGAGACGGGCGAGCAGCCGCATGCGAAGGTCGTGTTTGCCGCCGATGGCGGCGAGGTGACGGGCGAGGCGCGCGGCAACGGGCCGGTGGACGCGACCTTCAACGCGATCGAGACCGAGGTGGGCAGCGGCGCCGAGCTCGTGCTGTATTCGGTCAACGCGATCACGACCGGCACGCAGGCGCAGGGCGAGGTGACCGTGCGGCTCTCCAAGAGCGGCCGGATCGTCAACGGCGTCGGCACCGATCCCGACATCGTCGCCGCGTCGGCGAAGGCCTATCTGTCGGCGCTGAGCAAGCTGCATTCGAACATCGACAAGCTGAACCCGCAGCTGTCCTGATGCCGGGCCGCCGGCCCGGCGGCGCAACGATACGACGCCCCACGCTGCCGCCGGCCGCGTGGGGCGTCGTCGTTTGGGGGCGCGTTATTGCGGCGCCGGGCTGCGCAGCGCGCCGAAGCGCCAGCTCCCGTCGCGCGAGCGCGCCGGCTGGCGATAGTCCACGCTGATGCCGCGCGCCGGCGCCTCGGCGACGAACGCGTCGATCAGCTCACGCACGTCGTGATCGAGATAGTCGGCGCGCGTCGCGTCGATGATCACCACCGCGCCATCCGGGATTTGCCGCAGGTCGTGCTTCACGCGCACCTTGCCGAGGAACGACACGTCCTTGCGAAACGTCAGCAAGTAATGGTCGTCGTGCCGCGCGAGCGTGGCCGGGTTGCGCAGGTTCGCGAGCGCGACGGCCAGCACGCTGCAGACGATGCCCAGTCCGATGCCGGCCAGCAGGTCGATTGCCAGCACGCCGGCGATGGTCGCCACGAACGGCGCGAACGCCGCCGGTCCCTGCCGGGCCACGGCCGCGAACAGCGCCGGCTTCGCGAGCTTGAATCCGGTGTGGATCAGGATCGCGGCGAGCGTCGCGAGCGGAATCAGATTGATGAGTTCGGTCAGCAGGAACACGCTGGCGAGCAGCAGCACGCCGTGAACCACGGCCGAGATTCGGCTTTGCGCGCCGGCGTGGACATTGACCGAGCTGCGCACGATCACCGAGGTGATCGGCAGGCCGCCGACGACGCCCGCCACCAGGTTGCCGATGCCCTGCGCCTTCAGCTCGCGGTCCGGCAACGGTGCGCGGCGCTTCGGATCGATCTGTTCGACGGCTTCGAGCGAGAGCAGCGTTTCGAGGCTGGCGACGATCGCGAGCGTGATGGCCACGCGCCAGACCGCCGGATTCCAGAGTTGAGCGAAATGAGGGCCGAATTCGATGTTCGCCAGCGCGCCGTCGAGCGCGGCGAGCGAATCGAGTGCCGGCAGCGCGACGCGGTGTTCGGCGGGCGGCGCGAAGGCGGGCGCGAGTGCATCGAGCGCGAGCGTCACGGCGATGCCGAGCACCACCACCACGAGCGGCGCCGGCACGTTGCGGACCAGCGCGAAGCGGCGCAGCGCGCCCGAATCCCAGGCCACCAGCAGCGCGAGCGAGGCCAGCGCGAGCGCGGCGGCGGCAAGCGCATGCGCGCTGAACGGCGCGGTGCCGCCGTGCAGGCCGAGCGCGAACGGCACCTGCTTGACGATCAGCAGCAGGCCGATCGCGGCCAGCATGCCCTTGATCACCGGCGAGGGCACGTAGGCCGCGAGCCGGCCCGCGCGCAGCAGGCCGAGGCCCAGCTGCAGCAGGCCCGACAGCGCGACGGCGAGCAGGAAGGCCGGGAAGCCGCCGAGCTGCGCGATGCCGTCGACGACGATTACGACAAGGCCGGCCGCGGGGCCGCTCACGGACAGCGACGAGCCGCTCAGCAGCGCGACCACGAGGCCGCCGATGATGCCGGAGACGAGCCCCGCGAATGGCTCGACGCCGGAGGCATTGGCAATGCCGAGGCACAGTGGCAGCGCGACGAGGAACACCACGGTGCCGGCAACGGCGTCGCGCGGAAACGTGGAAAGGAAGGTGCGTGGATTCATGATCTCGGGACAGGGCTGGGCGAAATGGGGAGCGGGTGCGGCTCAGGCAGCCTTCAGCACGTCGGCGCGCGAGGCGTCGCGTGGCATGCCGCTGGCGTCGGGGACATCGGCGAGCCGGCCGTCGGCGTCCGGGTAGCCCGACGTCAGCACCTTCAGCAGGCCGTCCGACAGCGAGAAGATCCAGCCGTGGACGAGCGGCGGCGGATCGCCGGCCCTCACGATCGGGCTTTCGCGCAGCAGGCGCACCTGTTCCTGCACGTTCAGCTCGGCGAGGCGATCGGCGGCCTGGTCGGCGGGCAGGCCGTCGAGCGTGCCGCGGTGGCGGGCCGCGAGCGCGCAGAGCGGCGCGATGCGGCGCGCCACGTGCGGCAGGTCGGCCGGCGGCGGCAGCAGAGATGCGCGCACGCCGCCGCAGCCGTAATGGCCGCAGACGATGACGTGATCGACCTTCAGGACGCGCACTGCGTATTCGAGCACGCTCGCGCCATTGTCGTCGCCGGGCTGGAACAGGTTCGCGATGTTGCGGTGCACGAACAGCTCGCCCGGCGCGCTATGGGTGATCGCTTCGGCGGGTACGCGGCTGTCGGCGCAGCCGATCCAGAGCACGCGCGGGTTCTGGCCCTGCGCGAGACCGTCGAAGAAGCCGGGCGCGCGTTCGGCGGTTTCGCTGGCCCAGGCGGCGTTGGCGGCTAACAGGCTTTTGGCGCGATTCATTGAGGAATCCTTGATGATTGAATGAGAAAACGGCAGCGCGTGGCGAATCGATATGCTGATTCTTTCTAAATTGAAAGCTTGTTTGATGCGATCTTAGGGGTTTGTCTCGATACGCGGCAGCACCGAAACATTCTGTTTCAATTTACGCAGCCGGAATCGAGCGATGCACCATTTTTGTTAATGGCGTGCCGGCTTGAGGTGCATGGGCACGCCGTGAAAGTGGGCCACCATCATCGATTGTGGAAGAGCCGGCGCGGCTTTATCACGAAATGATGAAGAATTTATTTTGGTAATTTTCGTGAAACCGGTTCGATAGGCGAGGTGGCCATGAAAAAGGCCATTCCGGATGGGCGGGAATGGCCGAATGGTAAAACCTGTAAAAACCGACAGCTGGGCGATTACATGAAAGGTGATCGGTATATTGATATGACGCCGCCGAATTGCGCTCAGAATATCAAGCGACGGTCGGGGTCGTGCAGCGGATCGGGCGTCTTCTGCGTGAGCCGCAGGATGCCTTGGTCGTCGAAGTAGAAGCTATAGAGCATGTACCAGACGTTGTCCTCGAGATACCGATAGGTCCACACTTCGCGTTTCATCAGCGGAAAATAGGAGGTTTCCTCGGGGCGTCCGAAGTTGACGAGCACGTCGGCCTTTTTCCACTTGCCGATCTCGGCGCGATAGAACTCGCTGGGCTGCAGCGCCTGGCGCATGCCGATTACCTTGCCGGCCGCGTCGATGTCGGCCGTGGTGGTGGTTTCGCCCATCGGCTGAGTCGGCCACATCAGCCGCTTGCCGCCGCCGGGCAGGTCGTAGACCTCGCGGGGCGGGCCGAGTCGCGCCACGAGCGCCGACTGGTCCTCTCCCACCTGGTAGCGCTGCCACGGTTGCGCGCAGCCGGCGAGCAGGGTGGCCGCTGCGGCAAGCAGTACCGGAAATCGTCGAAACATGCTGGTCTCCGTCGAATGCGATGCCGCTGTTGTATCACGACGCACACGCGGGTGCTCACCCGCCGCGGGCTACATGCTGCGCCGCTTCGTGCTGTTCCGCACCGCGCGCCCTGCGCGACCCCCGCGGGACGGCCCGGCCGTTCGCCCGCCGCGGCAGGTGGCGGGCGGGGCAGGCAGTGGGCTTAGACGGAAAGGAGAGTTGTGCTACAATGCCGGCCGGTTGTCAATCACGGCACGGCCATTCTTCCGTGTCCGCCTGTTAGTTAGAAAGGAAATCACATGTCGGTTGCAGATATCAAGAAGTCGGATGTTGTTGCTCAGTTCGCGCGTGGCGCCAACGACACGGGTTCGCCCGAAGTCCAGGTCGCGCTGCTCACCGCGCGTATCGTCGAACTGACGGGTCACTTCAAGACCCACGCGAAGGATCACCACAGCCGCCGCGGCCTGCTGCGCATGGTGAGCCGCCGCCGCAAGCTGCTCGACTACCTGAAGGGCAAGGATGCCGACCGCTATCGCGCGCTGATCGAGAAGCTGGGTCTGCGTAAGTAAGCGGGGCGCGTTTGCCTCCCCGAAATGCCTGTGTCAGTCCGCTGATGCAGGCATTTTGTTTTTCAGCGGTACGCAACGTCTCGCCGTAGCACGTACCGCGGGTGCCCGCTCGGCTGATCGGGGCGGGCCGCCCACCGGCCTGGCTGCCGGGTGGAGCTTTGTGTCATTCCAGTGCGGTGTCCGCCGCGGTGTCGGGCCTCGCCCTGGAATGGCATAAAAAACACACCTCTTCCCGCCGCGTCAGGTCGCACCACCGCCGCGCCGATCGTTTTTCCGCGCGGCGCATGCCATCCATGAACAAAACAAGGAGCGACCATGTCTCTGTTCAACAAGATCGTGAAGGAATTCCAGTGGGGCCAGCACAAGGTGCGCCTCGAAACGGGTGAAATCGCCCGTCAGGCAAGCGGCGCCGTGATCGTCGACGTCGAGGACACCGTGGTGCTCGCGACCGTGGTCGGCGCGAAGAACGCGAAGCCGGGCCAGGATTTCTTCCCGCTGACGGTCGACTACATCGAGAAGACCTACTCCGCCGGCAAGATTCCCGGCGGCTTTCTCCGCCGCGAAGGCCGTCCGTCGGAGCACGAGACGCTGACCTCGCGCCTGATCGATCGTCCGCTGCGCCCGCTGTTCCCGGAAGGCTTCTACAACGAAGTCCAGGTCGTGATCCACGTGCTGTCGATCAACCCGGAAGTGCCGGCCGACATCCCCGCGCTGATCGGCGCGTCGGCCGCGCTTGCCGTCTCGGGCCTGCCGTTCAACGGCCCGGTCGGCGCCGCGCGCGTGGCCTACATCGACAACCAGTACGTGCTGAATCCGACGCGTGACCAGATCAAGGCATCGAGCCTCGATCTCGTCGTTGCCGGGACGGAGCGCGCGGTGCTGATGGTCGAGTCGGAAGCCGACCAACTGCCGGAAGACGTGATGCTCGGCGCGGTCGTGTTCGGCCACGAGCAGATGCAGACCGCGATCGACGCGATCCACGAACTGGTCCGCGAAGGCGGCAAGCCGGAATGGGACTGGCAGCCGGCGCCGAAGGACGAGGCGCTGATCGCCAACGTGACGGCAGCGGCGCAGGCCGACCTGCTGGCCGCCTACCAGATCCGCGACAAGCAGGCCCGCTCGGCCAAGCTGAAGGAAGTCTACGCATCGACCTCGGCGAAGCTCGAGGCTGAAGCGGCGGCAGCGGGCACCACCGCCGCCGACAAGGCGACCGTCGGCAACATCCTGTTCGACATCGAGGCGAAGATCGTCCGTTCGCAGATCCTGAACGGCGAGCCGCGCATCGACGGCCGCGACACGCGCACCGTGCGCCCGATCGAGATCCGTACCGGCGTGCTGCCGCGCACCCACGGCTCGGCGCTGTTTACGCGCGGCGAGACGCAGGCGCTGGTGGTGGCGACGCTCGGCACCAAGGGCGACGAGCAGATCATCGATGCGCTCGAAGGCGAATACCGCGACCGCTTCATGCTCCACTACAACATGCCCCCGTTCGCGACCGGCGAAACGGGCCGCGTCGGCTCGCCGAAGCGCCGCGAAATCGGCCACGGCCGCCTCGCCAAGCGCGCGCTGGTGGCGTGCCTGCCGAGCGCCGACGAATTCGGCTACTCGATCCGCGTCGTCTCGGAAATCACCGAATCGAACGGGTCGTCGTCGATGGCGTCGGTGTGCGGCGGCTGCCTCGCGCTGATGGACGCGGGCGTGCCGATGAAGGCGCACGTCGCCGGCATCGCGATGGGCCTGATCCTCGAGGACAACAAGTTCGCGGTGCTGACCGACATCCTCGGCGATGAAGACCACCTCGGCGACATGGACTTCAAGGTCGCGGGCACCGAAGCCGGTGTCACCGCGCTGCAGATGGACATCAAGATCCAGGGCATCACGAAGGAAATCATGCAGGTCGCGCTCGCGCAGGCCAAGGAAGGCCGCATGCACATCCTCGGTAAGATGAAGGAATCGGTGTCGGGTGCGAACACGACGCTGTCCGAATTCGCGCCGCGCATGATCACTGTCAAGATCAACCCGGAAAAGATTCGCGACGTGATCGGCAAGGGCGGTTCGGTGATCCGTGCGCTGACCGAGGAAACCGGCACGACCATCGACATCTCCGACGACGGCGTCGTGACCATCGCGAGCACCAGCAGCGAAGGCATGGCCGAGGCGAAGAAGCGCATCGAGCAGATCACCGCCGAGATCGAAGTCGGCCAGGTCTACGAAGGCGCGGTGCTGAAGCTCCTCGACTTCGGCGCGATCGTGAACCTGCTGCCGGGCAAGGATGGCCTGCTGCACATCTCGGAAATCGTCAACGAGCGTGTGAAGGACATCAACGACTACCTGAAGGAAGGCCAGGTCGTGAAGATCAAGGTGATCCAGGTCGACGAGAAGGGCCGCGTGCGGCTGTCGGCAAAGGCGCTCCTGAACGAGCAGAACGACGCACCGCAACAGTAAGCGCAACGAAAGCGGCCGGCGCCTGAACGGGCCGGCCGTTTTTCATGCAGGATGGACGGGCTTGCGCCGATTCCGGCGCAAGCCCGTCCCTATCTTGGAGCGACGCAAATGAAAGCGATCGAAATCACCGAATTCGGTGCCCCCGACGTCCTCAAGCTCGTCGAGCGGCCCCGGCCCGATCCGAAGCGCGGCGAAGTGCTCATCAAGGTGGCGGCCTTCGGCATCAACCGGCCCGACGTGTTCCAGCGCAAGGGCGCCTACGCGCCGCCGCCGGGCGCCTCGGACCTGCCCGGGCTCGAGGTGGCGGGCGAGATCGTCGACGGCGAGCTCGGCGAGGGCGCGGCGAACCCGTTCGGTCTGAAGATTGGCGATCGCGTCTGCGCACTACTCGCGGGCGGCGGTTATGCCGAGTACGCGACGGCGCCGCTCGGGCAATGCCTGCCGGTGCCGGCCGGGCTGTCCGACGTCGAGGCGGCGTCGCTGCCGGAGACCTTCTTCACGGTCTGGAGCAACGTGTTCGATCGCGCGCAACTCGGCCGCGGCGAAGGCCGCGACGAGGAGACGTTGCTCGTGCAGGGCGGTTCGAGCGGAATCGGCGTGACGGCGATCCAGATCGCGCATGCGCTGGGCCATCGCGTGTTCGCGACCGCGGGCACCGACGAGAAGTGCCGCGCCTGCGAGGCGCTTGGCGCGGAGCGCGCGATCAACTACAAGACCGAGGATTTCGTCGACGTCGTCAAGTCGCTGACCAACGACCGCGGCGCCGATGTGATCCTCGACATGGTGGCCGGCCCCTACGTGCCGCGCGAACTGAGCGCGCTCGCGGATGGCGGACGGCTGGTCGTGATCGCGCTGCTCGGCGGCGCGAAGGCCGAGGTCAGCCTGGGCGAGATCCTGCGCCGCCGGCTCACCATCACCGGGTCGACGCTGCGTCCGCGCCCGGTCGAATTCAAGGCGAAGATCGCCGCGAACCTGAAGGAAACGGTTTGGCCGCTGATCGAGAGCGGCACGGTGCGCCCGGTGATCTATCGTGTGCTGCCGGCCGCCGAAGCGGCGGCCGCGCACGCGCTGATGGAAAGCAGCGAGCACGTCGGCAAGATCGTGCTCGAATGGGGTGCGAGTGCTTGACATTCGCGGTTTGACCGGTTCTCGTGCGTCGAAGTAAAATCGCGGGTTTGCTTCGTCGGATCCAGGCCCTGGCGGTTCGCGCAGGGGCCGATTGCGAGGCGGTCGCGACGGGATTCAGTTCGAGATGCGAGAGACGATGTCGACACAACGAGTGAAGCGGGTAATCGGTAACTGGAAGATGCACGGCCGTCTCAACGGCAATCGCGCGCTGCTGGGCGAAGTGCTCGATGGGGCGCAGGCCGTGTCGGCCGACGTCGAGATCGGCGTATGCGTGCCGTTTCCGTATCTGGCGCAGGTCGGCGAATTGCTTGCCGGCAGCCGTGTCGCGAGCGGCGCTCAGGACGTGTCGGCGCACGAGCAAGGCGCGTACACGGGCGAGGTGGCCGGCGCGATGATCGCCGAGTTCGGCGCGAAATACGTGCTGGTCGGCCACTCCGAGCGCCGTACCTATCACGGCGAATCGAGCAATCTGGTCGCCGTGAAGGCGCAGCGCGCGCTCGGCGCGGGGCTGACCCCGGTGGTCTGCGTCGGCGAGACGCTGGCCGAGCGCGAAGCGGGTTCGACCGAGACGGTGGTCGGCGCGCAGCTCGATGCGGCGCTCGCGCTGCTGTCGGACCAAGAGGCGGCGCGCATCGTGGTTGCCTACGAGCCGGTCTGGGCAATCGGCACGGGCAAGAGCGCAAGTTCGGAGCAGGCACAGCAGGTGCATGCCTTCCTGCGTTCGCGGCTTGCGGCCAAGGGCGTCGAGCAGGTTTCCGTGCTGTACGGCGGCAGCGTGAAGCCGGACAATGCGCGCGAACTGTTCGGTCAGCCCGACATCGACGGCGGCCTGATCGGTGGCGCATCGTTGAAGGGCGGCGATTTCCTGGCGATCTGCCGCGCGGCGCAGTAAGCGCCGCCGCAGGGGGCGGGCGTTTTTTTGAATCCGGGGCAGCGCGCGGCGCGCGGTTTCCCACTATTCGGGTGAGTGAGATGTCTTTTTTGAAAGTCTTGATTATCGTGGTGCAGATTCTGTCCGCGCTCGGCGTGATCGGCCTCGTGCTGCTCCAGCACGGCAAGGGGGCCGACATGGGCGCCGCGTTCGGCAGCGGCGCATCGGGTAGCCTGTTCGGCGCGACCGGCTCGGCGAATTTCCTGTCGCGTACCACTGCGGTCCTTGCCACGGTATTTTTCGTCGCCACGCTGGCGCTGACCTATCTCGGCTCGTATAAATCGGCGCCGTCGATCGGTGTGCTCGGCACGCCCGCCTCGGCGCCCGCCGCCTCGTCGGCGGGTTCGCAGCCCGCGGCCGCCTCGGCGCCGGCCGCGGGTTCGGCCGCCTCGGCACCGGGCCAGGACGTCCCGAAATAAAAGATCAAAAAAATCGCGCAGAGTAGTTGATCAGGTTTGAAAGCCGGGTTAGAATTTATTTCTTCAAGCGGTTCGCGGAAAGCGAGTGATTGTTCCCGGGTCGCGGTAGTGCCGACGTGGTGAAATTGGTAGACACGCTATCTTGAGGGGGTAGTGGCGAAAGCTGTGCGAGTTCGAGTCTCGCCGTCGGCACCAAGAATGCGCAATGCCAGCCAGCTTTCACTGGCTGGCATTTTTCATTTCAGGCTCCTGTCCTTGTGATATTCGGGGATGGCATGCAGTCCGAAATGACCCTTTGTCCGGAAGGTGATATGCTCCGGAACGATCAGAACTAACCGATAGAGGATTGCCTTGAACCTCGCTGCCTATTACCCCGTCTTGTTGTTCCTCATCGTGGGCGTTGGATTGGGCGTGGCATTGGTCGGCATCGGCAAGATTCTCGGTCCCAGCAAGCCCAACAACGAAAAGAACTCGCCATACGAGTGCGGTTTCGAGGCCTTCGAGGATGCGCGCATGAAGTTCGACGTGCGCTACTACCTGGTTGCTATCCTGTTCATCATTTTCGATCTCGAGACCGCTTTCCTGTTTCCGTGGGGTGTCGCCCTCCGTGACATCGGCTGGCCTGGCTTCATGGCCATGATGATTTTCCTGCTCGAATTCCTGTTGGGTTTCGCCTATATCTGGCGAAAGGGTGGCCTCGACTGGGAGTAATGGGCGGAACAATCACCGGTTTGCGTGAGGCGGCCACTCTCCGCCGCCTGTCAGGAGTGGAAAGCAATGAGTATCGAAGGGGTCTTGAAGGAAGGGTTTGTCACCACGACGGCTGACAAGCTGATCAACTGGACGCGCACCGGGTCGCTGTGGCCCGTCACGTTCGGTCTCGCGTGCTGTGCGGTCGAGATGATGCATGCGGGCGCGGCCCGTTACGATCTCGATCGTTTCGGCGTGGTGTTCCGTCCGAGTCCGCGCCAGTCCGACGTGATGATCGTCGCCGGCACGCTCTGCAACAAGATGGCGCCGGCCCTGCGGCGCGTCTATGACCAGATGGCCGAGCCGCGCTGGGTGATTTCGATGGGATCGTGCGCGAACGGCGGCGGCTATTACCACTATTCCTATTCCGTCGTGCGCGGCTGCGACCGTATCGTGCCCGTCGACGTCTACGTGCCAGGGTGTCCGCCGACTGCCGAGGCGCTCGTCTATGGCGTGATCCAGCTGCAAGCGAAGATCCGCCGGACCAGCACCATCGCCCGCCAATAAAAGTCCGAGCCCCCACAATATGGCAAGCAAAATCGAGACCCTCAAAGCCAACCTCGAGGCAGCGCTCGGCGAGCGCGTGGTCAGCCTGACCGAGGCGGTGGGCGAACTCACGCTGGTGGTGCGCGCGCGCGACTACATCGAGGTGGCCACGCTGCTGCGCGACGACCGCAAGCTCCGCTTCGAGCAGCTGATCGACCTCTGCGGCGTCGATTACCAGACCTACGGCGACGGCGCCTACGACGGCCCCCGCTTCGCGGCCGTGCTGCAACTGCTGTCGATCACCAATAACTGGCGTCTGCGCCTGCGCGTGTTCGCGCCCGACGACGACCTGCCGATCATCGCCTCGGTGGTCGACATCTGGAATTCGGCGAACTGGTACGAGCGCGAGGCGTTCGACCTCTATGGCATCGTGTTCGAAGGCCATCCCGACCTGCGCCGCATCCTGACCGACTACGGCTTCATCGGTCATCCGTTCCGCAAGGATTTCCCGCTGTCCGGCTACGTCGAAATGCGTTACGACCCGGAAGAGAAGCGCGTCGTCTACCAGCCCGTGACGATCGAACCCCGCGAGATCACGCCGCGCGTGATCCGCGAGGATCGGTACGGCGGTCTGAAACATTGAGAGGGCGACATGGCTGACATCAAGAACTACACGCTCAACTTCGGCCCCCAGCACCCGGCCGCGCACGGCGTGCTGCGACTCGTGCTCGAGCTCGACGGCGAGGTGATCCAGCGTGCCGATCCGCACATCGGCCTGCTGCACCGCGCGACCGAGAAGCTCGCCGAGAACAAGACCTTCATCCAGTCGGTGCCGTACATGGACCGTCTCGACTATGTGTCGATGATGGCGAACGAACACGGCTACGTGCTTGCGATCGAGAAACTGCTCGGTATCGACGTGCCGGAGCGCGCGCAGTATATCCGCGTGCTGTTCGACGAGATCACGCGCGTGCTGAACCACCTGATGTGGATCGGCTCGCACGGTCTCGACGTCGGTGCGATGGCGGTGTTCCTCTACGCGTTCCGCGAGCGCGAGGACCTGATGGACGTCTACGAGGCGGTCTCCGGCGCGCGCATGCACGCGGCCTACTACCGCCCGGGCGGCGTGTATCGCGACCTGCCTGACGTGATGCCGCAATACAAGGCATCGAAGATTCGCAACGAGAAGGCGCTGTCGAAGATGAACGAGGCGCGCCAGGGTTCGGTGCTCGACTTCATCGACGATTTCTTCACGCGCTTTCCGAAGTGTGTCGACGAATACGAAACGTTGCTGACCGACAATCGGATCTGGAAGCAGCGTCTCGTCGGGATCGGTGTGGTGAGTCCCGAACGCGCGCTGCAGCTCGGCCTGACGGGCGCGATGCTGCGCGGCTCCGGAATCGAGTGGGACCTGCGCAAGAAGCAGCCCTACGAAGTGTATGACCGCCTCGATTTCGACATCCCGGTCGGGGTGAACGGCGATTGCTACGACCGTTATCTGGTTCGCGTCGAGGAGATGCGGCAGTCGTGCCGCATCGCGAAACAGTGTATTGAGTGGCTGCGGAAGAATCCGGGTCCGGTGATGACGGACAATCACAAGATTGCGCCGCCCAAACGTGTCGACATGAAGTCGAACATGGAAGATCTGATTCACCACTTCAAGCTGTTCACCGAAGGTTTCCATGTGCCGGAAGGCGAAACCTACGCGGCGGTCGAGCACCCGAAGGGCGAATTCGGCATCTATCTCGTGTCCGACGGCGCGAACAAGCCATACCGGCTGAAGATTCGCGCGCCCGGCTACGCGCATCTCTCCGCGCTCAACGAAATGGCGCATGGCCACATGATTGCCGACGCGGTCACGATCATCGGTACGCAGGACATCGTGTTCGGCGAAATCGACCGCTGATCGCCACGCCGCCCGCGTCGAGCGGGCGGCGGGCAGCCAACAGTGAGCGCCAGGTCTGCCGTTGCGCATCCCGCGGCAGGTTGTTCGTTCGGTAGGAATTGAATGAGTCGTGTCTGAAAATGATCTCAGCTGAAGGCCTGAAAGAAATCGATCGCGTGGTGGCCAAGTATCCCGCCGATCAGAAGCAGTCCGCCGTGATGTCGGCATTGGCCGTGGCTCAGGAGGAGCACGGCTGGCTGTCGCCCGAACTGATGCAGTTCGTTGCGGACTATCTCGGCATGCCGGCCGTCGCCGTGCAGGAAGTGGCGACGTTCTACACGATGTACGAGCTCAAACCGGTTGGTAAGCACAAGATCACGCTCTGCACGAATCTTCCGTGCCAGCTTGGCCCGCACGGCGGCGCCGAGGCAACGGCCGACTATCTGAAGCAGAAGCTCGGTATCGACTTCGGCGAAACCACGCCCGACGGCAAGTTCTCGCTGAAGGAAGGCGAATGTTTCGGCGCCTGCGGCGACGCGCCGGTATTGCTGCTCAACAATCACAAGATGTGCAGTTTCATGAGCCGCGAGAAGATCGACCAGCTGCTTGAGGAGCTCTCGAAATGACGTCCCTGCACGATCGTCACATCAAACCGCTGATTCTCGCGAACCTGAACGGTGAGAACTGGCGCCTCGAAGACTACGTCGCGCGCGGCGGCTACCAGCAGCTGCGCCGCATCATCGAGGAAAAGATTCCGCCTGAGCAGGTGATCGCCGACGTCAAGGCGTCGGGCCTGCGCGGCCGCGGCGGCGCGGGCTTTCCGACCGGCCTCAAGTGGAGCTTCATGCCGCGCCAGTTCCCGGGCCAGAAGTATCTGGTCTGCAACTCGGACGAAGGCGAGCCTGGCACCTTCAAGGACCGCGACATCCTGCGCTGGAACCCGCATGCCGTGATCGAGGGCATGGCGATCGGCGCCTACGCGATGGGCATCACGGCCGGCTACAACTACATCCACGGCGAGATCTTCGAAGTGTATCGACGCTTCGAGGCGGCGCTCGAGGAAGCACGCGCGGCAGGCTATCTCGGCGCGAACATCCTCGGTTCGGAGTTTTCGTTCCAGCTCCATGCGCACCATGGTTACGGTGCGTACGTCTGCGGCGAGGAAACGGCGCTGCTCGAATCGCTCGAAGGCAAGAAGGGCCAGCCGCGCTTCAAGCCGCCGTTCCCGGCGAGCTTCGGTGTGTACGGCAAGCCGACCACCATCAACAACACCGAAACCTTCGCAGCCGTGCCGTTCCTGCTGGCGGTCGGTCCGCAGCATTACCTCGAGCTCGGCAAGCCGAACAACGGCGGCACGAAGATCTTCTCGGTGTCGGGCGACGTCGAGCGCCCCGGCAACTACGAAGTGCCACTCGGCACGCCGTTCTCGGCGCTGCTCGAACTGGCGGGCGGCATGCGCGGCGGCCGCAAGCTGAAGGCCGTGATTCCTGGCGGATCGTCGGCGCCGGTGATTCCGGGCGACACGATGATGCAGATCGACATGGACTACGACTCGATCGCGAAGGCGGGCTCGATGCTCGGCTCGGGCGCGGTGATCGTGATGGACGAGACGCGCTGCATGGTGCGCTCGCTGCTGCGCCTGTCCTACTTTTACTACGAGGAATCGTGCGGCCAGTGCACGCCGTGCCGTGAAGGCACCGGCTGGCTGTATCGCGTGGTGAAGCGCATCGAGGACGGGCAAGGCCGCAAGGAAGACCTGGACCTGCTGAACTCGGTGGCCGAGAACATCATGGGACGCACGATCTGCGCGCTCGGCGATGCGGCCGCGATGCCGGTGCGCGGCATGCTCAAGCACTACTGGGATGAATTCGCCTACCACGTCGAGCACAAGCACTGCATGGTCGGAACTCATTCGCACGCGCCGGCCGTGGCGGCCTGACGTGAAAGCCGGCCCAGTCCGGCCAACCCGATAGCGGAACATCAGCGCCCGGCGGGCGAGAGCGCGAGCGAGCGTAAAAGGTTAAGGACCATACATCATCATGGTTGAACTTGAGATAGACGGGAAGAAGGTCGAGGTGCCCGAAGGCAGCATGGTGATCCAGGCTGCGCACAAGGCGGACAAGTATATTCCGCACTTTTGTTACCACAAAAAGCTGTCGGTTGCGGCGAACTGCCGCATGTGTCTCGTTGACGTCGAGAAGATGCCGAAGGCCGTGCCGGCCTGCGCGACGCCGGTGTCGGCCGGGATGATCGTGCGCACGCACTCGGAAAAAGCGGTGAAGGCGCAGCAGGCGGTGATGGAATTCCTGTTGATCAACCACCCGCTCGACTGCCCGATCTGCGATCAGGGCGGCGAGTGCCAGCTGCAGGATCTGGCGGTGGGCTACGGCAAGTCGTCGTCGCGCTACCGCGAGGAAAAGCGCGTCGTGTTCCACAAGAACGTCGGCCCGCTGATCTCGATGGAAGAGATGTCGCGCTGCATCCACTGCACGCGCTGCGTGCGCTTCGGCGAGGAAGTGGCCGGCGTGATGGAGTTCGGCGTGCTCGGCCGTGGCGAGCATTCCGAGATCACCACGTTCGTCGGCAAGACCGTCGATTCCGAGCTGTCGGGCAACATGATCGACCTGTGTCCGGTGGGCGCGCTGACCAGCAAACCGTTCCGCTTCAGTGCCCGCACCTGGGAGCTGTCGCGCCGCAAGTCGGTGAGCCCGCACGATTCGGTGGGCGCGAACCTGGTCGTGCAGGTGAAGAACAACCGCGTAATGCGTGTGTTGCCGCTCGAGAATGAGGCCGTCAACGAATGCTGGATCTCGGACAAGGACCGTTTCTCGTATGAAGGTCTGAACAGCGAGGATCGTCTCACCCGGCCGATGCTCAAGCAGGGCGGCCAGTGGATCGAGACCGACTGGCAGACCGCGCTCGAATACGTGGCGAAGGGCCTGAAGGGCATCGCGGCCGATCACGGCGCGAACGCGCTGGCCGCGCTCGCGAGCCCGCACGCCACGCTCGAGGAGTTGTTCCTCGTCAAGCAGCTCGCCCGCGAGTTGAACGTGCCGAACGTGGACTTCCGCCTGCGCCAGACCGATTTCTCGGCGCCGGTGTCGGGCGCGCCGTGGCTCGGCATGCCGATCGCCGAGTTGTCGAACCTCGATGCGGCGTTCGTGATCGGCTCGATCCTGCGCCGCGACCATCCGCTGTTCGCCGCGCGCCTGCGCCAGACCGCCAAGGCCGGCGCGCAGATCCACCTGCTCAACGCCAGCGGCGACGACGCGCTGATCCCGTCGGCCAGGCGCATCGTCGCGGCTCCGTCGGGCTGGCTCGACGCGCTGGCCGGCGTTGCCGCGGCGGTCGCGAAGGCGAGCGGCGCCGCGCTGCCGGACGCGATCGCGGGCGTCGAGGCGTCGGCCGAGGCCGAGCGCGTCGCGCAGGCGCTCGCGAGCGGCGAACGCCGTGCGGTGCTGCTCGGCAACGGTGCGGTGCATCATCCGCAGTTCGCGCAGTTGCACGCGCTCGCGCAATGGATCGCCCAGCATACGGGCGCGACGCTCGGCTTTTTGACCGAGGCGGCCAACACGGTCGGCGCCTACCTGGCCGGCGCGCTGCCGGGCGAGGGCGGCCTGAACGCGAGCGAGATGTTCGCGCAGCCGCGCAAGGGCTATCTGCTCGTCAACGTCGAGCCCGAATTCGACACGGCCGATCCGGTCGCGGCGCGCGCGGCGCTCGACCAGGCCGAGATGGTGGTCGTGATGTCGCCGTTCAAGTACGGCACCGACTACGCCGACGTGCTGCTGCCGATCGCGCCTTTCACCGAGACGGCCGGCACCTTCGTCAACGCCGAAGGCCGCGCGCAGTCGTTCAACGGCGTGGTGCGCCCGCTCGGCGACACGCGCCCGGGCTGGAAGGTGCTGCGCGTGCTCGGCAGCCTGCTCGGTTTGCCGAATTTCGAGTACGAGACGTCCGACGAAGTGCGGCTTGCCGCGCTCGGCGACGGCGATCTTGCCGCGCGCCTGTCGAACGCGACCTCGGTCGCGCCGGCGCGCGCCGGCGCGCGGCCGGCCGGCGGAGCGCTGGAGCGTCTGGCCGACGTGCCGATCTACCACGCCGATCCGCTCGCGCGCCGCGCCGGCGCGCTGCATCTGACGGCGGCGGCGAAGGCCGCGCATTCGGTGGGCCTGCCCGCCGCGCTGTTCGACCGGCTCGGCCTCGCCAACGGCGACGCGGTGCGCGTGAGCCAGGGCGGCCGTTCGGTGCAGCTGCCTGCGGTGCGCGATGCGAATCTGGCCGAGACGGTGGTTCGCGTATCGGCCGCCACGCCCGCCGGTGCGGTACTCGGCGGCCAGTCAGGTGAACTCGTGGTGGAGAAGGCGTAAATGAGCTTGTTCGATACGATCAACTCGAACGGTACCGCGCTGCTCGGCGCGGCATGGCCGACCGTATGGGCGCTCGTGCGCATCCTCGTGGTCGCCGTGGTGATCCTGCTCTGCGTCGCGTACCTGATCCTCTGGGAGCGCAAGCTGATCGGCTGGATGCACGTGCGGCTCGGCCCGAACCGCGTCGGTCCCGGCGGCCTGCTGCAGCCGATCGCCGACGTGCTGAAGCTGCTGCTGAAGGAGGTGATCCAGCCGACCGCGGCGAGCCGCTGGTTGTACCTGATCGCGCCGGTGATGACGGTGGTGCCGGCATTCGCGGTCTGGGCGGTGATTCCGTTCCAGGCCGGCGCGGTGCTCGCCAACATCAACGCGGGCCTGCTCTACGCGATGGCGATCTCGTCGATCGGCGTGTACGCGGTGATCCTGGCCGGCTGGGCCTCGAATTCGAAGTACGCGTTCCTTGGCGCGATGCGCGCGGCCGCGCAGATGGTGTCGTATGAAATCTCGATGGGCTTCGCGCTGGTGCTGGTGCTGATGACGGCCGGCAGCCTGAACCTCTCCGAGATCGTCGCCTCGCAGCAGCACGGCTATTTCGCACACCACGGCATCAACTTCATGTCGTGGAACTGGCTGCCGCTGCTGCCGGTGTTCGTCATCTACTTCATCTCGGGCATCGCGGAAACGAACCGCCACCCGTTCGACGTGGTGGAAGGCGAGTCGGAAATCGTGGCCGGCCACATGATCGACTACTCGGGGATGGGCTTCGCGCTGTTCTTCCTCGCCGAGTACATCAACATGATCGTGATCTCGGCGCTGGCCGCCACGCTGTTCCTCGGCGGTTGGGACTCACCGTTCAGCTTCCTGTCGTTCATCCCGGGCATCGTCTGGCTCGTGGCGAAAGTCTTTTTCCTGCTGTCGGTGTTCATCTGGGCCCGCGCGACGTTCCCGCGCTTCCGTTACGACCAGATCATGCGTCTTGGCTGGAAGATCTTCCTGCCGATCTGCGTGATCTGGGTGGTGGTGGTCGGCTTCTGGATGATGTCGCCGCTGAATATCTGGAATTGAGAGGGCGGATACCATCATGACGGCAATCCAACATTTCTTTAAGACCTTCTTCCTGACCGAACTGCTCAAGGGGCTGGCGCTGACGGGACGCTATACGTTCAAGCGCAAGTTCACGGTGCAGTTCCCGGAAGAGAAGACCCCGATCTCGCCGCGCTTTCGCGGGCTGCACGCGCTGCGCCGCTACGAGAACGGAGAAGAGCGCTGCATCGCCTGCAAGCTCTGCGAGGCCGTGTGCCCCGCGATGGCGATCACGATCGAGTCGCAGACGCGTGCCGACAACACGCGCCGCACCACGCGCTACGACATCGATCTGACCAAGTGCATCTTCTGCGGCTTCTGCGAGGAGAGCTGCCCGGTCGATTCGATCGTCGAGACGCAGATCCTCGAGTACCACGGCGAGAAGCGCGGCGACCTGTATTTCACGAAGGAAATGCTGCTCGCGGTCGGCGATCGCTACGAGAAGGACATCGCGGCCGCCAAGGCCGCCGACGCGCCGTATCGATGAGCTGGACGGGCCGGCCCGGAAGGGCAGGCCCGAGAGCGCCGCGGCAACGGTGCGCGGCACCTTGCAGTGCCCGAGAACCGTGCCTGACCAAGGCCTAACGATGAACCGGTAACCATGGACTTCACGACCGTACTCTTCTACATCTTCTCGCTGCTGCTGGTGATCTCGGCACTGAAGGTGATCACCGCGCGCAATCCGGTGGCTTCCGCGCTTTTCCTCGTGCTGGCATTCTTCAACGCAGCCGCGATCTGGATGCTGCTCGAGGCCGAATTCCTCGCGATCCTGCTGGTGCTGGTCTATGTCGGCGCGGTGATGGTGCTGTTCCTGTTCGTCGTGATGATGCTCGACATCAACGTCGACGTGCTGCGCCGCGACTTCCGCCGCTTCGTGCCGATGGCCACCGTGGTAGGCGCGATCATCGTGGTCGAGACCGCGCTGATCCTCTGGCGCGGCTACGGCGCGACCGCCTCGCCGGTGCGCGACGTCGCCTCGGGTGCGCTCGCCAACATGTCGAACACGCGCCTGATCGGCAAGGTGATCTACACCGACTACATCTTCGCGTTCGAGATCGCCGGCCTGGTGCTGCTGGTGGCGATCATCGCGGCGGTTTCGCTGACGGCCGGCAAGGGCAAGTACCGCAAGCGCCAGAACGTGTCCGAGCAGATCCGCGTGCGCCGCGAGGACCGCGTGCGCCTCGTGAAGATGGCGGCCGAAAAGCCGCAGCCGCCCGAGGCCGCCCCGGCCGAAGCCGACCCCGCCGCGGCGACCAAAGGCTGAGCGAGGAGAATCGAACCATGTTGAACCTGACCCTGGCCCACTATCTCGTGCTCGGCGCGATCCTGTTCGCGATCAGCATCGTCGGTATCTTCCTGAACCGCCGCAACATCATCGTGATCCTGATGGCGATCGAGTTGATGCTGCTCGCGGTCAATACGAACTTCGTCGCGTTCTCGCACTATCTCGGTGACGTGCATGGACAGATTTTCGTGTTCTTCGTGCTCACGGTGGCGGCGGCGGAAGCAGCGATCGGCCTGGCAATCCTGGTCACGCTGTTCCGCAAACTCGACACCATCAACGTCGAGGATCTCGACCAGCTCAAGGGCTAATCTCAGGCGAGTCTGCTATGTCGACCACACTCAATGAAAATCTGCTGCTCGCGATCGCGCTCGCGCCGCTTGCCGGCTCGATCATCGCCGGCCTGTTCGGCAACACGGTCGGGCGCAAGGGCGCGCACCGCGTGACGATCCTCGGCGTGACGATCTCGTTCGTCCTGTCGATGGTGGTGTTCCTGCAGGTGCTGGACGGCGCGAGCTTCAACGCGACCGTCTACGAATGGATGCACGTCGGGCCGCTCAAGCTCGAAGTCGGCTTTCTCGTCGATTCGCTGACGGCGATGATGATGGTCGTCGTGACCTTCGTCTCGCTGATGGTGCATGTCTACACGATCGGCTACATGCAGGACGAGGACGGCTACCAGCGCTTCTTCTCCTACATCTCGCTGTTCACGTTCTCGATGCTGATGCTCGTGATGAGCAACAACTTCCTGCAGCTGTTCTTCGGCTGGGAAGCGGTCGGCCTCGTGTCCTACCTGCTGATCGGCTTCTACTTCACGCGGGAAAGCGCGATCTACGCGAACATGAAGGCGTTCATCGTCAACCGCGTCGGCGATTTCGGCTTCCTGCTCGGCATCGGCCTGCTGCTCGCCTATGCCGGCTCGATGAACTACGGCGAGGTGTTCGCCAAGAGCACCGCGCTGGCCGCGATGCATTTCCCGGGCACCAACTGGGGCCTGCTGACGGTGGCCTGCATCTGCCTGTTCATCGGCGCGATGGGCAAGTCGGCGCAGTTCCCGCTGCACGTCTGGCTGCCCGACTCGATGGAAGGCCCCACGCCGATCTCGGCGCTGATCCACGCGGCCACCATGGTGACGGCCGGCGTGTTCATGGTCACGCGCATGTCGCCGCTGTTCGAACTGTCCGACACCGCGCTGTCGTTCATCACCGTGATCGGCGCGATCACGGCGCTGTTCATGGGCTTCCTCGGGGTGATCCAGAACGACATCAAGCGCGTGGTCGCGTACTCGACGCTCTCGCAGCTCGGCTACATGACGGTCGCGCTCGGCGTGTCGGCCTACCCGGTCGCCGTGTTCCACCTGATGACGCACGCGTTCTTCAAGGCGCTGCTGTTCCTCGCGGCCGGCTCGGTGATCATCGGCATGCACCACGACCAGGACATCCGCAACATGGGCGGCCTGCGCAAGTACATGCCGATCACCTGGATCACCTCGCTGGTCGGTTCGCTCGCCCTGATCGGTACGCCGTTCTTCTCGGGTTTCTACTCGAAGGACTCGATCATCGACGCGGTGAAACTGTCGCACCTGCCGGGCTCTGGTTTCGCGTATTTTGCAGTGGTCGCCAGTGTCTTCGTGACCGCCCTCTATTCGTTCCGCATGTATTTCCTGGTGTTCCACGGTGAAGAGCGCTTCCGCAAGCCGAAGCATCCCGATTCGCCGATGGGCAAGGCCGCCGCGCAGGGTCATGACGCGCACGGCCACCACGATGATCATGTCCACGAACCGCACGAAACGTCGTGGGTCGTCTGGTTGCCGCTCGTGTTGCTCGCGATTCCGTCGGTGGTGATCGGCGCGATCGCGATCGGCCCGATGCTGTTCGGCGATTTCTTCCAGCACGGCGTCGCGTTCGACAAGGTGATCTTCATCGGCCAGAATCACCCGGCAGTCGCCGAGATGGCCGATGAATTCCACGGCTGGGCCGCGATGGGCCTGCACTCGGTGACGGGCCTGCCGGTCTGGCTCGCACTGGCTGGCGTCGTCGTCGCCTGGTTCCTGTATCTGAAGCGCCCGGATCTGTCGGCGGCGATTCGCCGTGCGGCCGGCCCGATCTATACGCTGCTCGATAACAAATACTACATGGACAAGATCAACGAGGTCGTATTCGCCAGGGGTTCGGTTGCAGTCGGCCGTGGCCTCTGGAAAGAGGGCGACGTCGTCGTGATCGATGGGCTCGTCAACGGCAGTGCGCGGTTCGTCAGCTGGTTCGCCGGCGTGATCCGCTTCCTGCAGTCCGGCTACATTTATCACTACGCGTTCGCGATGATCATTGGCATGTTGGGTCTCCTCACCCTGTTTGTTACGCTCGGCGGCAAATAAGAAAGGAGAGGAACCCACTCATGCCCGCATTTCCGATTCTCAGTACCGCCATCTGGCTTCCGATCGTGTTCGGCCTCGTGATTCTGGCCATCGGCACGGACCGGAAGCCCGGCGTGATCCGTTGGGTTGCGCTGCTCGGTTCGCTGCTCGGGTTTGCTGTCACGATTCCGCTCGTCACCGGTTTCGATCCGAGCACCGCGGCTCTCCAGTTCCAGGAGAACGTGAGCTGGATCGAACGGTTCAATGTTTCGTATCACCTCGGCGTCGACGGGATCTCGATGTGGTTCGTCGTGCTGACGGCGCTGATCACCGTGATCGTCGTCGTTGCCGCCTGGGAAGTCATCACCGAGAACGTCTCGCAATATCTGGCCGCGTTCCTGATCCTGTCCGGCATCATGATCGGGGTGTTTTCGGCGGCCGACGGCCTGCTGTTCTACGTGTTCTTTGAGGCCACGCTGATTCCGATGTACATCATCATCGGCGTCTGGGGCGGCCCGAACCGCGTCTACGCGGCGTTCAAGTTCTTCCTCTACACGCTGGCCGGCTCGCTGCTGATGCTGGTCGCGCTGATCTACCTGTACCGCGAGACGCACACCTTCGATCTGGCCGTCTGGCAGGGCGCGAAGCTCGCGATGACGCCGCAGTTGCTGCTGTTCGCCGCGTTCTTCCTCGCCTTCGCGGTGAAGGTGCCGATGTGGCCCGTCCACACCTGGCTGCCCGACGCGCACGTCGAGGCGCCCACCGGCGGCTCGGTGGTGCTGGCCGCGATCATGCTCAAGCTCGGCGCCTACGGCTTCCTGCGCTTCTCGCTGCCGGTCACGCCCGATGCCTCGCATTATCTGGCTCCGGTCGTGATCGCCTTGTCACTCGTCGCCGTGATCTACATCGGCCTGGTGGCGATGGTGCAGACCGATATGAAGAAGCTGGTCGCCTACTCGTCGATCGCGCACATGGGCTTCGTCACGCTCGGCTTCTTCATCTTCAGTCCGCTCGGTGTCGAGGGCGCGATCGTGCAGATGATTTCGCACGGCTTCGTTTCGGGGGCGATGTTTCTTTGCATCGGCGTGTTGTACGATCGCCTCCATACGCGCAATATCGCCGACTACGGCGGAGTCGTGAACGTCATGCCGAAGTTCGCGACGTTCGCGTTGCTGTTCGCGATGGCGAACTGCGGGCTGCCCGGCACCTCCGGGTTCGTCGGCGAGTTCATGGTGATCCTTGCGTCCGTGAAGTTCAATTTCTGGATCGCGTTCGGCGCGGGCTTCACGCTGATTCTTGGCGCGGGCTACACGCTGTGGATGTACAAACGCGTCTATTTCGGCAAGGTGGTCAACGAGAAGGTAACGCGGCTGAAGGACATCGGCGCTCGTGAGTTCTCGATGCTCGCCGTGCTGGCCGCGTTCACGCTGCTGATGGGCCTGTATCCGAAGCCCTTCACCGACGTGATGCACGTTTCCGTAGAAAACCTCCTCTCTCACGTCGCGCAATCCAAGCTGCCGCTGTCCCCGCAGTAAGGGTGGGCGGAAAACCAAGACCATGCAAAACGCACCTATGAATGCCTTGTTGCCCGACGCGCTCGTGATGTTCGCCATCATCGTGGCGTGGCTGAACGACACCCTGGCCGGCGAATCCGGCCGTCGTTTCACGTTCCTGATCGCGGTCGTCTCCTCGATTGCCGCCGGTGTGTGGTTTGCGGTCCAGGCCTTCGATCCGCACCAGTACTACTTCTTCTCGCGCATGATCGTGGTCGATTCGTTCGCGAGCGTGATGAAGTCGGTGGTCTCGTTCGGCTACGGCGTGTCGCTGATCTACTCGCGACGCTATCTGGCCGATCGCGGTCTGTTCCGCGGCGACGTGTTCCTGCTCGGGATGTTCTCGCTGCTCGGCCAGCTCGTGATGATCTCGGGCAACAACTTCCTGACGCTGTATCTCGGCCTGGAACTGATGTCGCTGTCGCTGTACGCCCTGATCGCGCTGCGCCGCGACGGCGCGCAGTCGAGCGAAGCGGCGATGAAGTACTACGTGCTCGGCGCGCTGGCTTCCGGCTTCGTGCTCTACGGCATCTCGATGCTGTACGGCGCGTCCGGTTCGCTCGAACTGCACGACGTGCTGAACGCGATCGCCTCGGGCCGCATCAACGACGCGGTGCTGCTGTTCGGCGTGATCTTCGTGGTGGCGGGCGTGGCCTTCAAGCTCGGCGCGGTGCCGTTCCACATGTGGGTGCCCGACGTCTATCAGGGCGCCCCCACGGCGATGTCGCTGTTCACGGGCGGCGGCCCCAAGGTGGCCGCGTTCGCCTGGGGCCTGCGCTTCCTCGTGATGGGCCTGCTGCCGCTCGCGGCCGACTGGCAGCAGATGCTGGTGATCCTCGCGGCGCTGTCGCTGATCGTCGGCAACATCACCGGCATCGTCCAGCGCAACGTCAAGCGGATGCTCGCGTATTCGGCGATCTCGAACATGGGCTTCGTGCTGCTCGGCTTGCTGTCGGGCGTCGTGAAGGGTGCGCCGACGTTCGCGGCCACTGCCTATAGCTCGGCGATGTTCTACTCGATCGTCTATCTGATCACCACGCTCGGCGCGTTCGGCATCGTGATGCTGCTGGCCCGCCGTGACTTCGAGGCGGAGACGCTCGATGATTTCAAGGGCCTGAACAAGCGCAGCCCGGTGTTCGCGTTCGTGATGATGGTGATGATGTTCTCGCTGGCCGGCATTCCGCCGACGGTCGGCTTCTACGCCAAGCTCGCGGTGCTCGAGGCGACCATCAACGCCGGCCTGACCTGGCTTGCGATCCTTGGTGTCATCTCCTCGTTGTTCGGCGCGTTCTACTATTTGCGTATCGTGAAGCTGATGTACTTCGACGCGCCGCAGGACAGCAATCCGATCATGAGCGACTCGCTGAACCGCGGCGTGCTGCTGCTCAACGGCGCTGCCGTGGTGGTGCTCGGTGTCGCGCCCAGCAGGCTGATCGAAATCTGCCTGCAGGCGATCACCCACACGCTGCCGCTCTGATGTCCGCGGCCGGCTGGTTCATCGTGCTGCTGGCGCTTGCCGGCGCCAACCTGCCGTTCTTGAATCAACGCCTGTTCGCCGTCGTGCCGGTTGGTGCCGGCACGCGCAAGAGTGCCTGGCTGCGGATCGGCGAGATGCTCGCGCTGTATTTCGCGGTCGGCATGCTCGGCTTCTGGCTCGAGGCGCGCGCCGGCAACCGCTTCGAGCAGGGCTGGCAGTTCTACGCGATCACCCTCAGCCTGTTCGTGGTGTTCGCGTTCCCGGGCTTCACGTTTCAGTATCTCGTCAAACGACGCTGACGGTTCCGGCCGTCGCGTCCTACTCTGGAGCCGACGATGGCCGAATTACCGAATCACGACGCGCAGTTGACCGAAGTCCGCGTCGAAAGCCAATCCATTCTCGACGGCCATTTTCTCAAGGTACAGCGCGACACCGTGCGGCTGCCCGACGGCAAGCACGCGGTGCGGGAATACATACGCCACCCCGGCGCGGTCATGGTGATCCCGCTGTTCGACGACGGCCGCGTGCTGATGGAAAGCCAGTACCGCTACCCGATCGGCAAGGTGATGGCCGAGTACCCGGCCGGCAAGCTCGATCCTCAGGAAGGGCCGCTTGCCTGCGCGATTCGCGAACTGCGCGAGGAGACCGGCTATGCTGCGCGCGAATACTTCTATCTGACGCGTATCCATCCGATCATTTCCTACTCCACCGAATTCATCGACATCTATCTGGCGAAGGGGCTCGTGGCCGGCGAACGCCAGCTCGATGAGGGCGAATTCCTCGAAACCTTCACGGCCACGCTGCCTGACCTGCTCGAGTGGATCCGCACCGGCCAGATCACCGACGTGAAGACGATCATCGGCACGATGTGGCTCGAAAAAGTGCTGGCGGGCACCTGGCCGCTCGGTGCTGCCGAGCAGGGCTGAGCGCCGGCCGCCGCGGGCGCGGCGGCCGGGTCCTTGCCGGCTTTCTCGCAGTTTTTCGACCTTCGCCGGCGGCCAAGCGCGCCGCGCGTTACAATCTTTCGCACCCGGGCCGAGGCCCGGACGGCTTCGATCGTGATTTAGCACGACCGTTCTTAAATTTTCCATTTGGGCGTACACTCGCAAGACGCCCCGAGTCCGCATGAAGGTCCTCGATTTACAGTGCTCGCATGGCCATCGCTTCGAAGGCTGGTTCGCGTCTGCCGATGAGTTCGAATCGCAGCTTGCCCGCAAGCTCGTCGAATGCCCGGTCTGCGCGGCCACCGAGATCAGCCGGATGCCGTCGGCGCCGCGCCTGAACCTGTCTGGCGCGACGCAGGCCGAGCCGCCGGCCGGCCAGGCGGATCCACGCCCGTTGCAGGCGCAGTTGATGCGCGTGCTGCGCGAGGTGCTGGACAAGACGGAAAACGTGGGCGAGCGCTTCGCCGAGGAAGCGCGACGCATCCATTACGACGAAGCGCCCGCGCGCAGCATCCGCGGGGTGACCTCGCCCGAGGATGCGCGCGCCCTCGCCGAGGAAGGCATCGACGTGATGCCGCTGCCGTTGCCGGCCGCGCTGAAAGAGCCGCTGCAATGATCGAATCCTGATCGGCGCGCGTCTTTCTGGCAGGCCGCCGCGGTTCGCGGCCAGGAGACATGCGCATGGATCTGGATTATTCCCCCGCCGACGACGCGTTTCGCGCCGACATTCGGGCGTGGCTCGAGGCCCATCTGCCTCGTTCGCTGCGCGACAAGGTTCTCAACCACAAGCGACTCGACCGCGACGACTACCTCGGCTGGCATCGCACGCTTGCCGCGCGCGGCTGGTCCGCGCCTGGCTGGCCCGCCGAATACGGCGGCCCCGGCTGGGACGCGACACGGCGCTACATCTGGGACGAGGAATGCGCGCGCGCCGGCACGCCGCCGCCGCTGACGTTCGGCGTCTCGATGGTGGGCCCGGTGCTGATCCGCTACGGCAACGACGCGCAGAAGCGCCACTGGTTGCCGCGCATTCTCGACGGCACCGACTGGTGGTGCCAGGGTTACTCCGAGCCGGGCTCCGGCTCCGATCTCGCCTCGCTGCGCACGCGCGCCGAGCGGTGCGGCGATCACTACGTCGTGAACGGGCAGAAGACCTGGACCACGCTCGGCCAGTACGCCGACATGATGTTCTGCCTGGTGCGCACCGATCCCGCCGCGAAGAAGCAGGAGGGCATCTCGTTCCTGCTGATCGACATGAAATCGCCCGGCGTCACGGTCAGGCCGATCATCACGCTCGACGAGGACCATGAGGTCAACGAGGTGTTTTTCGAGGACGTGAAGGTGCCGGTGGAGAATCTCGTCGGCGACGAGCACCGCGGTTGGACCTACGCGAAGTATCTGCTCGGTCACGAGCGCACCAGCATCGCGCGTGTCGGCAACTCGAAGCGCGAATTGGGATTCCTGAAGCGTCTTGCGGCCGGCCAGCGACGCCACGGCCGCCCGCTGCTCGAAGATCCGGTATTCGCCTCACGCGTGGCCTCGCTCGAGATCGATCTGATGGCGCTCGAGGTGACCGCGCTGCGCGTGATCGGCCAGGAGAGCCGCGGCCGTGGCCCAGGCCCCGAGGCATCGATGCTGAAGATCAAGGGCTCCGAGATCCAGCAGGCGCTGTCCGAGCTGATGGTCGATGCCATCGGGCCGCTCGCCGCGCCGTTCGATCCCGCGTTTCTCGACGGCGAACGCGAGCATGCGAGCACCGGCAGCGACGACGCTGCGCCGCTCGCCGCCCAGTATTTCAACTTTCGCAAGATGTCGATCTACGGCGGTTCCAACGAAATCCAGAAGAACATCATCGCGCAGATGATTCTTGGCCTTTGAGGAGCGACGCATGGACTTCACCTTCAGCGAAGAGCAACAGCAGTTTGCCGATGCGCTGCGTCGCTATCTGGACGAGCGTTACGGGTTCGACGCGCGGCAGGCGATCGTCGCTTCGGCGGCCGGTGTCTCGGCCGGGCAGTGGCGAGCGTTCGCCGAGTTGGGTCTGACCGCGCTGCCGGTGCCCGAGGCCTGCGGCGGCCTCGGCGGCGGCACGGTCGACATGCTGGTGGCGATGCAGGCGCTCGGTGCGGCGCTCGTGGTCGAGCCGTACTGGGCGACGGCGGTCGGCGTCGAGGCGCTGCGGATCGCCGCGAGCGGTCATGCCGCCGACGCCGCGCTGCTCGAACGCGCGGCCGCAGGCGATGCCGTGCTGGCCGTGGCGTTCGACGAGCCGGGCGCGCGCTATGAGCTGGACACGATCGACACGCGCGCCGAGCCCGACGGAGACGGCTTTCGACTCGACGGCACCAAGGCGGTGGTCCGCCACGGCGCGCAGGCGCACGCGTGGATCGTGCCGGCGAGGCAGCCCGACGGCACGATCGCGCTGTTCGTCGTCGAGCGCGGCGCGGCCGGTGCCACCGCCGACGACTATCGGACCATCGACGGCCAGCGCGCGGCCACGCTGCGCTTCGCGGCCACGCCGGCGCGCCGGATCGTGGACGGCACGCACGGCGCCGCCGCGCTCGAGCGGATCGCCGACTACGGCATCGTGCTGCTGTGCGCCGAAGCGCTCGGCGCGCTCGATGCGCTGAACCGCGCCACCCTCGACTATACGAAGACGCGTGAGCAGTTCGGCATGCCGATCGCGCGCTTCCAGGTGCTGCAGCATCGGATGGTCGACATGCTGATCCAGACCGAGCAGGCGCGTTCGCTGACCTATCTGGCCGCGGTGCGCTACGCCGACGCCAACGCCGACCTCAGGCGGCGCGCCGTGTCGGCCGCGAAGGCGCGCATCGGTCAGGCCGCGCGTTTCGTCGGCCAGCAGGCAATCCAGCTGCACGGCGGCATGGGCATGACGCAGGAAGTCGCGGCGGCGCATCTGTTCAAGCGGCTCGCAATCATCGAGACGACGCTGGGCGATGTCGACCACCACCTCGCCCGGTTTGCCGCCTTGCCGTCCTTTTTCGAATACGATGCGGTCTGATGAGGCAGTTCCATCAACCCCACCGGATGCCAACAGGAGAGAGAAGCATGAGGATCGGTTACGAAGATCTGGAGGTCGGCGCGCTGACCGAGGTCGGCCGGCACACGTTCACGCCCGAGGACATCGTCGAGTTCGCGCAGCGCTATGATCCGCAACCGTTCCATCTCGACGAGGCGGCAGGCAAGGCCTCGCCGTTCGGCGGCCTGGTGGCGAGCGGCTGGCACACCTGCGCGGTATTCATGGGCATGCTGGTGCGCAACGTACTGAGCGACTCCACCGGCATGGGCTCGCCCGGCATCGACTCAATCCGCTGGCTCAAGCCGGTGCGTGCCGGTGCGACCATCACGATGTTCCAGCGCATCGTCGACAAGCGGCTGTCCGCGAGCCGCCCCGATCGCGGCATCGTGACGACCGAATGGATCGGCAAGGACGAGAACGGCGAGACCGTGATCACGGTGCAGTCGAAGGTGATCTTCGGGCTGCGCAACCCGCAGGCGAGCGCATGAGCGGCGAAGCGGCGGGCGAGCGCGCCGGGCGGCCGCGTATCGCGTCGGTGCAGGCCCTGCGCGAGCTGGTCGGCGCCGACGGTTTCGCGAGCCGCTGGATCACGATCGAGCAGGCACGTGTGGACCGCTTTGCCGACGCGACCGGCGATCATCAGTGGATTCACGTCGATCCCGAGCGGGCCGCGCGCGAGTCGCCGTTCGGCGCGCCGATCGCGCACGGTTTCCTGACGCTGTCGTTGATCCCGGCGCTGATGGTCGACGCGATCGAGTTCGAGCAGAAAATGGGCGTGAACTACGGTCTGAACCGCGTGCGCTTCCTGCGGCCGGTGCCGGTCGGCGCCAAGGTGCGCGGGCTGTTCTCGGTGAAGACCGCCACCGACGGCAAGCAGGGCGGCCTGCAATGCTCATGGTCGGTCGCGGTGCAGGTCGATTCGACCGGCGAGCCGGCGCTCGCCTGCGCGGCCGAGTTCATCACGCTGCATCTGTTCTGACGGGCGGCGCGGTGCCGGTCCCGCCGTGCCTTGCCCGCCGCTGACTCTGCGCTTCGCCGATTCGCCCGTCTTCAGCCGGTCTGGCCGGCCGCCGCGGCGTGGCGCGCCAGTTCGAGCTTGGCGATCGCGTTGCGGTGCACCTCGTCCGGCCCGTCGGCGAAACGCAGCGTGCGCGCCGAGGCATAGGCGTAGGCGAGCGGGAAATCGTCGCTGACGCCGCCGCCCCCGTGCGCCTGGATCGCCCAGTCGATCACCTGGCACGCGATGTTCGGCGCCACCACCTTGATCATCGCGATCTCGCCGCGCGCGCCCTTGTTGCCGATCTTGTCCATCATGTAGGCAGCCTTCAGCGTGAGCAGCCGCGCCTGATCGATCAGGCAGCGCGCCTCGGCGATGCGCTCCTGCGTCACCGTCTGTTCGGCGATCGGCTTGCCGAACGCGACGCGCTGCAGCGCGCGTCGGCACATCAATTCGAGCGCGCGCTCGGCCAGCCCGATCAGGCGCATGCAATGGTGAATCCGGCCCGGTCCCAGCCGGCCCTGCGCGATCTCGAAGCCGCGGCCCTCGCCGAGCAGCAGGTTCGCGGCCGGCACGCGCACGTTATCGAGCGTGATCTCCATGTGGCCGTGCGGCGCGTCGTCGTAGCCGAACACGCTGAGGGGACGATGGACCTTGACGCCGGGCGCATCCGACGGCACCAGGATCATCGACTGCTGGGTGTGGCGCGGCGCCTCCGGGTCGGTCTTGCCCATCACGATGTAGAGCTTGCAGCGCGGGTCGCCCGCTCCCGACGACCACCATTTGTGTCCGTTGATCACGTATTCATCGCCGTCGCGCTCGATCCGCGTGCGGATGTTGGTCGCGTCCGAGGAGGCCACCTCGGGTTCGGTCATCAGGAACGCCGAGCGGATCGTGCCGTCTAGCAGCGGCTCGAGCCAGGTCCGCTTCTGCTCGTCGTCGCCGTAGCGTTCGAGCGTCTCCATGTTGCCGGTGTCGGGGGCGCTGCAGTTGAACACCTCGGGCGACCACGGCACGCGTCCCATGATTTCGCAGAGCGGCGCGTAGTCGAGATTGGAAAGCCCGGCGCCGCGGTCGGAGGCCGGCAGGAACAGGTTCCAGAGCCCGGCCTCGCGCGCCTCGTGCTTGAGCGTCTCGAGCAGGCCGACGGGGCGCCATGCGTTGCCGTCGCGCCGGTTGCGCGCGATCTCGTCGTGAAAGGCGCGCTCGTTCGGATAGATGTGCGCGTCGAAGAACGCCATCAGCCGTTCGCGCAGTACATCGACCTTCGGGGAGTAATCGAAATCCATCGCAACCTCGCTGAGAGTGGATCGTTGATCGAAAGCGGAGCGGCGGCCGGCTCGTCAGGCCACGCGCTGCGCGTAGCGCCACGCGAGTTCGGCCATCGGGCGGGCCTGCCGGCCGGCATCGAGCGCGCGTGCGCTCGATGCGGTGCCCTCGGCCACGCGCTTCATGATGCCCTGCAGGATCGCGGCGATCCGGAACATGTTGTAGGCGAGATAGAAGTGCCAGTCGCCTTCGATCGTGAAGCCCGTGCGCTCGCGGTAGCGCGCGATGTAGGCCGCCTCGTCGGGAATTCCGAGCGCGCCCCAGTCGAGGCCGGCCACGCCGCGAAAGCGCCCCGGCTCGACGTGCCAGGTCATGCAGTGATACGAGAAATCGGCGAGCGGGTCGCCGAGCGTCGACAGTTCCCAGTCGAGCACGGCCAGCACGCGCGGCGCGTCGGGCGCGAAGATCAGGTTGTCGAGGCGGAAGTCGCCGTGCACGATCGACGTGTGCTCGCGGCCGGTATCGCCGGGCGGCAGATGTTGCGGCAGCCATTCGATCAGCCGGTGCATTGCATCGATCGGCTCGGTCTCCGAAGCCAGGTACTGCTTGCTCCAGCGTGCGATCTGGCGCGCGAAATAGCTGCCCGGCTTGCCGTAGTCGCCGAGGCCGAGGGCCTGCGGATCGAGCGCGTGCAGCGCGGCGATCACGCGATTCATCTCGTCGTAGTGCGCGGCCCGCTCGGCGCGCGTCATGCCGGGCAGCGACGGGTCCCAGTACACACGCCCCTCCACGCAGCTCATCACGTAGAACGCGCGGCCGATCACGGTTTCGTCCTCGCAGAGCGCGAGCACCCGCGGCACCGGTACTGCGGTGCCGTCGAGCGCGGCCATCACGCGGTATTCACGCTCGATCGCGTGCGCCGACGGCAGCAGCTTCGCCGCCGGCGCCGGCTTGGCGCGCAGCACGTAGTGCCGTGCCGGCGTGACGAGCTTGAAGGTCGGATTGGACTGGCCGCCGCGGAATTGCTCGATCGACAGCGGTCCGGCGTAGCCCTCGACGTGGCCCGCGAGCCAGGCGTCGAGCGCGGGCCCGTCGATGCGCTGCGCGGCGCTCACGGGCCCGGTGCCCTCGAACGCGGTGGTGTCGGCCGGGTTCGCTGCCGGGTGCTGCGGCGATTGTGTCATCGTTGCCTCCGGTTGCGCGGCGTGGGCTCAGCGGCCCGCGTTCGCTTCGACGAACTGTTGGTAGAGCACTTCCATCACGGTGTTGCGTGCGTCGCGGTGCAGCGCGTCGGGCGGCGTGTAGTTGATCTGCCGGATCACCCAGTCATGCGCGTGAGCGCCGACGTCGAGCACGTTGATGCAGCCGGTCGACTGCGCGAGCCGGCCGATGAACAGACGTTGCTCGGGCAGCGTCGCATGCGAGAGCAGCACGCAGTTCACGCCGCCATGCAATACCAGCAACACGGTGTCCCAGCTCGGGTCGGCACGCAGCGCGGCGAGCGCCGGCAGGACCCGATCGATCAGCTCGCCGATGGTCTCGCCGCCGAGAAACGGGACGTGGTCGGGCACGATGCCGTCGAGCGCGCCCAGAAACGCCGCCTCGACGCTCTCGGGCGGCAGATCCGCCAGATGGCCGCCGCGAATCTCGCGCCAGGCCGGCTCGACCTCGAGGTCGATCGACTGGCCGGTTTGCGCGAGCACCAGGGCGGCCGTCTCGACGGTACGGTGCAGGCCGCTCGTGATGACGCGGTCGAAGCGGATCGACTGCGAGGCGAACGCGCGGCCCGCGGCGCACGCCTGGGCTCGGCCGAGTTCATTGAGCGGCACGGTATCGGGATCGATCGCCTGGCGGGCGGCATCGAAATAGGTCACGTCGCCGTGGCGCATCAGGTAGATGCGGCGGCGCTTGGGCAGGGCGTAGGCGGTCATGTCTGAGTCGGCGGGCATGGGCGGGGGCGCGTAATCAGCGGGTGTAGGAGGGCGGGCGCTTCTCGAGAAACGCGGTGATGCCTTCGAGTCCGTCCGGATGGTGCAGCGAGGCCACGAAGTGGTCGCGTTCGGCGGCCAAATGGGTGGCCAACGAATGGTCGGGGGCTTGCGCGAGCAGCGCCTTCACGCGCGCGATGGCATTCGGCGAGACGCCGCCGAGTTCGTCAGCCCAGGCCAGCGCGTCACCGAGTGCGCTGCCGGGGCGCGCGAGGCGGTTGACGACGCCGAGATCGTGCAGGCGCTTCGCGCTGGTCTGCTTGCCCTCGATCAAGAGTTCGGTCGCGAGTGCCCGTGGCAGCGCCCGCGCGAGAAACCACGAGCCGCCGCCGTCCGGCGTCAGCCCGACCCGCGCGTAGGACATCACGAACTTGGCGTCGTCGGCGGCGACGATCAGATCGCAGGCGAGCGCGAGCGAGAAGCCGGCACCGGCCGCCGCGCCCTCTACCGCCGCGATCACCGGCTTGGACATGGCGCGGATCGCGGTGATCCATTCGCCGAGCAGGTCGATGCTCGCGGCCTGCACCGCCGGGGCCTTGGCGCGATTTTCGAGCAGGCGGTTGAGGTTGCCGCCCGCGCAGAAGAAGCGATCGGCACCGGTCAGCACTACCGCGCCGATCGAGGCGTCGCGCTCGGCGGCGTTCATCGCCTCGATGCCGGCCGCGTAGATGTCGGGATGCAGCGCGTTGCGCGCGCCGGGGTTGGACAGCGTCAGGACGAGAGTCGACGCGCTGTCGACGGGGCGGGACGCGAGCAGTTCGGCGCTCATGCGATGTGTCTCCTGATAGGCCGTCTCGTGGTTGGCGGCAGAAGGGGCGTGCTGCCGCGATACCGGCGCGCGCGATACATTTCTGGGTGCGCGTCCGGTTGCCGCGGCGACGAAGTGCTTTAGACTAGCACGAACGTGCTATTCGGCACGTCGCGACGGGCCGCTGGTACCGTGAGAATGGCTCACGCGTCGATTCACCGTCAGGAGAGAGACGATGCTGCAACTCTGTGGTTATCCGCTATCGAACTACTACAACAAGGTGAAACTCGTGCTGCTCGAATACGAGATTCCTTTCGAGGAGCAACCTTTGCCGTTGCCGCTGCGCGATTCCGATGCGCTGGCCGCTTCGCCGTTCGGTAAGGTGCCGTTCCTGCGCACCGAGCATGGCGCGCTCTCGGAGTCGCAGGCGATCGTCGAGTATCTGGCCGCGCGTTATCCGGACAAGGCGCTGTTTCCGGCCGATCCGTTCGAGGCGGCCAAGGTGCGCGAAGTCACGATCTTCATCGAACTCTATCTCGAATGGGTGGCGCGTGACCTGTACGGGCAGGCATTTTTTGGCGGCACGGCCAGCGACGAGACGCGCGAGCGCGTCGAGCGGCAACTGGTGAGCGCGCTGGCCGCGTTTCGCCGGCTCAGCCGCTTCGAGCCATTCTTGCTCGGCGACACCTACGGCATCGCCGATGTGGCCGCCTATATCCACCTGCCGCTCGTCGGGCTCGCGACGAAGGCTGTCTACGGCCGCGATCTGGTGCTCGAAGCCGGGATCGACTGGAAGGCGTATTCGAAGCGCGTGGGCGAGCGGCCCGCCGCGCAGCGCGTGACGGCCGACCGCAAGGCGCACATCGAGGCCAACGGCGTGAAGCGCTGACGTGCCGCGGCCCCCGGCGGCGCGTGCCTACAGCCGCGCCAGCCGTTCGAGCGCGGTGGCGAGCGTGGCTTCGCGCTTCGCGAAGCAAAAGCGCACCACGCCCGACTCGCGCGGCTCGTGATAGAACGCCGAGACGGGGATTGCGGCGACGCCGATCTCGGCCGTCAGCCATTTCGCGAATTCGGCTTCGGGCAGGTCGCTGATCGCCGAATAATCGACGCATTGGAAGTAGGTGCCCGCACACGGCAGCAGCTTGAAGCGCGTCGCGGCTAGCCCCTCGCGGAACAGGTCGCGCTTGCGCTGATAGAACGCGGGCAGCGTCAGATACGGCTGCGGATCGAGCAGGTAATTCGCAAGCCCCACCTGCATCGGCGTGTTGACGGTGAACACGTTGAACTGGTGGACCTTGCGGAACTCGGCCGTCAGCGAGGCCGGTGCCGCCACATAGCCTACCTTCCAGCCCGTCACGTGGTAGGTCTTGCCGAAGCTCGATACGATGAAGCTGCGTGCCGCCAGCTCCGGATAGTGCGCCACGCTTTCGTGCCGCTCGCCGTCGTACACCATGTGCTCGTACACCTCGTCGGAGAGGATCAGCACCTTGGTGCCGCGCACGATCTCCTCCAGCCGGCGCATGTCGGCCTCGCGCCAGACCGTGCCGGTCGGATTGTGCGGCGTGTTGATCAGCAGCAGGCGGGTCCTGGGCGTGATCGCGGCCGCGAGCCGGTCGAACGGAATCGCATAGTCGGGTGCCTCCAGCGTGACGAACACGGGCTTGCCGCCCGCCAGCTCGATCGACGGCAGGTAGCTGTCATAGGTGGGCTCGACCACGATCACCTCGTCGCCCGGATGCACGGCGCAGAGGATCGCCGTCAGCAGCGCCTGCGTCGCGCCGGCCGTAACCGTGATCTCGCCCGCCGCGTCGTAGCGGCGCCCGTAGATCCGCTCGATCTTTGCCGCGATCGCTTCGCGCAGCGGCGCGGCGCCCGTCATCGGCGGATACTGGTTGTGCCCCTCGCGCATCGCGTTGGCGACGGCATCGATGATCGCCGGATCGCAGTCGAAATCGGGGAAGCCCTGGCCGAGATTCACCGCACCCTTTTCGGCGGCGAGCGCGCTCATCACCGTGAAGATGGTGGTGCCGACCTGCGGCAGGCGGGAAACGACGGCGGGCGTGGCGGGCAGGGTGGCTGGCATGGCGGACGGTGCGTTCATCGTGTCTCGGCGGTGGAGTGGGGGCGGGCGCTGCCGGGCGGTGCGGCTCAGGCCGGCGCAGGTTCGGCCGCCGCCAGGCCGCAGGCGGCGACGAACGGCGCCGGCTGCAGGATCCGGAACAGGAAATCGCGTTCGGTGCGGCGCGACAGCTTCAATAATGCGCGATCCTTCGAGACGAGCCAGTCGGCCTCGATGGCGCGAGCGAGCTCAAGGAACTTCTGGTCGTCGCGATCGCGACATTTCGGCAGCGGCCGTGCCTCGTCGGATGCGGGCTCGGCGGTTTCGACGAGGCGGGCCAGGCGTGCGACGGTGACGAGCGCGGCGGCCTTGTCGATCTGGCGCGGTGCGAATTGCGGATAATCGAGCACGCGTTCGAGCTCGCGCAGGCAGCGCGCATCGATCAGCGCGACGAGCGCGCCTTGCTCGAGCGCGGTGCGGATCGGACGCGTGGCAGGGTCGTCGAACACCAGGATATCGATCCAGACGTTCGAGTCGAGCACCACGCGGCGGCCGTTTCGTGGAGCGTGGGAGCTGGGCATTCGTTACAATCGGTGGTTTTCGTCTGACGGCACCGCACCGCGTGCCGGCGAGCCTCTATGATAATCGTTCTCTCTCCCGCGAAATCGCTCGATTACGAGACCGCGCCCCACATTTCCGCGCACACGCTGCCCGATTTCGTCGACGATGCGGCTGAATTGATCGATGGACTGCGTAAACTGTCGCCGCAGCAGATCTCGACGCTGATGGGCATCTCGGATTCGCTCGCGCGCCTGAACCACGGGCGCTATGCCGACTGGTCGCGTACTTTCACCACCGCGAACGCGAAGCAGGCGGTGCTCGCGTTCAACGGCGACGTGTACGAGGGGTTCGACGCCCGCACGCTGTCGGCCGCCGACCTCGATTACGCGCAGCAGCACGTGCGCGTGCTGTCGGGGCTCTATGGCCTGCTGAGGCCGCTCGATCTGCTGCAACCGTATCGGCTCGAAATGGGCACGCGCTTCGAGAACGCACGCGGCAAGGACCTGTACGCGTTCTGGGGCGAGCGCATCACGCGCGCCCTCAACACGCAGCTGGCCTCGCGCGACGGCGACGCCCGCGTGCTCGTGAACTGCGCGTCGAACGAGTACTTCAAGGCGGTCAAACCAAAGCTGCTCGAGGCACCCGTGATCACGCCGGTTTTCGAGGACTGGAAGGGCGGGCGCTACAAGATCATCAGCTTTCATGCGAAGCGGGCGCGCGGCCTGATGGCGCGTTACGCCGTGACGAACCGCATCGGGACGGCCGGGCAGCTCAAGGAGTTTGCCGAAGAGGGGTACGCGTTCGATGCGCAGGCATCGAACGAATCGACCTACGTGTTCCGCCGCCGGCTCGACGCGTGACGCGCGGCGGGCCGCGAGCCCGGCCTGCCCACGATTCGTTGGCGGGCCGGCTTGGGCGCCTCGGCCTGGCCTTTACCCGGTGCCTCGCGAGGGCGCCGCTTTCTGGAGATGAGATGAGCCTTTCGATCACGAGCCAATTCGATGCCGGCGCGATCGACGTCGTGGCGTGCGAGCGCCCCGATGCGATCCGGCTGCGCATTCGCGGCGACAATCAGTCCGAATTCGCGCAGTGGTTCTACTTTCGCCTGTCCGGTGCGCGCGGCGAGCGTTGCGTGATCGCATTCGAGAACGCGCACGCCTGCGCCTATCCGGCCGGCTGGCGAGACTATCGTGCGGTGGCGAGCTACGACCGCGTGAACTGGTTTCGCGTGCCGACCGAGTTCGACGGCACCGTGATGACGGTCGATCACACGCCGGAATTCGACACCATCTACTACGCCTACTTCGAACCGTACAGCGAAGAGCGCCGCTCGGAGTTTCTCGGCGCTATCCAGCAGATGCCTCAGGCGAGCGTAGTCGAGCTCGGCCGCAGCGTCCAGGGGAGGCCCATGTCGCTGCTCGTGCTCGGTACGCCCGACGAGGCCGACACGAAGAAGAAGGTTTGGGTGATCGCGCGCCAGCATCCCGGCGAATCGATGGCCGAATGGTTCGTCGAGGGGCTGGTGAAGCGGCTCGCCGGCTGGGGCGACTGGGCCGGCGACGCGGTGGCGCGCAAGCTCTACGACCACGCGACGTTTTATATCGTGCCGAACATGAACCCGGACGGCAGCGTGCTCGGCAACCTGCGGACCAACGCGGTCGGCGCGAACCTGAACCGCGAATGGATGGAGCCCGACGCCGCGCGCAGTCCCGAGGTGTACGTCGTGCGCGACGCACTGCATGCGATCGGCTGCGACATGTTCTTCGACATCCATGGCGACGAGGATCTGCCGTATGTGTTCGTGGCAGGTTCCGAGATGCTGCCCGGCTTCACCGACCGTCAGCGCGAAGAGCAGCAGGCGTTCGTCGCCGCCTTCAAGCAGGCGAGCCCTGATTTCCAGGACCGCTACGGCTATCCGGCCTCCAAGTATCGAGAGGATGCGCTGAAGCTTGCCTCGAAATACGTCGGCCATGCGTTCGGCTGCCTGTCGCTGACGCTCGAGATGCCGTTCAAGGACAACGCCGACCTGCCGGACGAGCGCGTGGGCTGGAACGGTGAGCGCAGCGCGGCGCTCGGTGCGGCGATGCTGCTGCCGATCCTGAACCAGATCGAGCGATTCGCGTGACGTGACGCGAGGTGTGGCGGCGGCGAGCCGCCATCGACTGGCGCTTATGACAAAAAGGCCGGAATGCGCAAGCATCCCGGCCTTTTTGTTTCGTCTGCGTCGGAAGGCGGGCTGCCTCCCGTTCGTCTGAATCAGGATTTTTTCGCAGTCGACTTCTTCTTCACGGCTTTTTTCGCCGTGCTGCCCGACTTCTTCGCGGTCGACTTGCGGGACGTCTTGCCAGACGCCTTCGCTTTCGATTTGCCACGCACGCCATGCCCATGGACGCGATGCTTCGACGACGAGCTACGCTCGACGTGAGGCTTCGCGGGCGGCACGGGATCGTTCCAGCTGAACGCGAGCATCTGGTTGCCGACATAGCCGCAGCGGAATTTCAGGCTCGAAGGATCACCGCCGTTCTGCGGGATGCCGATGCCTTCGACCGTTACGATGTTGTCGACCTTCACGCGCTGCTTGCCGGCGTCGAACGAGTCGTTCCAGGGCGTGATCGTCGCGTTGCCGTTGTCGAACGCGCTGGGGGGAAATTCGACATGGTCGAACGCACTCGAGGTGCTCGCGATGAAGTTGCCGTGCGCCGCGCAGTCGGCGACGAGCGGATCGGCATGCATCTCGGTGATGTATTTGTTGATCAGTTCGGTACGCTGATCGAGCAGATCGGCGAAGGCCGGGGCGGAAAGCGCAAGCGACAGGCCTGCCACACAGGCTGCCAGCTTGCCGAACACGCCGAATAGACGTTGGGCGGGGAAGCTGTCCATCAGGATTCGAAAGTGCGGAATGGAGACACCGGGTAGGTAAGATGCCCGGCGAAGATCAGGAGTTCAATCTTAGCGCAATTTTATTGACCTGCCTCCCGCAAATGACGGCGAAAGCTTCGGTAATGGCGCCTCCGTCGTTCCAAACAGGGCCGGCTCATGCATTGGAAGCCGCAGTGGATTTCAGGCGCGCGGGCCGCCCAGGCGGTAGCGGCGCACGTCGAAGGTGGTGACCCAGGCTGGCTTGTAGATGGCGATCAGCGCCGTCGCCATGCCGGTGAACCAGGCTTCGCCCAGCGCGAGCAGCAGCGTGTTCAGGCCATAGCCGGCCGGAATGACGATCGTCGAGCCGTTTGCGAGCCCGAGTTGCACACCAGCCGCGGCCGCCGCGACCACGCCGATCGTGATGGCCGGTGCGATAAAGCCTTGCCCGACGATGAACGCGAACAGGCTGTGCGGCAGCCAGGCAACCGTGGCGCGTTGTAGCAGCGTCGATACGGCCACCGGCAGCGCACCGTAGACGAGATAGCTCAACCCGATACCCTGCCAGGTCGCGTCGAACACCACCGCGGCGATACCGGTAACGGCACCCATCGCGATCAGGGCGAGCGTCCAGTCGAACAGCGTGGCGATCAGCGTCGCGCCGAGCAGATGCATCACGAGCCCGTCGTCGAGCCACGCATTCGACGCCCACAGCACCGTAATGGTGGCGATCAGCGCACACCATACATGTTGCAGCGTCGGATCCCTGAGCCGGCTGAAAGGACGTCCCCATGACGCGAGCACGAGTACGGCCACGGCAGCGACCCAGCCACCGGCGGCGACCCAGAGCGGAAGCGGCGTGTAGAGGAAACCCATGCGTTTAATCTTACTCGTTGACGCAAAAAAATGGGAATCGAATCGACGCCAGGCGCGAGTCTAGGTGTTGCGTTTCAGCGTCGCCGGCTCCGGCTCGGCGACCATCGGCAGATGGGGGCCGTCGAACGTGATAGGCCGGTACTTGCCTCGAGATCTAGCGGCGCGTAACGGGATCGGGCAGGGCGCGCCGAGAGTTGGCCGCGGCTGGCCCCGGCGTTCGGCGATCAGCACTTCCAGATGGGACGGCAGCCAGCCGTTGTAGATGGCGACGGCAGCGGCGCGGTTGGTGGCGCCCAGTTGCTGGAAGATGCTGGCGAGATGGATCTTGACGGTTCCTTCGCTGATGCCGAGTGTGCGTGCGATCATCTTGTTCGTGTTGCCCATGTGGACGAAGCGCATGATCTGGGCCTGACGTGGCGAAAGCGTGCCGATGCTGGGCTGGCGCCGCAGTGGAATGCTGCCCAGGCGGCGTGTGGCGCGCTGCTCGGCCGCGTCGGCGTCGAGCAGATTCAGTGCGCAGGGTGGCACGTAGTAGCCGCCGAGCAGGACCATCTCGAAGGCGCGGATCACGAGATGGGCGCCCATCCCGCGCGGCACGACGCCTTGCACGCCGGTCGAGAACTGGTCCGGCGCGATGGCGGGCGAGGTCGTGTCGACCAGCATCGCCACCGGTGTCGGGGCGCAGGCCCCGCACAATGCGCGAAGATCGTCGAGCCGCATCGCAGAAAGGAAGTCGACGACGATCAGGTCGAAGCTTTGTTGCCGGACGAGGCGCATGGCCTGCCGCCAGTCCTTGGCATCGTTGTGGCCGCCATGTCGGTCGATTTGCCTGAGCAGGGCCCTCAGACCATCGCGGCGCTCCGCGTCGGAACTCAACACCATGAATCGCATTTGTTGCCTCTCTAATCGTTGCGTTTGTCGGTGATGACCTGAAATGCTGAGGCCATGATGACAAAACGCTTGTGCCGTGTCGGCCTAGCCAAACGACATAAGCGGAAATGTCAGTATGCGAAAAAAAAGAGCCGCCCCTCGGGCGGCTCTTTGTCACTGACGGTGACGCGGGTCGGTGCTGCGACTCAGTGAAAATGCGGCTGAGCGGGCGATGCGTCCTCCGGCATTTCCGCATGGACGATTTCACCCAGGGGGTCGGCGTACAAGGGAACGCCACAATCGTCGCAGTACTCCGGCTCGAAACGGCTGGCGTGGCGACGGATGTCGGTGACGCCGGTTTCCCTCAGCAGCGAGACGATTTCCTCGACGGGGCCGTCGACTGGCGTCTCGGTCTCGAGCATGGTGTCCTCGGCGGCGATGTCGCCGTTTTCGCGCCCATAGAGCGGCCATACGACGCCGTAGATCACGTCGTTGCTGCCGCGGCGCGTGAAGCCAATCCGATATTCGTCGATGCGGCGTTCGCCGAAGCCCGCGACCACGGCTCGAAGTTCCTGCGGCGCCGCGCCGATCGTGTCGAACAGATAGCGGATCGCGGTGCGGACCGTATGCGGGCGCACGCGCTCGTCGGCGTCGCGGCAGGCCGAATAGTAGGCATCCGGCAGCAGGCACTCGAATTCGCAGCCGGGCAGCGCGTTCGACAGATTGCCGCCCCCTTGGCTCGTCCATTGCTCGAGGCATTGGCTGCGCTCGATGCGCACGCCCTGGTCTTCTTCTTGCCAGCGAAACATCGGTGAGCCGGCGGGCGTGGCGACTACGGCCAGCAGGAAGCGCGGGTCGGCGAGGATCGGAGAGGTTTCGGGCAGGTCGCCGAAGTTGAGGCGCGGGGGTTGGCCGCCGAGTGCGGCCTGTGCCAATTGCTGCGTGAGACGATAGGCCTCGACATGATGGCGAGGCAACTGGTCGATGCTGTACAGGAAGGGCGCCAGCGCCACATGTGCGTGCTCGGCGAGCACGTGCGCCTGCAGATGCGTGCGCAGCACGTCCGCGATCTCCGTCTTGATCGGGCCCGACGGAATCATATAGCGCGTCCAGGCGAGGATTGGCACGGCTACCAACAGGGCCTCATGCATCCTGTCCTCATGCTCCACCAGCAGCGATTCGCTGTGGGTTTCGGCCATATCGGCGAGCGCCCCGTAGGCGTCGGGGTGATTCTGTTGCAGATGGTCGAGCGCCGCATCGAGCGTGGTCTGATTGCCGTTGCGGATCACCTTGGTGAGTAGCGCGTCGAGCTTCGCTTCCCAGAACCGGTCCTCGACACGGCTGCCGGAGGCGAACAGCGCGAGCGACAGTCCGACTAGTTTGTCGGCATCGGGGGGAAGGCGTTTGGCGGTTCGCTGGCGCATAGATCTGAATGGATTAGGTGGGTGCGTTGAACCCATCATTTTAGTCCGTTCCAGAAGTATGCAGCGAATCGTCGGGAAGTCCCGATGAATTCATCGTCGGCGGTGGCCGATGTCGGCGGTTGATCGGTTGGAATTGGCGGCTCCGAAATTTGCCGCCCGATACGCGCTTAGGAAAGATTGTTCGATTTTCCTCTTGCACGATGGCGCACACGTGCTTAAAATCACGCCTCTTTCGCGCTGCCGGAAACGCGGTGCGGAAAGGGAAGCAAGGTGGGAGAAGCGGGGCGCCGAGGTTGGGCAGCCAGTGGAACCGGCCGAAGGGAAGTGATCGACGAAGAAGTGGATCGCGGCGAGCAAAAAAGTAGTTGACGCGCTGCGAAACGTTGATCATAATCTCACTTCTCTGCTGCTGACAACGCAGCGCTGCCGGGAAGGCCGAACAGTTCGGTCGGATCGGTGGAAATGCTCTTTAAAAATTAACAGCCGATAAGTGTGGGCGCTTGATCGACGCGGACCTGATCTTCGGATCGGGAAGCAAAAGTATCAAGAGTCTCACACAAAAGTAAGTCAGGTTGATGAAGCAATTCATAACCTGTCAGCTTTGAGTGAGCGACCGGTTCTTAACGGAACCGAAAACAGTAACAGGTATTGAACTGAAGAGTTTGATCCTGGCTCAGATTGAACGCTGGCGGCATGCCTTACACATGCAAGTCGAACGGCAGCACGGGTGCTTGCACCTGGTGGCGAGTGGCGAACGGGTGAGTAATACATCGGAACATGTCCTGTAGTGGGGGATAGCCCGGCGAAAGCCGGATTAATACCGCATACGATCTACGGAAGAAAGCGGGGGACCTTCGGGCCTCGCGCTATAGGGTTGGCCGATGGCTGATTAGCTAGTTGGTGGGGTAAAGGCCTACCAAGGCGACGATCAGTAGCTGGTCTGAGAGGACGACCAGCCACACTGGGACTGAGACACGGCCCAGACTCCTACGGGAGGCAGCAGTGGGGAATTTTGGACAATGGGCGAAAGCCTGATCCAGCAATGCCGCGTGTGTGAAGAAGGCCTTCGGGTTGTAAAGCACTTTTGTCCGGAAAGAAATCCTGAGGGCTAATATCCTTCGGGGATGACGGTACCGGAAGAATAAGCACCGGCTAACTACGTGCCAGCAGCCGCGGTAATACGTAGGGTGCGAGCGTTAATCGGAATTACTGGGCGTAAAGCGTGCGCAGGCGGTTTGCTAAGACCGATGTGAAATCCCCGGGCTCAACCTGGGAACTGCATTGGTGACTGGCAGGCTAGAGTATGGCAGAGGGGGGTAGAATTCCACGTGTAGCAGTGAAATGCGTAGAGATGTGGAGGAATACCGATGGCGAAGGCAGCCCCCTGGGCCAATACTGACGCTCATGCACGAAAGCGTGGGGAGCAAACAGGATTAGATACCCTGGTAGTCCACGCCCTAAACGATGTCAACTAGTTGTTGGGGATTCATTTCCTTAGTAACGTAGCTAACGCGTGAAGTTGACCGCCTGGGGAGTACGGTCGCAAGATTAAAACTCAAAGGAATTGACGGGGACCCGCACAAGCGGTGGATGATGTGGATTAATTCGATGCAACGCGAAAAACCTTACCTACCCTTGACATGGTCGGAATCCTGAGGAGACTCGGGAGTGCTCGAAAGAGAACCGATACACAGGTGCTGCATGGCTGTCGTCAGCTCGTGTCGTGAGATGTTGGGTTAAGTCCCGCAACGAGCGCAACCCTTGTCCTTAGTTGCTACGCAAGAGCACTCTAAGGAGACTGCCGGTGACAAACCGGAGGAAGGTGGGGATGACGTCAAGTCCTCATGGCCCTTATGGGTAGGGCTTCACACGTCATACAATGGTCGGAACAGAGGGTTGCCAACCCGCGAGGGGGAGCTAATCCCAGAAAACCGATCGTAGTCCGGATTGCACTCTGCAACTCGAGTGCATGAAGCTGGAATCGCTAGTAATCGCGGATCAGCATGCCGCGGTGAATACGTTCCCGGGTCTTGTACACACCGCCCGTCACACCATGGGAGTGGGTTTTACCAGAAGTGGCTAGTCTAACCGCAAGGAGGACGGTCACCACGGTAGGATTCATGACTGGGGTGAAGTCGTAACAAGGTAGCCGTATCGGAAGGTGCGGCTGGATCACCTCCTTTCTCGAGCTTATTCCGCATACATTGAGCGTTCACGCTTATCGGCTGTTGATCAAGACAGACTCAGGGGTCTGTAGCTCAGTCGGTTAGAGCACCGTCTTGATAAGGCGGGGGTCGTTGGTTCGAATCCAACCAGACCCACCAATTGTCTGACACGGAACACCTGGGTAGTCTCTGTAGGGAAGGGGGCATAGCTCAGCTGGGAGAGCACCTGCTTTGCAAGCAGGGGGTCGTCGGTTCGATCCCGTCTGCCTCCACCAATCTTCAATGACAAACGTTCAGGGATGCTGAGCAGTTGTCATTGGCGATTGAGCCAGTCAGAGGATGAGCGAGAAGTAGCGCTTATCGGCTGTCGTTCTTTAACAATCTGGAAGAAGTAGTAAAGTGGATAGCGGAAGCGCTTATTTGAGATGGGCGTGGAAGTTATCCGGGTTGTGATTGTATCGATGTATCTCAAGATGATTCGAACGCAAGTTCGGCTCAATTGGAATACGGCACAAATGCGAGAACTCAACCTGTAGCGGCTGTCATCTCCTTCGGGAGAGCGAGACAGACTCGTTATAGGGTCAAGCGAACAAGTGCATGTGGTGGATGCCTTGGCGATCACAGGCGATGAAGGACGCGGTAGCCTGCGAAAAGCTACGGGGAGCTGGCAAACGAGCTTTGATCCGTAGATGTCCGAATGGGGAAACCCACTCCTTTTGGAGTATCCATGACTGAATACATAGGTCATGTGAAGCGAACGCGGTGAACTGAAACATCTAAGTAACCGCAGGAAAAGAAATCAACCGAGATTCCCAAAGTAGTGGCGAGCGAAATGGGAAGAGCCTGTACTCTTTATTTGTATTGTTAGCCGAACGCTCTGGAAAGTGCGGCCATAGCAGGTGATAGCCCTGTAGGCGAAAACAGTATGAAAGAACTAGGTGTACGACAAGTAGGGCGGGACACGTGAAATCCTGTCTGAAGATGGGGGGACCATCCTCCAAGGCTAAATACTCGTGATCGACCGATAGTGAACCAGTACCGTGAGGGAAAGGTGAAAAGAACCCCGGGAGGGGAGTGAAATAGATCCTGAAACCGCATGCATACAAACAGTCGGAGCCTCGTAAGGGGTGACGGCGTACCTTTTGTATAATGGGTCAGCGACTTACGTTCAGTAGCAAGCTTAACCGAATAGGGCAGGCGTAGCGAAAGCGAGTCCGAATAGGGCGTTCAGTTGCTGGGCGTAGACCCGAAACCAAGTGATCTATCCATGGCCAGGATGAAGGTGCGGTAACACGTACTGGAGGTCCGAACCCACTAACGTTGAAAAGTTAGGGGATGAGCTGTGGATAGGGGTGAAAGGCTAAACAAACTTGGAAATAGCTGGTTCTCTCCGAAAACTAT